>DWYY01000095.1 GCA_019118445.1 Candidatus Eisenbergiella merdipullorum | reverse complement strand
TTCCCGTTCAAAGGCCGCTCCGTCCCCTTTGATCCCAAGCGCCTCAAACAGCCTTCCAAACCGGGTGGAAAGAAGCGTGGGCTTATCGATCTCGCCCCGTTCAAACGCCTCCCAGAGCCCGTGGTTGATCTGTCCATACACGGCGTATTCCCGCTCTCCCGCCGGATAGCCATGCCGGATCATTGCCGTCTTGAATGCGCTTTTTTCCGCCGCCTCAAAATCCAGAAAGGTTCCGTCCATATCCAGAAGCAGCGTCGTATATCCAGTCTTTGTGTCAGTCATCTTCTTTTCTCTCCATGCTGTTTTTTCCACAATTCGATTCACCCGCTGCAAGCAATGCCGTATTTCAAAACAGTATGGAGCCCATCTCTTTTCCAGTCTTTCGCATATCCCTTTTCGTCGATCTGCCGGAGGGCTTTTTCACATTCTGATTCCATATCTGTTTCGGTGTATTTCACCTCTATGATAATTCCCACATCCGCATCATCAATCCATAGTATCCCGAATGCTTACCGTTTTCTCCATATAGGAAGTGAACAGTCTTTCCACCTCTTCCGGCTTTCCCGCCTCAAGCGCATTGCAGAACGCATTCAGCAGTTTTCCATCCTTTGACGCTTCCTCCTTAAACAGCGTCAGGATCTGTTCTGTAAAAATATTGCGGATCTCCCTGTTCGGGATGACCAGCCGGTACCGCTTTCCATCCGGCTCTCCCCGCCAGTTGAGGCAGCCTGTCATGAACAGAGCGCTCCAGATATTGTCCGGAGAGGAATAAAGCTCCGGATAGGTCAACTCCTGACGGATTTCCTTCTGAACCTCTTCCCCGTTCACAAGCTGTTCCATTTCCGTTTTGGTGAGCATTTTCCGGTCTCCCATTGCGTCCATGCTTTTCACAAAACGCTTCAGGACATCGTTTCCGCTGGTATTCAGCCAGTAATTCTGCGGCGGCAGGTTTTTATGTCTCCGTTTCCTCTGAAATCGCAAGGCCGTCGAACAGCTCCTTTTCACAGCCTTCTTTCAATTGCTTCTCCAAGTATTATAGCCGAACTTTCAGACAAGCGCTATAGTTTTTGCCCTTATTTGGCGGTCTGGTCCTTTTCCCGCCTGTCCTGATATTTTTCCGTCTGCGCCCTCCACAGGGCGGCGTACCTGCCTCCCATGGCGCAGAGCTGCTCATGGGTACCGCTTTCGGCGATCTTACCATCCTCCAGATAAAAGATCTGGTCCACATTTTTCGTCATGGAAAGTCTGTGGGAAATGATCACTGTGGTAATTCCCTCCGTCAGCTTCCATATCCGCCGGTTCATCTCCCGCTCCATACGCGGATCCATGGCTGCAGACGGCTCGTCCAGAATAAAGAAAGGTCTCCGTGTAACATACAGGCGGGCGCTGGCAAGCAGCTGCTTTCCGCCCCCGGACAACTGAATTCCCTCCGCGTCAAATTCCTTTGTGACCTCAGTCCGGATCCCATCCGGCAGAAAAGCTCCGTATTGGTAAAAGCCGCAGGCCTCCAGCGATAATTCCACTTTCTCAGGGTCATATTCCATATCCAGAGCGATGTTATGGGCGACGGAACAGGCATATAGATTGTACTGCTGGAACAGGATGCCGCAGTGCTTCCCATATTCCCTCAGAAAATCCTGATCTGCCGGCTTCCCGTTCATGAAAATGGTTCCGGACTGAGGCGCATACAGACCAAGGAGGAGCTTGACCAGGGTTGACTTTCCCGCTCCGTTGCGGCCTACCACCGCCACCCTTTTCCCCTGCTCCATACACAGGGAAAGATGATCGATCACAGGCTTGTGAGATCCCGGATAACAAAAAACCACATCATCCAGCCGGATCTGCGGGCTGACAGGCAAATTTCCGGCCTCCCGTTCCCCTTCCTGTTTTCCTTGCAGAAACAGGAATTCCCGAAAGCGGCCGATGAACAGACGATATTCCTGCAGTTTTCCCACATATCTTCCAAAAATCTGATCCAGCGCATCCGCTATGGTATTGACTCCTTTGAATGCGGTGACAAACTCCGTCAGCCCGATCGTATGTGCCGCCATTGCCGCATAGGCCAGCCAGGCCATGGCGCCGAAGTTCAAGATCAAGCGCTCAATGACATAATTCTGAAGAAATCCCATAAGCGCCAGAGGAGTTTTCTCCTTGCGGACAGCCTTTTTCATATGTGCAGCCGCATCCTCATAATGCCGCCTGAACACCTGCGCCACACCGGTCAGCCTGATATCCTGGGCGCTGGAACGCTGCGTCAGGAGCCGGGAAAAATAAGCCATCTTCCGTTCCCATGGCGTCAGACCTTCTTTTCTGGCGAACTGTCCTGCGGCGATCTTCCTTGAAAGAAACAGCGAGACAGCCACGAATATCAGAAGAATGAAAAAATACGCCATCCCGATCTTGATGTAGGCAGCCAGCGAAAGCAGTATGGCCGAAACGCTTCCAAGGATCTGCATGCATAAATGCAGGACCGCAGAGAGCTTTTCGTGAGCGGAATCCAGGTTCAGAATGGTTTCATTATAAAAAGCGGGGTCATCATAGACTTCCAGGTCCAGATGCGCCGCCCGTTCCAGAACCTCACTTTTCACAAAACTGCTCAGCCTTTCCTCCTGAAGCGGTTTGTATTTTTCCTCATACCAGGCAAAATATCTGCCCGTAACGGCTGCGTATCCGCACAGGCCGAGCACCACCAGAAGCAGACGTTCGGCATGCTGTCCGGAAGCCAGGATACCAATAACGAGATAATAGACCCACACATTATGCACCGCGCTTCCACATTCCATTCCCAGGTGATACAGAAACGTCGCCGCAAAATAGCCGGGGAATTTTGTAAGAATAAATTTCAGGGCAAAGAAAATGCCGTTACGCTTCCTCATGCTTCTCACCCTCCCGATACTTCTCACCCTCCCGATAGTAACCAGACTGGGCGTTGAACAATTCCGCATACAGCCCGCCCCGGCGTATCAATTCCTTATGAGAGCCGCTTTCTGCAAGACGCCCGTGATCCAGAAGAAGCACCCGGTCCGCATACTGCGCCGATATAAAACGATGGGAAATGAACAGGACTGTTTTTCCCCCCGCCGCCTCCCGCAGATTCCTAAACAGCTCCGCCTCCGCTATAGGATCCAGGGCAGAAGACGGTTCATCCAGGATGCACAGATCGAAGGAACGCGCCCGCAGACGGGCAAGAGCCAGGCGCTGCTTCTGTCCGCCGGAAAGCTCCAGTCCATCTGGATCAAACGTCCGGCCAATCTGCGTCTGCGTTCCCTGTTTTGCCGTTTTCAGCCAATCTTCCAGCCCGAAAAACCGCAGCGCGGCTGAAACAACGGCTGCAGAAGAAGCGTTGTCCGCCGTTCTCATCAAAACATTGTCTTCAATGCTCATATCATAAATCTGAAAATCCTGGGGCATGTAGGCAAAATGCTTCCGATAGGAGGACGGATCGAACCGGTCAATGCGTTCCCCATTGTACAGGATCTCTCCCTCACCGGGATCATACAGGCGCAGAAGAAGCTTTACCAGCGTGCTTTTTCCCGCACCGTTCGGGCCTACGATCATCACCATCTCGCCGGGACTGATCCGAAAGCTTATGTCGTGCAGCACTTCCCTGTCCGCATAGGCAAAGCTCAGATGCCGTACCTCCAGCCCGGCAAAAGGTTCCTCGCAGGGCCTCCCGCCGCGGATGGAGGGTTCCGTTTCCAGGAAATCCCGCAGAGCATCCACGTAACTGCTGTTTTCTTTTGCCTCTGCTACCAGGCTGATCAGCCTCCGCAGCCTGGAAGTAAATTGGATCACGGCGGAAAACAGGACCGCAAGCTCAGCCACGGTCAGATCATGGAAAACAAGAATCCGAAATGCGGCATAGACATAGCAGCAGATTTCCACCCCGTCTACAGAAAACAGGGTGCGCCAGAAGGAAAGCGCCAGAAGGCGCGGCCCATACTCGTTTATGACCTCCCGTTTCTTTTCGGAAGCAGCCTCAAAGATGTGATTTAATACGCGTTCCACATGGCTGGTGCGGATTTCCTGTGCATAAGCCCGGTCAGTATAAACATGGCGGACATACTCCTGCCTTCTTTCCCCCTCCAACAGCTCTTTCTGCTCTCTGGAACGAAGACTTCCATACTGCCTTCCCAGATACCAGGTCCCAAGGGCAGCCAGCCCGAACAGCAGCAGCCACGCATCCAGCGTAGCCAGAAAAACTGCCGTATTGACGAGCATAATGCCAAACGCAGTCAGATTTACCACCCCTGTGAATATCCGGGGAACCACCTTATTCATACAGAACAGGGCCCTGTTATATTCCGCCTGAAAGGCGGGATCATCAAAGCGGATCAGGTCCGTCTCAGCCGTTTTATCAAAAAGCAGAGTTTCAAATCCACACCGCACATCGATATCACAGGCTTCTTTTAATCTGTATTCATAGAACTTCCGGTAAGCAAAATAGACGGCATATGCCGCGGCCATCCCGCATATCCATGGCAGGGTTTCCGAAAAGCTTCCGCCCCTTTCAATAATTTCCACGATCCGGTACAGAAGCCACAGCGCGCTGAAGGATTCCAGCAGGAATTCCGCCGTCCGGATGAAGATCTCACTCAAAACCTTAACCGGAGAAAATCGAAACAGGTATCGTAAAACGAACAAGTAATTTGGGCCTGCCGGACGTCTTTTTCCTGAGCCTGTCTTTTTTTCTGTCCGGCGAACGGATGCGGCATGGGTTTGCTTTTTTATCATTTGAATTCTTCTCCCCGGATGATAAAGCGGTTGTTTCTCGTATCTTCCAAAGCGTCCCCTACCGCTTCGCCTTTCTCACCGCGAAAATGGAAATCAGCATAAGGAGGACCGCTCCCGCCGACATCCCCAGAAAGGCCACGTTCATGCCGTGCATCTGCGCCTGATCCCCGTAAGCGGCGGCAGAAGAGGCGCTGACCGCATTCATGATCCCCACAAATACTGCAGAACCGATGGAACCTGCGATGGTGCGGAAGGAGGTGAGCAGAGAGGATGCGTCGGCCACCTTTTTCTCTTCTACGTTGGAAGTACCCCAGGTCAAAAGCGGCATCATCAGGCTGCCGATGGCGATATTGCGGATCACGTTCAGGACGGCGGCCACCCAGAGCGGCGCGCTCATGGAAAGGAAGAACATGCCGATATTGCTGACCACCAGGGCTGCAGAGCCCGCAACGAAAATCCTTTTGATCCCCATTTTATCGTAAAGTCTCCCCGCAAAGGGGCTGATCACCGCGGTAGCAAGGGAGCCGGGCAGGGTGACCAGGCCGGAAACCACGGCGGAATACCCCATGACGCTCTGCACGTACAGCGGCATCATCACAGAGGAACCCATCATGACCAGATAGAGGATCATGCTGGCGACCACGCTCACGGCATAATTCCTGTTGCGCAGGATCTTCACGTCCAGGAAGGGCTTTTCGAGCCCGCACTGACGCAGAACAAAGAATACGCACACCACAGCGCCGATCAGAAGCGGCAGGCCGGCCTGAACGCTGACCAGCCCAAATTCGCTGATATTGCCGATACCAAGGGTGATGCCACCGAAAGCGAAGATGCTCTCCAGGAAGGAAAGCACATCGAACTTTTTGTCCTGCAGCTCCAGCACGTCCTCAAATACAAAGCCGGACAGCACAAAGGAAAGGCACATGATGACCAGAACCAGCCAGAAAATGGATTTCCAGCCGAACGTGTCGATCATCAGGCCGGCAATGGTAGGCGCGATGATCGGCGCTGCCGTTGTCGCCAGGCCGTAGGTTCCCATCATGGTTCCTTTTTTCTCCACCGGATATACCGTCAGAATGACCACCTGGGCCGCCGCCATCAGAATGCCGTTTCCGCAGGCCTGCAGGATCCTTCCCACCATCATCACTGCGAAATTCCCGGCGAAAATACTCAAGAGCAGCCCAATGATAAAGCCGCCGATCCCGGTCAGGTACAGCCGTTTTGTGGGAAACCGGGTGATGAGAAAAGCGGTCAGCGGCATGACCATCCCCATGGCAAGGGAATACCCGCTGGTGATCCACTGTCCCACGGATGTGCTGATTCCAAAATATTCCACCACATTCGGCAGCGCCGTCGTCATCGCCGTTGACAGAGTCGAGGACGCAATGCCTGAAACCACCAGGCAGATAAAGATCAGGCTCCTCTTCCTGTCCGTCAGTCGTACTGTATGCTTATCTTTCATCATGTGCCTCCATTCTGTGCCATACCTTTCGGTTCACATTCTCCGCCATCTGCTGCAAAAGCTGCTCCACCCGCTCCAGCTCATCACCGGAGATCCCCTCGCCGAGAACCTGATAGAAATCGGCGTGGATTTTCTTGATCTGCTTTGCCGCGGGGACCGCTTTTTCTGTCAGATACAGATGCTTCACCCGCCGGTCCCTTTCATCTCCGACCACCCTGATGTAGCCCACTCTCGTCAGCTTCTGAATGGTTTTCGTCAGAGTTGCCCTGTCCACGCGGATATATTCCGTCATTTCCTGCGGAGACGCGCCGGGATGGTCGTATAGATATTCCACATAAAACTGCTGCCCCCATCCGATCTCAAAATCGGACAGGCCATGATCATAGTACATCTGCATGAGCCTGTCCAGGATGGAAATATAACGGCCTATATTGGAAAAACTGTCTATTTCACTGCGCCTCCTTTTCATTTCCTTTGTCCGGCCCTTCAGTTCACCGAGCCTCCAGTTCAAATGTGTACTATAACACAAAATGGTAGCGGACGCAACCTTTTTCCTCTACAGTAATGAAATGTCCCCTGAGGATATCACCGTCATAGAAGGAAATTCCTTCTCCGGCCTTAGAACCGATACGGATAACGCATACTTCTTACATCTGCCAGAACCATTATGCGACCGCTATCTGGCCGTGGCATGCTATTCCAGTCAGCTTCAGAGCACTTTTGTACAATTGATCCCCTTGGAAAACCTCCGCGAAATTCCCAATCACTTTCGCAATTTTATCCTGATCTTTTCTTTTTTGTTCCTGCTTGTCTCTGGCGCCTTTGCCTTTTTCACTTACAGACTGGTCAAAAAGCCTGTTAATGATTTTATGGAAAAATTTCGCCAGCTTGGTGATGGGAACTTTGGGATCAGCATGGTGCCTGTCTATTCTTATGAATACAATGAACTGGTCGAAAATTTCAATAAAATGAGTTACCGGCTGGAACATCTGGTACGCGAAAATTATGAGCAGACAATTCACATCCAAGCTGCCGAATTAAAGCAGCTTCAGGCGCAAATAAACCCACATTTCCTTTATAACAGCTTTATTTTTATTGAAAACATGATTTCGACAGGCGATTATGTGACTGCGGAAAAATTTTTATATCATCTAAGCAAGTATTATGAATATCTAACCCGCAGCTCCAGCGATACTGTTTCATTGAAGGAAGAATATTCTCATATGATCAACTATCTTTCTATTCAGAATATGCGTTTTGAGGATATTTTTGATCTGGAAATTGAGGCTCTTCCGGAAAAATACCAGACTATTCCAGTCCCACGTCTGATTTTACAACCCCTTGCAGAAAATATCGTCAAACATGGATTGATCCCTGGGAAAGAAGAAGCTGTTATTCGGATTTTCACAACTTTGCGCGCTCAGAACTATTTATGCATTACCATAGAAAATACCGGTAACATTACCGCCGAAGAATTATGTCATATTCAGGAAATACTATCTGAAAATTCACAGCATACAGCCGGAATTGGTATGAACAATATCCACACCCGTCTGAAACTGTATTATCACGATGATTCCTGTGGACTGGAAACTACGGCAAGCAGCCTTGGCGGTCTTTGCGTAACTGTTGTCATCAGGAGGTAACTGTAAGATGAAATATTATCGTATTCTTTTGGTTGACGATGAGCCTCATATCATCAACATGGTCATGCGCCTGCTGGATTCCATTGAAAATATGGATCTGGATATTTACTATGCTTACTCCGCCACAGATGCCATTGATATTATCAAAAAAGGCCGCATCGATCTGTTAATAACAGATATTCAGATGCCGGGCATGAGCGGGCTGGAACTTCTCCAACAAATCAATCGGTTCTGGAGCGGAACAAAAGCCATTGTTCTTACGGCCTACCCGGAATTTCAATATGCTTATGAGGTTTTTCAACAGTATGCCGCAGGCTATCTGTTGAAAACAGAGGAAAAGGAGATTATTCTGAAAACAATCCTGCATACACTTGAAGTGATCGAACAGGAGCGGCATGCTTCCTATCTTTCTTCTGTGCAGCAGAAAACATTATCTTTAAATTCAGATTTCTCTGACAATATGCATGAACAGATGGATATGCTTCTGCAGGAAACGGATCTGCTGCATATTCTCGGTTTTCAGACAAAGGGAAATCTAATGCTGATCCTGTGTGCAGCTTCCCAGCCAAATTCGCAAGCTGTCTCCTGTATGCCGCATGATTTCCATACATCCTTGTGCCATCTGTTGCGCATCCACTTTCAAAAGATGATCCGACATTCCATCTGCTATCAGGATTCCAATGGATATGTTCTGTTTTTGGCTCAACTGTCCGACAGCATTTCTGCCGTACAGACTGCGGAGGGCTGGGCGAGCGGCATTCTGGAAAATATACAGGATATCCTTGCCTCCACCGGCCAGCGTCTTCCCTTTTTGTATGGAACTTCTGCTTCGCTTGCCGGGGTTTTTTCCCTTTATCAATCTGCATTGACACGGCTTTCCAATATATTGCAGGATTTTCCCGCGTCATGGATTTTCTGTCTCGATTCACCTGCTCAGGCTTCCAACAGTCAGTCCTCTCTGGTCGATTTTCTAAAAAATTATATTGAGACACACGCTGCCGAGGATCTCTCCCTGCTTCGTCTTTCTGAAATTACAGGGTATAATACTTCGTATATTTCGTGGATTTTTCACAATGAAACAGGCATCCGTCTGAACAGATATATCAGTCAGAAAAAGCTGGATCTTATCAATTCCTACCTTACGAACCCTTCCTTTTCCATTAACGATGTAATTGAAAAGACAGGCTTCAATTCTCGCCGTTACTTTAATATATTTATCAAAAGAGAAACTGGTATGATCCCCAAAGAATATCGCGCCAGCCTTCTCCGAAAATAAATCGGATTTTCAGATACACTTTCTCCGTGCAGCCAACACTTCCCAGCCGCACGGAGAATGTCAATGTCCCTCTTCAGCTCCATGCCCTCTCCCATGGTGTCCCTCATGCTCTTCTTCATTTTCCTGACCGCCGGGAGACAAGGCCTCGATCAGGTCTCGGATTTCCCGCATGGTCATGTTCTGCACTTCTTCCGGCGTGATGTCCGGGTCAAGTTCCTGCAGAACCAGAAAAGCATTATATTTCCCCAGGGAAAGCCCCAGTTCGTGGGCTTTTTCCGTCTCCGCGGAATCGGTGGAATAGCAGTGGGCGTTCTCATGTCCGGATGTACAGGATTCCATATCGGAAAGGATCCGCCCGCACTGTTCTTCATCAGAACCCGTGACCGCGATCGTCAAAGCCGCATCCCGGGACAGCAGGTCCGTGACCGCCGTGCTTTCCAGTATCTGCCTGACCGCATCATCATAATCCATAAATCTGATATCCAGGGAATCGGCCAGACTTTGTCCGTCGTCGTTATAACCTTTCACAGAAAGGACCCTGTCAAACCGATTGATCTCCAGCTCCAGCGATGGGTTTACATCTATGCTGATCGCTGCTGTCGGCGTAAAATACAGCCGCCATCCGCCTCCCACCACCGCAATGAGGAGCAGGCATGCCATAACAGGAACCAGATGCCAAAGCCTTCCTGTCCTGCAGCCGGATGGCGCCTGCAGCTTCTGAAAAAGAAATGCCTTGGTCTTTTTCTTCAATTCTTCTTCCGCGTGGATTTCATGGAAAGCTTCTTTGACCCTTTCCCGGATCCTGTCATTCATACCCATCACCTCCCAGCTTCTCTTTTAACAGCTGCCTGGAGCGAGTCAGGAGCGTATAAACCGTATTCACGTTTTTTCCAAGGATACGGCTGATCTGCGGGGCGGTATAGCCTTCATAATAATGCAGATATACCACATCCTTATATTTTTTCGGAAGGGAAAGCACCGCCTCCAGGACCTCCCTGTTGTCCGGTGAGAGCGAAGCAGGCTGTTCGGTCAGTTCCTCCAGCGATACCGTATGGCTGCGGAAAAAACTTTTCAGCTGGTCCTTACAAGCATTGATCGTCACACGGAGGAACCAGGCTTTCTCATGTTCTTCGCTTTCAAAAGAAACGGAACTAAGGACATACTTCAAAAACACTGATTGAAATATGTCCTCCGTATCCGCATAATTCTTCAGATGTACCATACAGAGCCGCCGGACCATATCCGAATATTGTTCGACCGCCCTGTTCACCTCTTCTTCGCTCCGCATGATCTCTCCGCCCCTCACCTGTCGCATCACCCGCCAGGGACCGCCTCAGCCTCACGTCTTTTACCGATCATGATGGGATGCGTGATGGCCATAAGAACCGCCATAACCGGAATTGGCATAATATCCGTGGTGGCCGCTGTGGTGTCCTCCACAGCCGGATCCGTGTCCATAGCAGCCCGCGGCGTATCCTCCGCAGTTATCGCAGATCCCGTCTCCGTCTGCATCCACATGCGCGCAGCTGTTTCCTCCGCAGTTGTCACAGATCCCGTCTCCGTCTGCATCCACATGCGCGCAGCTGTTTCCTCCGCAGTTGTCGCAGATCCCGTCTCCATCCGCGTCCACATGATAGCAGCCGGTTGCCGCATAGTCGCAGATCCCGTCCCCGTCCGCGTCAACGAAATGATGTCCGGTTCCCGAACCCGCCGCAAAAACAGTCATCGTGCTGATGGACAAGACTGCCGCTGCCGTTAAGATTCCTGTCAATACTTTTTTCATAGTAGTGATCCTCCGTCTGATCAAGATAGTCATTTATGACTTCACTATCAATACGACTGACACAGGTAAATCCATTCAAACTTTTTTCTTTTTTTCCGACCTTCTGATCTGCTTCTCCCAGGTCTTCTCTGTCTGCTTCCGCAGAAAGCCGTACAGCGGTTCCAACAGTTGATCCGTATCCCAGGCTTCCAGCGCATTGTAATAGGCCTTTCTGTCTTCTTCATGGATGGTGACGGGCGGGTGATCGTGCAGAACGAGCAGATAATTCATGGCAAGCCTGCCTGTCCTGCCGTTGCCGTCCGCAAAAGGATGGATATTTTCAAATTTTGCGTGAAAATATGCCGCGGCCGTCAGTACCTTTTCCTCCGGAAAATCCTGAAGTTCCTCCAGCAGCTCCGCCATCTCCTCAGCCACATCCTCCGCAGCAGCGCCGACTTCTTCTCTTCCTGTGACATAATCGTGTTTTTTATATTCGCCGGGGCGCTCCCCGAGCTGATAGCGTCTGGTATCATAGGTATTTTGCGTGAGCCTTCTCTGTAATTCTCTGACAAAAGCCTCATCCAGCGGGAGTTTTTTCCCGAAAGCGTTCAGGAACATTTCATATGCCTCTTTCGCGTTCCTGATCTCAAACAAGGTGCGCAGATCGCCTGTATAGCCCGTCACTCCGTCATGTTCAAAGATTTCTCTCGTATCATGGAACGTGATCTTATCGTTTTCTATCTTTCCCGAATGATAGGCGAACAGGATTCCCTGCCCGTTCAGCGCCTCCGCGAGGGCCGCCTCTGTAGTGATATTCTTCTGCCGCCACAAAAGCAGGGCTTTTTCATAATCTGTCATATCCCACCTGCATTCTCAAAGCTTTTTGATCATGGAAATTTCCTTCCGCATCGTCCCGTCCTTCAGCCGGATGGCGTCCGGGCGCTCTGCCACGGGGACGAAGCCCATCTTCTCATAGAGCCTTCTGCCCCGTTCGTTTCCTTCGATATAATCCAGCTCCATCTGAAGGACTCCTTTTTCTCCGGCGGCCCGCTCCATCTCCGAAAACATGGCGGTCCCGATGCCAAGTCCCCAGAATTTCTGCAGAATGCCGATGGCAAGGGTGGCCCGATGCCTGGTCTTGATCCGGTCCGTGAAGCTGATCTGGCAGTTTCCGGCAATTTCCCCGTCCACCGTGCAGACGATCATCAGGTCCGTGGGGGATTGGATCATCCGCCCCAGATATTCGGCCTCCTGCTGTGCGGTTTCCCTGCATTCCTCAGGATAGCGCAGGATAAACTCCGTTTCCGCGGCAAGCTGTTTTAAAAATTCCATCATCTGCGCACCTTCGGACGTGGACGGGCTCCTGAAAACTACTTCCTGTCCGTTTTTCAGAATAATCTTTTTCGTTTCATAACGCATAATCGTCTCTCTCCTATATTCTGCCTGTTTTCCGCCGGCAGGGAGCCGGCCGTCTTCCCGTTATCAGTACACGGCTATCTCCTTCAGGAACACCTCGTCCCTTGCGGAAGTGATGTGGACCAGCAGACGCTTTGCTCCATATTCCAGCGTTTTGGTCAGAGGGTTCTGCCCGGTAAACGGATCGGCAAGCTGACAGATTTTCCGATTGCCGACGGTGGTTCCCTGATAGAACGGATACCGGTTTCCGTCCGCCGTTTCCGCCACGATCTGAAAGCTTTCCACCCTCTGGCCCTTCGCGATGTCCTCTCTGAGAACAATATACTTAAAATCATTCCTCGCATGATCAAAGTTTATTTCATACACGGGCTGCGTAGGAAAGCCTTTTTCCCGCTTTTTGATTCCGGCAGGGATCGGCTGCCCCAGTTCCCGGTCCAGAAGCTCCCTCAGCTCCTTCAGCCGTTTTCTATCCCTCTCATCGATCAGTCCGTCCCGGTTCGGCGGAAGATTCAAGTTCAGGCAGCAGTTTGCCCCGATGGAGTTCAGATACACCTGAAACAGCCGCTCCAGACTGTGCGGTTTTTCATTCTCATGCCAGAACCAGCCCGGCCGGATCGACATATCGATCTCGGCGGGCGTGAAGGCAAGCCCTCTGGAATACAGGATATTATCCAGGTTTCCAAGATTCTGGCAGGTATTGTACAGGAAGGAAAGATCTCCTTCTTCCGCCATGGGCCCGGCCCCTGTCTGCTTTGGGCTGTAAAAGCACAGCTCCGAAGGAACGACCGCCCATTCCGCATGACGTGCAGTCCCCGCCTCATTGCCGCACCACCTGATATCCGGACCGAAATCATTGAAGATCACAGCCTGCGGCTGATATTTCCGGATCAGTTCAAAGTATGCCGGGAAATCATACACCTGTTTCTTTCCACTCGGCCCCTCCCCGCAGGCGTTGTCAAACCAGACATAAAAAATCTCCCCATATTCCGTCAAAAGTTCTTTCAGCTGCCTGCAGAAATATTCGTTATATGCCTCCGTCCCGTAGAGCGCGCTGTTGCGGTCCCATGGCGACAGGTAAAATCCGAATTTCAGCCCTCCCCTGCGGCAGGCCTCAGCCGCTTCCTTTACCACATCTCTCCGGCAGGGGGAATTTTTCACGCTGTGCTCCGTATAGCGGGAAGGCCACAGGCAGAACCCATCATGGTGCTTGGCGGTGAGCACCATTCCCTTCATTCCCGCGTTCCGGATGGTCTCCACCCATTGATCACAGTCCAGTTTCTTTGGATCAAAAAGCTTCTCGGACTCCTTTCCGGTTCCCCATTCCCGGTCCGTAAAGGTATTCATTCCAAAATGGACAAAAGCGTAGAAGCCCATCTCATACCAGGCAAGCTGCCTTTCATCCGGCTTCACCGAAGCCGCTTCCCTCAGAAAATTTC
>DWYY01000094.1 GCA_019118445.1 Candidatus Eisenbergiella merdipullorum | reverse complement strand
CGATGGCCTTATCCGGCAGGAAACGGTCGGAAATATAACGGTTGGAAAGCACTGCTGCGCTCACCAGAGCATTATCCATGATCTTCACGCCATGATATACCTCATAGCGCTCCTTCAGGCCGCGCAGGATGGAAATAGTATCCTCCACCGTGGGCTCATCCACCTGTACCGGCTGGAAACGCCTCTCCAGAGCCGCATCCTTCTCGATGTACTGCCGGTATTCATCCAAGGTAGTAGCTCCGATACAGTGTAGCTCGCCCCTTGCCAGCATGGGCTTGAGCATATTTCCGGCATCCATACTGCCTTCCGTCTTGCCTGCGCCCACAATGGTGTGCAGCTCATCGATGAACAGAATGATCTGCCCGTCGCTGTTCTTCACATCCTCCAGCACAGCCTTCAGACGTTCCTCAAATTCGCCCCGGTACTTGGCTCCCGCCACCAGCGCACCCATATCCAGGGAGAAAATCTTCTTATCCTTCAGGCCCTGCGGCACATCGCCCCGCACGATCCTCTGTGCCAGACCCTCTACCACGGCGGTTTTGCCCACGCCGGGTTCACCGATCAGAACCGGGTTGTTCTTCGTCTTTCTTGACAGGATACGGATCACATTCCGGATCTCCGCGTCCCTGCCGATCACCGGATCCAGCTTCTGGTTTCTCGCCTTCTCTACCAGATCCTCGCCGTACTTCTCCAGCGTATCATAGGTGGCCTCTGGATTATCACTGGTCACCCGCTGATTTCCCCGCACGGTGGAAAGCGCCTGCAGGAACCGCTCTCTGGTGATGCCGTATTCGTTCCAGATGGCCTTGATCTCCTTGTTGGGATGACGGATCATGGCAAGGAAGAGATGCTCCACGGAAACATATTCGTCTCCCATCTGCTTCGCTTCATCCTCCGCCGAGGTCAGGACGATATTCAGATCCTTCCCCACATATACCTGGCCGCCCTGCACCTTCACGCGCTTCGCGACCGCTGCCTCCGCCCTGCTTACAAAATGCTCCTTCTGAATCCCCATCTTCTCGATCAGCTTTAAAATCAGGCTGTCTTCTATGGTAAGGAGGCCGTAAAGGAGATGTTCTTCTTCAATCTCCTGGTTGCCGTATTCGTATGCCAGCTTCTGGCACCGTTCCACGGCTTCCATGGATTTCTGTGTGAATTTGGAAATATTCATACACAATCCCTCCTGAAAATTCTTTCATTTCTGTCTATTTCTATTGCATTGAACCGATATTGTTTTATCTGTTCTATTAAGACTATAACAGAATGCTGCAGGATTGTCAAGACCTGTTTCCAAATTTATTCCGCTTTTTTTTACCGCCTGATTTCCGGTTTTTTCAGAAGACCCTGTTCATACAGGACATATTCTTCACACCAGTCGTCTCCCTCCGTCACAAAGCTTCCCGGATGACAGGCTTCCGCGTATTTTGTCTTCTGATGCAGCGGCCCGAAGGTATTCCTCCGCGTCAGCACCACCTGGATCTCCTTCAGTCCGGATACGCCGGCGCGGTAAGGCGGGAAGGCAAGGGGTTCCTCCTTTTCCCCGATCAGCTTCACAAGCGCCCCTCCGAAATCCGGCACCGTCACATCCGACCAGCCCTTTTCCAGTCCTTCCACACGGTAAAATACGCTTCCGGAATAGAACGGGAGACCCTGGCCCGTGATATCCCCTGCGGAAAGCTTTTCCTGCTGGTAGCGGCCAATCAGATCGCCAAAATGACCACACAGGAAAGCCTGTTTTAAGGAGGGAAATCATGTCAGTCATCCATAGAACCAATTCGCAGAATACCATCAAAAAGTCCTACGGCGACCGGATCTTCGATATCGTAAACATCCTGGTCATGATCGTGCTTCTGGTCATCTTTGTATGGCCCCTCGGTTTGTCCTGATCGCTTCCATCAGCGACCCGAACGAGGTCTGGAACGGCAATGTCATCCTTATCCCGAAGGGCCTGACGCTGGCCGCGTATGAGGCTGTGGTGGAATACAGAAGCATCTGGATCGGCTACAGGAATACCATCTTTTATACCGTTGTGGGAACCCTGATCAATCTTCTGATCTCCATCTGCGCTGCTTATCCGCTGTCACGCAGGGATTTCGTCCCGAGAAATTTCTTCATGTTCGCGTTCATGCTGACCATGTATTTCAGCGGCGGCATGATCCCCACCTATCTGGTCGTCAGCCGGCTTAACCTGGTCAATACTCCATGGGCCATGATCATACCCGGGGCCTGCTCCATTTACAACGTGATCGTTATGCGCACCTACTTCATCAACAGCATCCCCTCCAGCCTGAAGGACGCGGCCGATCTGGACGGAGCCAACACCTTCCAGTATCTGGTCAGGATCGTCCTGCCTTTGTCCAAACCGATTCTGTCCGTCATCGGGCTGTATTACGCAGTAGGGCACTGGAACGATTATTATTCGGCCCTGCTCTATATCAATGATACGGACCTGATGCCCCTTCAGTCTTTCCTGAGAGACCTGCTGATGTCCAACAAGCTGACGATGAACAACACAGCCGGACTGGACGCGGCCTCCGCGGAAGCCAGGATGCAGCTTTCCCAGACCTTAAAATACAGCTCCATCATCGTTTCCACCGTCCCGGTTTTGTGTATTTATCCATTCATCCAGAAATACTTTGTCAAAGGCGTGATGATCGGCTCCGTAAAAGGGGAATTCAAAAAAAAAGAATGCTTTCTATTGTACTGCTTCCCGATACGTTGTAAAATTAATGTAAAATTTTTGCCCGGGCACTGCTTCCGGCAGCCGGGCAGATGTTTAAAATTTTACACAAAAACGCTGCCTGCCAGGCAGGTCAGGGAGGAAAACTTTACCATGAAAGCAAAATCCTATGAAATCGACATGTGCAACGGGCCGTTGACCGGAAAGCTGCTCCGTTTTGCCATTCCGCTCATGTTTTCCGGCATCCTTCAGCTTCTCTTCAACGCCGCGGACATCATTGTGGCAGGCCGTTTTGCCGGACATCAGGCGCTGGCCGCAGTGGGAAGCACCAGCTCTCTCATCAATCTGCTGGTGAATGTATTTATCGGTCTTTCCGTAGGCGCGAATGTCCTGTGCGCCAATTACATCGGCGCGAAGCAGGAAAAAGCGGTAAGCGAAACGGTCCATACCGCCATCCTGCTGAGCCTGGTCTGCGGCATCGTCCTTATTTTCATCGGCGTCCTTCTGGCGAAGCCGCTTCTGACCCTCATGTTCACACCGGACGATGTGCTGGATCAGGCGGCCGTTTATATGCGCATCTATTTCGTCGGCATGCCTGCCACCATGCTCTATAACTTCGGCGCGGCCATTCTGCGGGCGGTGGGCGACACGAAACGGCCCCTTTATTTCCTGTTCGCGTCCGGAGTTGTCAACGTGATCCTGAACCTGGTGTTCGTCATCGTGTTCCATCTGGGCGTAGCCGGCGTCGCCATCGCCACCGTGATCTCCCAGTGCATCTCCGCCCTGCTGGTCCTGCGATGCCTCATCCGCGAGGAGGGGATGTACCGCCTGCACCTGAACAAACTGAAGATCCATAAAAACCGCCTGATCCTGATGATCCGGATCGGTCTTCCGGCCGGCATGCAGGGCGCGATCTTTTCCATTTCCAATGTTCTGATCCAGTCCTCGGTCAACTCCTTCGGCTCCGTGGCCATGGCGGGAAATACCGCGGCAAGCAACATCGAAGGCTTCATCTATACCGCCATGAACTCCTTCCATCAGACCTCCATCAGCTTCACCAGCCAGAATTACGGAGCCGGGCAGAAAAAGCGCATCACCCGGATCCTGATCCAGTGCGAGATCCTTGTCTTTCTTGTCGGCTGTACGCTCGGAAATCTCGCCTATCTGGCCGGAGATAAGCTGCTTTTGATCTATTCCACCGATGCGGATGTGATCCGGTATGGGCTGATCCGGATGGGCGTCATCTGTACCACCTATTTTCTCTGCGGCATGATGGATGTACTGGTGGGAAGCCTGAGGGGAATCAATTATGCCATCCTTCCCATGCTGGTTTCCATTGCCGGAGTCTGCGGGCTTCGGATTCTTTGGATCTTCACCGTTTTTCAGTGGGACCGGAGCCTGTTCGTCCTCTACCTGTCCTATCCGGTATCCTGGGCCATCACGGCCTGCTGCCACCTGATCTGCTACATCATCGTAAAACGTCATATTGATAAAAAGGAGAGCTATGGCCTGGGAATTTAATTTTCTGGATCAGATCCAGCAGCATCTTGCGAACGATTTTTTTGACATCCTGATTCCCCGCATCTCCTCCCTCGGAGACGCGGGGCTGATCTGGATCGCCCTGTCCGTCCTGCTCCTGCTTTTTCCGAAAACGCGGAAGGCGGGGCTGGCTTCCGGTATCGCCCTTCTTTTCATGTTCGTCACCGGCAACCTGATTTTAAAGCCTCTGGTAGCCAGGCTGCGCCCCTTTACCGTCAATACGGCTGTGGAGCTTCTCATCCCGCCGCCGACGGATTTTTCCTTTCCGTCCGGCCATACCTACGCTTCCTTTGCTTCCTCTTCGGCAATCTACAGAAACAACCGGAAAATCGGCATTCCCTCTCTGATTCTGGCTTCTCTGATCGCCTTTTCCCGGCTTTATCTGTACGTCCATTATCCCACGGATGTGCTGTTCGGCATCCTGCTTGGGATATTTGCAGGATGGCTCGGAAACCTGGCATCGGAAAAGCTGTTCCGGCGCTTTCGGTCATAGTGTCTCCGGTCACAGGCCTCACCTGAGCTTATACACGCTCATTCCCACGTCGCTGTACAGAAAGCTTCCGCCCTGCCCGGTCACCGTCAGGGTGGAAGGGGTGTCCGTCACCTCCAGGATGGTGGAAAAAGCAATGTTCGCGTTTTCCGCAGAGGTATGGAAGGTATGCTGCGTCGCCGCGCCGGAAACCGGCGTTCCATCCTGCTCCAGCGTAAACAAAATGTTCAGCGGAAAGGTCACACCGGATGCCGGAGCCACGGTGCCGTGAAATGCCGCCGTATAAAAGCCCGGCTCATTCAGGACAAAGTCCGCGCTTCTCTCCGCATGGGTAATTGC
>DWYY01000093.1 GCA_019118445.1 Candidatus Eisenbergiella merdipullorum | reverse complement strand
AAGGAAATGATGGAGAAGGCGGAGAAGCTGGGCAAGAAGCTGCTGCTTCCTGTTGACGCCGTATGTGCCAAGTCCTTCCCGAACCCGATCGACGCTGACATCGATGTGACCGTATGTGCGGCAGATGCGATCCCGGCAGATATGCTTGGACTGGACATCGGACCCAAGTCTGCAGAAGAGTTTGCAGAGGCTGTAAAGACCGCCAAGACTGTTGTTTGGAACGGACCGATGGGCGTATTCGAGAACCCGGTTCTGGCAAAGGGAACCATCGCTGTTGCGAAGGCTCTTGCTGAGACGGATGCCACCACGATCATCGGCGGCGGCGATTCCGCAGCGGCCGTCAATCAGCTCGGTTTCGGCGACAAGATGACCCACATCTCCACCGGCGGCGGCGCTTCTTTGGAATTCCTGGAAGGCAAGGAGCTTCCCGGCGTAGCTGCGGCAAACGATAAATAAAAAGCTGAAAAAGAAAACTGAAGGAGGCCATTATCATGGCAAGAAGGAAAATTATCGCAGGCAACTGGAAGATGAACATGACTCCCAGTCAGGCTGTGGAACTGATCAATACCTTAAAGCCCCTCGTTGTAACGGATGATGCGGACGTGGTATTCTGCGTGCCCGCTATCGACATCATCCCTGCCGTAGAAGCGGCAAAGGGAAGCAACATTGAGATCGGCGCCGAGAATATGTACTTTGAGGAGAAGGGCGCTTATACCGGCGAGATCGCTCCCGACATGCTGACGGATGCCGGCGTGAAATATGTTATCATCGGCCATTCCGAGAGAAGGGAATACTTCGCTGAGACTGATGAGACCGTGAATAAGAAGGTCCTCAAGGCTTTCGAGCACGGCCTTACCCCGATCATCTGCTGCGGTGAGACCCTCACCCAGAGAGAGCAGGGCATCACGATCGACTGGATCCGCCAGCAGATCAAGATCGCTTTCCTGAATGTGACTGCCGATCAGGCCAAGACCGCTGTGATCGCTTACGAGCCTATCTGGGCCATCGGCACCGGCAAGACCGCTACCACGGAGCAGGCTGAAGAAGTCTGTGCAGCGATCCGTGCGTGCATCGGCGAGATCTACGACGAAGCAACTGCAGAAGCCATCCGCATTCAGTACGGCGGATCTGTGAACGCGGCTACGGCACCTGAGCTTTTCGCTCAGCCCGACATCGACGGCGGTCTGGTTGGCGGCGCGTCTTTGAAGCCTGATTTCGGAAAAATCGTAAATTATAAGTAAATGCTGATTTTAAGGTAATATAACCAAATATAACGTTACAAAACAGGACAAAACACTATTTAGTTTGTAGAAAATTTACAGCTAAGTGGTGTTTTGTCCTTTTTTTTATTTGTTACAAATATCACTTTTAAATATCACTTTGATATCACTTAGGGCGCGGTTTGATGTCCGTCAGAACGCAACAGCGTGTCACACTGAATAATACCCACTATTATGAATAATTTAATAAAAGAAAATAATTGGAAAAATCTAGTTTTTCCGGGGAAACATGGGAAAAGGCTCTGGCTCTGACGTTGGAGACCGGAGCTGCAGGCATATTAACCCAAACGCTGATCGCTTATGTAAAAAAGCAGGATAAAACTCCATCGATGGCGCTGTATGCCGTGGAAAAGATATTGCGCGAAAAAGGGTTCATCAAATAATGCTGAGAAGTCAATACAAGCCGTACATCAGCAGTTCGCAATCATTCTACGGATTATTTTTAATCCTTCGGACGCTCATAAATGAGCAGTTCGATGATCCGGAGGGGATTTTTGTTCCGCTGGAAGATAGACCTCGGTTCTTCTTCCTCTTTGAAATTAAAATATACATAGTCTTCATAGCAGGTACGGCCGAATTCCTGCATGAACCAAGTCTTCCCAACCTGCCTGGCTCCCCTGATCACCAGGGGCTTTCGGTCGTCGCTTTTTTCCCATTTCATCAGATCCTGGATCGAATTCATTTTCATTATGCTATCGGCCTTCCTGTTACATTATTATCCTAACACATTTTTACGAATTTAAAGAGATGAAGAGATGCGGGGCTGGTGTGGACCGACGAAGGAGATTGATATTTTGCAGACAAATATGCATAAGGGGAAACAGTTAACCTGTTTACAGAAAAGATTGACTTTTACGGGTTGCTGTTTTACCATTGGAAAGTGAGGAGGGATAAAAGATAGTCTATCGGATGCATATGTACCATTTGATCAGTCTTGAACATCAGAAGGATAGGCGATATAGATATGGCAAGAAGATCCAGAAATCTGAGTAGAATGCGCTTCGGCCGGCTGACAGCCGAATATCCCACGGAACATCGGGATCATAAGGGTTCTATCTACTGGCGTTGCCGCTGTGACTGCGGAAAAGAGACGGAGGTTACGGCGGACAGCCTCCTGAGTGGGAATACGAAAAGCTGCGGATGTCTCAGGAAAGAATTAAGAAACGGGATACATAATAATCTCCATATGGTTGACGGCACATGCGTAGAGTGGCTGGAAGTGCGGAAAGGCAGATGTGACAACACGAGCGGCTACGGTGGTGTGACAAAAATGCGAAATGGAAAATATCGTGCTTCCATAGGCTTTAAGGGAATGCGCATCTTCCTTGGGGTGTTTGATACCTTTGAGGATGCGGTCGAAGCCCGTTTGAAGGCGGAAGAAGACATCCACCAGGCATTCGTGAGTCTGTACCATTATTGGACAAAGAGAAATTCGCGTGACCCGGAATGGGGAAAGAAGAATCCTCTTGTTTTTGAAATCAAGAAAGACCATGGTCAGCCATACCGCGTCATTTCCAGCCCGGAGATTGAGGAAGAAGCATAGAAAAAGGTTAAATCCGAACTGCGGGTGGGCAGAGAGATGGTGAGCGGGGCTGGTAATAATACAGAAAGAAAACGCTGTCTGACAGCAGAAAAGAGGATGAAAATGGATATATTACAGGCAATACAGGAAAGGCATTCGGTGAGAGCATATACCGGCCGCAAGATTGAGGAGGATAAGAGAGAAAAATTGGAGGAACTGATCAAGGCATGCAATGAGGAGAGCAGGCTGAATATCAGGATACGTTTTGATGATCCTTCTGGTTTTGACTCAAGGCTTGCGCATTACGGGAAATTCCGCAATGTGAACAACTATGTCATCCTGGCGGGTAAGCCTTCCGATGATCTGGACGAAAAGTGCGGCTATTACGGGGAGAAGATCGTCCTTGAAGCACAGAGACTGGGCTTGAACACCTGCTGGGTGGCGTTGTCTTTCCATAAGAGCAGCGTGAAAAGGCTGATTCCGGAAGGAGAAAAGCTGGTGCTTGTCATTGCCATAGGCTACGGGGAGACGCAGGGGACGGCTCACAAGAGCCGGACACTGGACAGTGTCATGGTGACAAAAGGAGAAATGCCGGACTGGTTCCGGAAAGGAGCCGAGGCTGCCCTTCTGGCCCCGACCGCCATCAACCAGCAGAAATTTAAGTTGGGGATGAAGGATGGAAAACCTGTGATCCGTATCGCCGGCATCGGCCCTTATACAAAAGTTGACCTTGGAATCGTGAAATATAATTTTGAAGCGGCGTCCGGGCATAAGGTAAAATAAGCGCGGAAGGACTGATCGCCCGGAGGAGGAGATAGGCCTCTGGCTGATGTCGGATGAGGCTGCCTGCAGGCTCCTGCATTTCAGCTACGGTCACCTTATAAGTGCCAAATTCTGAGCGTCGGCACAAAGGAAATGGAAAATTTTTGCAACAAAAATGGTCTTTGTCCGAACACGGCCGCTTCTATGTAACTGGAAGTTATGGTATGGGGCGATCATATCACGGACATTTGAGTCTATCTTAACGAAAAACAGGGATGAGCATAGCTCCCAGGAGCCATGCTCATCCCTGTATCTATGTTATCCAACGGGCATCATTTCAGCCCGACCCTCAAACAGAAGATTAAAATATGCGATATGAACTCGGATAACTTCAGACATTCCGCCATTCAGGGGATTATGAAGCGCATTAAGGGAAATGGGGTTGAAGTAGTCGTTTATGAACCGACATTGAAAGATGATACTTTTTTTAATTCCAGAGTGATCAGAAATCTGGATGAATTCAAAGCGTGTTCAGATGTTATTGTTGCCAACCGGATGTCTAAGGAACTGAATGATGTAAGAGAAAAAGTGTACACAAGAGATATTTACGGAAGGGACTAAAAACAGAGAGATTTCATTATGTATAATTACTTGATCATCGGTGCCGGCCTTTTCGGCTCAGTCTTCGCTCGTGAAGCACACAAACGCTGCAGATCATTCCTCGTCATCGACTGCCGCCCGCCCGTTGCCCGCTACCGGGATGTGCTTTACAACATGCCCTTCAACATGAACACCTTCCATCAGATGTGTGGAGTCATCACGCCGGATGAAGCAAAGGCGAAGATCGAAGAACAGATCCGGGAAGCGGGAATTACTGAGCCCCGCAACCTGGAGGAACAGGCGCTCAGCTTGGTCGGCAGGGATATCTATGAAAAGCTGGTAAAAGGCTACACGGAAAAGCAGTGGGGAAGGAGAGCGACAGAACTTCCCGCTTTCATCATCCGCAGGCTTCCGGTCAGGATGACTTACGACAATAACTATTTCAATGACAAATATCAGGGCATCCCGATAGGCGGATATACGAAAATGGTGGAGGCTATACTGGACGGCGTGGAAGTGCGGCTGAACACGGATTTTTTTGATGCTCGTGAGAAGTTTGAACAGATGGCAGAAAAGATCGTTTTCACCGGAAACATTGACCGGTATTTTGATTTCTGCGAAGGAGAGCTGGAATACCGGAGCCTGCGTTTTGAAACGGAGATCCTGGACACGGAAAACTATCAGGGAAATGCGGTAGTAAACTACACGGAGTATGAGATTCCCTATACGAGGGTGATCGAACATAAGCACTTTGAATTTGGCTGTCAGGGAGGGAAAGCCACTCCCCGCACTGTGATCACCAGAGAATACCCTGCCGTATGGAAACGGGGGGAGGAGCCATATTATCCGATCAACGATGACAGAAACAACGAATTATATCAAAAATATGCTGCCCTCGCAGAGAAATGTCCGAACGTGATCTTTGGCGGCCGCCTTGGAAAATACCGCTATTATGACATGCATCAGGTGATCGAAGAAGCCCTTGCGTGTGCGGAAAATGAATTAAAGGGATGAACAAACTCTTTTTTCTGATCAAATCAGTTCTTCTGGTCTTATACTTTGCGGTCCTGATTTCCCTGATTGACGGGAAAGAGGCACGGCCATATACTGGATTTTGTAGCGGGAAGGGATTCGGATGACGAATACGTCAGCGAGTTAAAGGACGCCCTGCAGTCTGCAAGGCGCAACAGGAAATGGAGGCATGAGTATATGACATTGCTGGACAGGGATCGCATGAATATGGAAAAAGGATTTGAAGAGGGCCGAGAAGAAGGCCGCATGGAAGGCCGTGAAGAAGGAATATCCGCCCTGGTACTGTCCTTGAGGGAACTCGGGATTTCGGAGCTGGAGGTATGCAGGCAGGTCCAGAAGAGATTTCATCTGACGGAGGATGTGGCGAGGCGATATCTGAAGGAGGATTGCGGCTGACGGTTTAGTGAAAATGCCGGAAAAGCCCGCAGTTATGGAATTTTCCGGCATATAAGAACTCGCTGGGAAAGGGGCTGTCCTTAACGCGGTCCCGCGCTTCGGGCGGAAACCTCCCTTCGTTCGTGCGCCTATTTCAGAAATGTATCATGCGAAACATGGAGTTCCTTCGCGGCGCTCCTGATCGTATAAGAACCGTCCAAGTAAAGTCTGTAGACCAGCTCAAATTCTTCCGGCTTTTCCTTCTGAGGACGGCCGAACTTGACTCCCCGGCGCATAGCGGCGTCAATCCCTTTCCGCTGTCTGACTCTGGTATTCTCTCTTTCAATCTGAGCCACATAGGCGATGATCTGAAGTACCATATCCGCAATAAACCTGCCGGTGAGATTGTCGTTTTTCTGCCTTGTGTCCAAAAGGGGCATGTCCAGCACTACGATATCCGCTTTTTTTTCTTTCGTGATGAACCTCCACTGTTCGATGATCTCCTCATAATTTCTTCCCAAACGGCTTAATCGTGAAATATAGAAAAACAGCTCTGATGCGTCGGTTTACAATGTCCGCGCCACACAGAAAAATTTACCATTTTTTACGCCTTAATAGTTGTAAGAAAAGGCCTTAAACATGTCCTTCTCCAAGAGGCATTGAAAATCATTTGTGGATGAACGGTAATTCTGATACAATGGGAATAGCGGATCACTTGAAAGGAAAGAAAATGGAAATCAGAACGTTTGAAGAAAGATATCTGGTGGGTGCAAAGTCTGCGTTAAAAAGCGCCTTTTACCGGGAAAACAGTGATGAAACATATAACGAATGGGAATTCGCTGAAAGGCTGCCTGGATCGGACGGATATATTCCGGAGCTTTGCATCGTCGCATTGGATGGAGAAAAGGTCATTGGCTATAACGCGCTGAGCAGGGCTGAAATCGGGAAGAACTCCGGCCTGGCGCTGGGACCTTTGGGGATAAGGAAAGAGTATCAGAACGCAGGAGCAGGCGCCGCCCTTGTAAAGGAATGTATCCGGAGGGCAAAAGAATCCGGGTATCCATGGATAGCGGTATTGGGAGGGAATTATTATTCCCGGTTCGGCTTTGAAAGCTGCAGGCCATATGGGATCACGGTATCAGATGACGATTTGGAAAACGACCATCTGCAGATCCTGTTTTTAAATGAAGGGTGCAGGGACAATGTATCCGGCCAGATCGTATACTGCGATGCGTTTTACGATGCGGATGGAAATTTGCTGTAATGGAAAAAGGCGGTAATAGGATGAAAAGAGCACTGAGACTGATCGTTCTGGCAGCGGCGGCTGTCGTTCTTATTGTTTCCTGCGTGAACCTGTTTCGGATTTTTTCCGAATATCGCAGGGGTGAGCAGGAATATGCACAGATCCGGGAATATGCCATCCTGCCTGATGCGGAGGAAGAGACTGCGGAGGCAGGGGATTTTCCTCTGCCGGACATAGATTTTGAGGCGTTAAAAGAGATCAACGGCGATTTCTGCGCGTGGCTGTTCATCCCTGCGCTGGAGCTGAATTATCCTGTGGTCTGGTGTGGAGATAATGAAACCTATCTGACGCGGACCTTTGAGGGGGAAAGCAACAGCGCGGGATGTCTCTTTGTGGACGCGGCAGCTCAGCCGGATTTTTCAGACCGCAATACGCTGATCTACGGTCATAACATGAAAAACGGGTCCATGTTCGGCTCGTTGAGCGATTTTCAGCAGGATGGAAAACTGGCGGAAGATTTTCCGTATTTTTATCTCTATACGGAAGATACGGCGATGCGTTACCGGATCATCGCTTACTATACAACGACCGGAGACAGCAGTACCTACCGTTTCGTGAATACGGATGAGGAATACGATGCCTACCTGGAGTGGATCCTTCAGAACAACCAGTTTTCCGGCTATGAAGAAGAAGCTCTGAAGGATCGCCCTGCGATGGTGACTTTGTCCACCTGCCATGGCAGGGCAGGCGGAAATGACAGATTCGTAGTGCATGGTGTTTTGAGCGAAAAAGAGCCAGAAGAATAAAATAAATCAAGGAAATTGATTAAATATGCACCTTGCGCCCTGGGAAAAACCTGTGATAAAATCAGAAAAACTGAATATGTCAAAAGCGAAGAAGAGGAATAGTAGCCGGACGTGGGGAAGCAGAGAGCTGCCGGAAGGTGCGAGGCAGCCGGAAGCGGAAGGGGAACTGACCTTGGAGCAGCCTTTCTGAAGGCCGCAGATGCGGCTGGGTAAGAGGGGACGGAATTTCCGCCGTAGAAAGGGAAGGGGCATGGCAGTGCCCGGACGAGTGCAGGAAAAATTTTGTTTTCCTGAAATAGAGTGGTACCGCGTAAAGTAATTTGCGTCTCTATGAAGATCCCGGCAGAGGAGATTTTCGGAAGAGGCGCTTTTTCATTTCTGCGCTACGGTTGAAAGATCTCCGGACGCCATGCTAGAATCAGAAAAAGGAGAGAATTGTGATGGATGCAAAGATCAGTGAAAAGTATGGGAAATCTTATTTTATGCCGCCTGAGATCACCTATGACTGGGCGAAAAAGGATACGATCGAAAAGCCGCCTGTTTGGTGCAGTGTGGATCTGCGGGACGGCAATCAGGCGCTGATCGAGCCGATGAGCCTGGAGGAGAAGCTGGAGTTCTTTGAGATGCTCCTGAAGGTGGGCTTCAAGGAGATCGAGGTGGGCTTTCCTGCGGCTTCGGACACGGAGTACCGTTTTGTCAGGGAACTGATCGAGCGGAACATGATCCCGGATGACGTGACCATCCAGGTGCTGACCCAGGCCAGAGAACATATCATCAGAAAGACTTTCGAGGCGGTGAAAGGCGCGCCCCATGCGGTGGTGCATCTATATAATTCCACGTCCGTGGCGCAGCGGGAGCAGGTTTTCCATAAGAGTAAGGAAGAAGTGAAGCAGCTTGCCGTAGACGGGGCGGAGCTCCTGAAAAAGCTTGCCGCGGAAACGGAAGGAAATTTCACCTTTGAATACAGCCCTGAGAGCTTTCCGGGGACGGAGGTGGACTACGCGCTGGAGGTGTGCAACGCGGTTCTGGATGTGTGGCAGCCCACGCCGGAGAAAAAGGCCATCATCAACATTCCCACCACCGTGCAGGTGGCGATGCCTCATGTGTTTGCCTGTCAGGTAGAGTATCTGCATAAGCATATGAAATACCGGGACGCGGTGGTGCTTAGCGTCCATCCGCACAATGACCGGGGCTGCGGCATCAGCGACGCAGAATTCGGCGTGCTGGCCGGGGCTGACCGGGTGGAAGGCACGCTGTTCGGGAACGGGGAGAGGACCGGGAACGTAGATATCGTTACGCTGGCTTTGAACATGGTCTGCCACGGCGTGGATCCGGGACTGGATTTCAGCGATGTCATGGAGATCAGGGAGACTTACGAGAGGCTGACCCGGATGCGTGTGTACGAGCGCGCGCCTTATGCGGGAGACCTGGTGTTTACAGCGTTTTCAGGTTCCCATCAGGATGCCATTTCCAAGGGCATGGCCTGGAGAAAGGCCGGGAAGAGCGGGAAACGCTGGGAGGTGCCTTATCTTCCCATCGACCCTAAGGATGTAGGCAGGGAGTACGAGTCGGATGTGATCCGGATCAACAGCCAGTCCGGCAAAGGCGGCATCGCCTTCGTGCTGAAGGAGAATTTTGGGATTTCCCTTCCGGACGGCATGAAGGAGGAAGTGGGCTATCTGATGAAGGGCGTTTCGGATGAAAGGCATCAGGAGCTTTCCCCTGCAAATATCTATGATATCTTTGAAGAAACCTATATCGCTCCGCGCGATGTGTTTGATATCCCGGAATGCCATTTCAAACAGGCGGACGGGATCACGGCAGATGTCACGATCTCGCAGAAGGGCGGAAAGCGGGTCATCGAGGCGCAGGGAAACGGACGCCTGGATGCGGTGAGCTGTGCAGTGAAGCTCTGCTTCGGCGTCAGCTATCAGCTTGCGGTCTATGAAGAGCATGCGGTTTCACGCGGATCTTCCTCAAAGGCGGCGGCCTTTGTGGGCCTTCTGTATGAGGGCAGGATGTACTGGGGCGTGGGAATGGATGAGGATATCATCCGAAGCTCCATCGCAGCTCTGGTTTCTGCGGTCAACCGTCTTCTGGAAACGGAGGGCGTCAGCGAGGAACGGGAAGAGAGATTGGTGCAGATCATGAAGTATATCCAGGAAAATTACAGGGATGTGACGCTGGAAGCCCTTGCGGAGCAGTTCCATCTGTCCGGGCCCTATCTTTCCAAATATATCCGGAGCAAGTCCGGGATGACCTTCCAGGAAGCCGTCCGGAAGGTGCGGCTGAAGAAAGCGGCATCCGCACTCAGAAAGACCGGGCAGACGGTGGAATCCATTGCGGAGAGCGTGGGCTATGAGAGCGTGGAACATTTTAACCGCCTGTTCAAGAAGGCTTACGGCATGACGCCGGTGCAGTACCGGAACCGGGAAGAGAGCAGGAGATAGGCGATGTGCAGCAGATATCATATGGATGGAGAGCTGCTGAGGGAGCTGGAGAAAGGCTGGATCGATCCGGAAACGGAGAAAGAAGAGAATGCGGATTTCCTTTCTTTTCTCAGCGCTTCCCATGACGTCTGCCCTTCCATGAAGGCCCCCGTTCTGATCCACGAGCCCTGCGAAGCGCCCGGAAAGTTCCATTTGCGGGAATACAGGTGGGGCTTTCCCGGCGTGGAGGGAAAGGGGCTGGTCATCAATGCCCGGTGCGAGACGGCGTTGGAAAAGAAGATGTTCGCGGAGAGCGTGGAGAAAAGGCGCTGCCTCATCCCGGCATCCGGTTTTTATGAATGGTCGGAGAGAAAGGATAAATATTTTTTCACACCAAAAAGGGCCGCAGGCACAGAAGGCGGCCTTCTGATGATGGCGGGATTTTACAGAAAATGGGAAGGAGAGGAAAGGTTCGTGATCCTCACCACCCGCGCAAATGCTTCTGTGAGCAGGATACATCCTAGGATGCCTCTGATCTTAGGGCGGGCGGACGCGGAGAAATGGCTGGAGGAAGGCTGTGAGATCTCCGCGCAGCTAGAGAAAGAGCCGGAGGAGCTGGAAAGAGAACAGCTGGGACAGCTCAGCCTGTTCGGATAGAAGCACAGAAGGCCCCGATCAGGATTTTCATATTGAAAGGAATAGACAGAATGCTGACTTTTCTGAGAGAAAATGCCGGAACGATCATAACGGCGCTGGTCCTTGCCGGGATCGTCATCTTCGTGGTGCGCGTCATGATCCGTGACAGAAAGGACGGGAAAAGAAGCTGCGGCGGAAACTGCGGCGCATGTATGGGCTGCGGTGGCGGCGGAACGGTCCCGCCTGCCGGCCGGAAAAAGAGATCACGGTCCGGGAAAACAGATATCGGTCCGGAATAACAGATAACAGTGGGGGGACAGATTGGCGGAAGCCGTCTGTCCTTTTTTGCTTGAAATCAAAAGAGGAAGGTGCGATAATGTTTTTGTCTGAAAAGACAAAAAACGTATACCAAAGATGTCAGGGAGGAAAAGACAATGATCGTAAAGACAATACCGATCCGGACGGATCACACGCAGGCGGCGCTCACCACCTATTTTCAGGATCAGTCTCCGGAGCTGGGGCTGGACCGGAAACGCCCGGTGGTGCTGATCTGTCCGGGGGGAGGATACGGCTTTCTGTCCGACCGGGAGGCAGAGCCGGTGGCGCTCCGTATGTGCGGGGCAGGCTTTCACGCCTGTGTCCTGCGCTACAGCATCGCGCCGGAAACATTCCCGGCTTCGCTGTGGGAGCTTGCTGCGTCGGTGGCGTGGCTGAGAGAGCATGCGGAGGAATATCACATCGATGAGAAGAAGATCGTGGTCTGCGGTTTTTCAGCAGGAGCGCATCTGGCCGGGAGCATCGGCGTTTTCTGGAACCGGGATTTCCTGTCGGAGCTGACTGGCCTTTCCGCCGGGCAGATGAGGCCGGACCGGCTGATCCTGTGCTATCCTGTCATCACCTCCGGGAAATATGCGCACATGGGGTCCTTTGAGAGCCTTCTCGGTAAAGAAAGCGGGGATGAAAAGAAGCGGGAATTTGTATCTCTGGAAAAACAAGTGACGCCCGATATGCCTAAGACATTCCTGTGGCATACCTTCGCAGATCAGGCCGTTCCGGTGGAAAATTCTCTCCTGCTGGCGGAGGCGATGCGAAGCGCCGGCGTCCCCTTTGAACTGCACATTTTCCCGGATGGAGAGCATGGACTGAGCCTGGCTGACGAACAGACGGACTGTGGAAAAGGAGAGCAGATCGTGCCGGAATGCACGGTATGGCCGGCTCTCGCGATAGACTGGATCAGAAGAGACTAAAAGACACAGGACGGATAAAAAAGGAGAGCGGCAGGCGATGCAGAAAGAGACGAAGGATAAGCTGAGAAAGATGCTGGAAAAGGCTGTGGCAGACCGGGAGCTTGCGGGGGGATGTCTTCTGGTGAGGCAGCATGATGAGGAATGCTGTTATCTGGAAGCGGGAATGGCGGATGTGGAGGTGGGAAAGCCGATCCAAAGGGATCAGATCTACCGTCTGTATTCCATGAGCAAGCCCATTACGGGTGCGGCGGCGATGAAGCTGTTTGAAGATGGGGCTCTGGACCTGGGGCAGTCTGTATCCGCTTATCTTCCGTCTTTTCAGGATCAGCTCGTGGAACAGGACGGAAGGCTGGTAAAGGCGGACCGACAGGTGCAGGTCCGGGATCTTTTGAACATGAGTTCCGGACTGGTCTATAACGGCGAAACGGGCTTTTCTGGCAGACATGCGGACATGGTGTTCAGAGAGCTGATGGAGCGGCTGTTTACGGATCATCCCATGACGACTAAGGAGTTCGCTGTGCGCATGGGGGAGGGGCCGCTCCTGTTTCAGCCGGGAAGCTCCTGGAAATACGGATCAGGCGCGGATGTGCTGGGAGCCGTGATAGAAGCGGCAGCGGGCATGCCCTTAGGGGAATACCTTGAAAAAAATTTCTTCCTGCCGCTTGGAATGGAAGATACCGGATTTTTTGTGCCGGAAAAAAAGAAGGACAGGCTAGTGACGGCTTACCAGGCTGATGGAAAGGGCGCTCTTGCGCCTTACAGGGAGAACCATCTCGGAATCATCAACGCCATGGACCGAAAACCGGCCTTTGAATCCGGAGGCGCCGGGCTGGTCTCCACCATAGATGATTTTGCCCGCTTCGCGCAGATGCTGTTAAACGGCGGAGAGCTGGACGGTGTGCGTGTCCTGAAACCGCAGACGGTACGTTTTATGACGTCCGGAGCGCTGAACGGGACACAGAAAGAGGCGTTTGAGAGAAACTTTCCCACCATGCCGGGCTATGATTATGGGAATCTGGTGCGCGTGATGAAGGAGCCGGGAAGATCCTGTACGCTGAACAACGCAGGCGAGTATGGCTGGGACGGCTGGCTTGGCTGCTATTTTGCCAATGATCCTGCAGCGGATATGACGATCCTGTTCATGATGCAGATGACGGACTCCGGCCTCACTCCGCTGGTGCGAAGGCTGAGAAATGTGATCATGAGCGAATGAGGAACCGAAATGGACATTGTTGACTGACAGAAAGGAAGGATAGCCGGATGGAACGGTATACCCAGTTTCTCCTGAAACACAGACTGCAGATCCTCCTGCTTTTTATCGTCCTGGCGGCAGTATGCGCCGTTCTTGCTGGAATGACGGACATAAACAGCCGGCTCGACGGATATCTGCCTGAAACATCTCCTTCTGTGACGGCGGAAAGGATCATGGAAGAGGAGTATGGGCAGACTGTCCCGAATATGCGTGTGCTCCTGTTTGAAGTTTCCGTTCCTAAGGCGCTGGAGTATAAGGAAAGGCTGAAAGCGGCCAAAGGCGTGAAGGAAGTGGTCTGGCTGGATGATGCGGTCAATATCCATGTGCCTCTGGAAATGGCGCCGTCCAAAACGGTTGAGGAGTGGTATCAGGATGGGAATGCGCTTTTCTCCCTTACGGTGGAGGTTGGGAAGGAACGGCAGGCTGCCGCTGCGGTGCGGGATGTCATCGGGGAGGAAAACTGCATGTCCGGCCCGGCGGCGGAAAGCGCGGCCGCTGCCTCGGAATTGTACCGCAACGCTGGCTTGATCCTTCTTCTGGAAGCTCTGCTCGTTTTATTCCTGCTGATCCTTGCATCTGATTCCTGGTTTGAGCCGGTGATCATTCTGCTTGCGATCGGCGGGGCAGTCGTAATGAACCTGGGAACTGATCTGATCTTAGGTTCCGTGTCCTTTTTGACCGTCGCGGCGTGTCCTGCACTTCAGATTGTCCTTATGGCCGGGCAGGCTGTCCATATGCTCCGCCGGTATACCGGGAACCGGGACAGCGGAATGCAGACGGAGCAGGCCATGTCTGCTACGGTCAGTCAGTCTGCGGGAAGCATTTTGACCGGAAGCCTTGCGATGGCGGCGGGATTTCTGGCACTGACCTTTATGGATCTTGAGATCGGCTCTGAACTTGGATGGGCGATGATCAAGGCCATCGCCTGCAGTCTTGCGGGCCTGCTCTGTTTCCTTCCGGCGCTTGCATCCGTTGCCGGAGGGTTGCTGGATAAAACAAGACACAGACCTCTGGCTGCCGGTTTCGGACGTTTTTCAGGGTTCGTGATGAAACTTCGCATTCCCGTCCTGATCGCATCGGTCCTCCTGGTGCCTGTTCTTTTTTTGGCACAGAGACAGAATCTTATTTATTACGGGGACAGCGCGGACGGCGTCTCTGAGGAGACGCAGATCGGGAAGGACACACAGACCATCCGAGACCTGTACGGCGTTTCCAGCCCTGTGGTCCTAATGGTCCCCAGGGGGGAGCTGGAAAAGGAGCAGGCCATGAATGCAGAACTTCTTGATCTGGACTGCGTCACCAGCGTGATCTCCTATGCAGGTTCGGTGGGTGATGCGATTCCGGAGGAATATGTGTCTTCCGATGTTCTGTCCCGGTTTTATTCCGCGCATTACAGCCGTTTCCTGATCACATTGGATGTGCAGGAGCAGGATCCGGACTGGGAAGAAAAGGTGATCGCGGTAAGGAATATCGGAGAGAAATATTACGGGGATGAGATACAGTATGCCGGAGACCTGGTCGGCGCCAAGGATATGAAAACGATCCTCACGCAGGACGGCCGGAGTATTATCCTGCTGGCGGCTGTCTTCCTGTTTGTCATCCTGCTCCTCATTTTCCGTTCCCTCTTCCTGCCTTTGCCTGCGCTTCTCATTAGCGCGGCATCCGTCTGCACATGCCTGGGGCTGCCTTATTTTTTCGGGACGCCGCTGTTCTGGTCCGGCGGGGCCGCCGCCGGCGTGATACAGGCTGCGGTGACGGTCTATGGTGCGGTCTTTCTTACAGGACAATATCTGAAATTCCGGAAAAAGCTTCCTAAGAAGAAGGCGGCGCGGGAAAACATAAAGGCCTGTGCGCAGCCCATTCTGATCTCGGCCCTGGTCCAGGCTTTTGGCGGGATCATTTTCGGAGCGCTGTCTTTAAACGGTGCTGCCAGACAGTTCGGAATACTGGCAGGAGCGGGGGCGGTCTCCTCTTTTGTGCTGCTGCTCTTTGTCCTGCCCGCCCTTCTTGTCCTGTTTGACAGGGTGATACGCCGGGTCAGCCTGCACGCGGATTTTTACATGGAATATGAAAACGGAAATAAGCGGAAAGGAGCCGGAAAATGACAGGAAGAAAAAAGCGTTTGAAAATCAGGGGCATCTCTCTGGCACTTGCCCTTATAATGACCGCGGGAAGCGCGCTGCCATCCGCTGCGGCGGACAGTACGCCTAAGGATGAAAATGTGTATGTGAACCTGGATCAGGACGGCAGTGTGGACGGCATTTATGTGGTAAATGCCTACCGGCTGGATAAGGATACGCAGGTCGTGGATTACGGGAATTATGAATCGGTGAAGAACCTGACCTCTGACGCGGAGATCAGGCTGAATAAGGGAACGGTCACCGTGGACGCCCAGGCCGGAGACTTTTTCTATCAGGGAAATCTCCAGACAAAGGAGATCCCATGGGATATTTCCATCCGCTATACGCTGGATGGTGAGGAAGCAGACGCAGATGAGCTTGCGGGGAAAAATGGAAAACTGAAGATTTCGATCCACATCGGACAGAATGAGCAGGCGGATGCCGCCTTTTTTGATAATTATCTTTTACAGGTCACGCTGACAATGGATATGGAATGCTGCAGCAATCTGGAAGCGGCTGGTGCTTCCGTTTCGAACGAAGGGACGGACAGGCAGCTCATTTATAATGTCCTTGCGGGAAGAGAAAAGGATATCGTGGTCACGGCGGATGTATCAGATTTTGAAATGGATCCCATCCGTTTCCAGGGACTTCCCATGAACCTGGACGTGGACCGGGATGTGTTTTCCATGGATGACCTGCACGAAAAGGCGGGAGAGGTCAGTGATGCGGCGGATGAGTTTTCTGACGGCGCAAAGGACCTTTCCGGCAGCGTGGATGCCCTGCGGGAAGGCATAGATGGCCTTCAGAGCGGCGCGGAAAGCCTGCGAGAAGGGATTGACAGCTACGCGGACGGAGCGCAGTCGCTGGGAGACGGCATCGACACCCTTTTGGACGGCGCCAATGATCTTTCGGACGGCGCACAGGAGCTGGCGGACGGGATCAGCTCCCTGCAGGACGGCGCGAACCAGCTCCGGGACGGCTACAGCGGCGAGAACGGCGCTGCGGCGGGCGCACGCAAGCTGGCGGACGGCGTAAAGGCACTCAAGACAGGCTCCCGCCAGCTCAGCGAAGGCGTGAGCGCGCTGATCGACATGATCTCCCAGATGGGAGGAAGCGCCAGCCTGGATGAAAAGGCAAAGCTGGTGATCACAGAAGCGCAGAATGCGGGAATTCAGGCTGAGGGAGAAACAAACCAGGAAAAATTACAGTCTGTTTCAGATTACATATCCCGCAGCTTGAATGCTTTCCTTGATAGCATAGATTCTATGCTTGGCGGAATGTCCGGGAATCTGGGCAATGGGATGACGACAGAGGAGGAGACGACAGAAGAGGCGGAGACAACGGAAGAGGCAGAATCTGAAACTGTGACAGAGCAGGGAACAGAAGATCCTTCCAACGTCCAGGAATCGGATCCGCAAACCGAAACAGAAACGGCTGCAGAACTTCCGGCCGAAACGGAAGAAGAATCACAGGCGGATCCCACAGCGGAATCAGGAAATGGGACAGTGGCAACATCGCCGGAACCGGAGAATGGAACGTCGGAAGCATCGGAAGAACCGGAGAATGTAACATCGGCAATGCCGGAGGAACCGAAGGACGGAGTATCGGAAATAATAGAAGAACCGGAGAATGAGGCAACGGAAATATCAGAAGAATCGGGGAACGGGACGATAGGAACATCTTCGGTTTCGGAAGACGTGGTGATCAGGAAACTGTCTTCGGTTTCATTCCCTAGAGGACAGGGCAGCAGGAGAGCTGCGGCCTTTGCGGTAACAGGGAAAAAGCCTCAAGTGGTATCCCTTTCCTCTGCGGCTGAGAATCTTCCGATGCAGGGATTATCGGCGGAAAATATGAAAAAGCTTTTGGAGCTGAAGGCCGGCGTGGATCAGCTGATCGGAGCTTATATGGCCGCGGATGAGATCGCGAAAACTCTTGGAAGTGAAACAACGCAGGCGCAGCTCGCACAGCTGAAGGAAGGGGCGGCAGCCCTGGATGCGGGAATCGGGGAGCTGGAGAGCGGGACGGACGCACTGGCGGACGGGATCGCGCAGCTTGCGGATGGGACCGGCCAGCTTGCGGATGGCGTATCGGAGCTTGCGGACGGCGGAAATGAATTCGCGGACGGCACCCGGGAGTTTACGGACGGCGTATCGGAGCTTGCGGACGGCGCGGATGTGCTCAATGACGCTTCGCAGGCGCTGCAGGACGGTTCCGCGCAGCTCGCGGATGGAACGGCAGAGCTTGCGGATGGGACCGGTCAGCTTGCGGACGGCGTATCGGATCTGAAAGAAGGAACGGACGAATTTAAGGAGCAGGCGGGAGATATCGACACGCAGATCGACGAGGAAGTGGACGGCGTGGTCAGCAGCCTTTCCGGCAGCGATTTTAAACAGATTTCCTTTGTGTCAGACAAAAATACGAATGTGGAGCTGGTCCAGTTCGTTATGCAGACGGAAGAGATCAGAATCCCGGAGGAAACGCAGATCCCGGCGGAGGAAGCGCCCCTGACCTTCTGGCAGAGGTTTCTGAAGCTCTTAGGTCTCCTGTAAGATGAAAAACCGCCCGGTGCGGGTATCTGTATGGAATACCCTGCCGGACGGTTTTTTGCATGTGAATTTTTATCTTTTGAACTTTTATCTTTCAGAGAGCGGGACATAATCCCTGTCATGGCAGATCGATTTGTAAGCCGGACGGATGATCTTTCCATTGTTCGCCAGCTCCTCCATGCGGTGCGCGCTCCATCCGACCATTCTGGCGATGGCGAAGATGGGGGTGAACAGCTCGGTAGGCAGGCCCAGCATCCTGTAAACGAAGCCGGAATAGAAGTCCACATTGACGCTTACGCCCTTGTACATCTGGCGTTCTCCGGCGATGACCTTGGGCGCCAGCTTCTCCACCAGGTTGTAGAGTTCAAATTCTTTATGCAGCCCTTTTTCTTCGGAGAGTTTTTCCACGAAGGACTTCAGGACGATGGCTCTTGGATCGGATTTGGAATAGACTGCATGGCCCACGCCGTAGATCAGGCCGGCATGGTCGAAAGCGTCCCGGCTAAGGAGGCGTTCCAGATAGTGCGCCACTTCCTCCTCGTCCGCCCAGTCCTTTACCTCAGCCTTCATGTCTTCAAACATCTGGATCACCTTGATGTTCGCGCCGCCATGGCGGGGACCCTTCAGGGAACCGATGGCTGCAGCCATGACGGAATAGGTGTCCGTCAGGGAGGAGGTGACCACATGGGTGGTGAAGGTGGAGTTGTTTCCGCCGCCGTGCTCCATGTGCAGGATCATGCAGATATCCAGGATCTTCGCTTCCAGAGGCGTATAGGAACTGTCCGGACGCAGGATGTGCAGGATGTTTTCCGCCATGGAACCGTATGTGAGCGGCTGGTGGATGTACAGGCTGTTTCCGTCATGGTAGTGGCTGTACGCCTGATAACCGTAGATGGTGAGCATAGGACAGAGGCTGATGAGCTGCAGGCACTGGCGCAGTACATTGGGCAGGGACACATCGTCAGCCCTGTCGTCATAAGAATAGAGCGTCAGGATGCTTCTTGCCAGTGTGTTCATCATATCCTTGCTGGGAGCTTTCATAATGATGTCACGGACGAAGCTGGTCGGAAGGCTTCGGTAGTAGACGAGCATTTTTTCAAATTCTGCGAGTTCTTCCTGGTTGGGAAGCTTGTTGAACAGAAGCAGATATGTAACTTCTTCGTAGCCGAACCGGTGATCCTTATTAAAACCGGCCACCAGATCATTGACCTCATACCCGCGGTAGAAAAGCCTTCCGTCGCAGGGAACCGACTTCCCATCCACCATCTTCGTGGCGCGCACATCGGAAATGTTGGTCAGTCCGGCGAGAACGCCTTTTCCGTTCAGATCTCTCAAACCTCTTTTTACGTCATATTTGGTAAAAAGCTCGGTATCAATGACGCCGGCTTCCTTGCTCATCTCCGCCAAACGGATGATCTCAGGAGTGATGTCAGAATAGCTGTTGTGTTCTTCCATTAAATCAACCACCTTTCTTTTTTGATTTTGGATACAGGAATGTACCGCACTGCCCAGTACGGCATCTGATGTGTGTCTGCTTTTCTTTTTATCCGCCGTTTTATTTTTACGCGTTAAAAAAGAAAAGTAGTTACTTAAAATAATAACATGGATAAAAAAGCCTTACAAGGAAAAATTGCATTATTTTAGAAACCTTTAACATTTTGTTCATGATTTGGGATGGCTTTTTTGTGCGCATTGTATTACAATAATATGTCGGAAACGGCAGATTGAATGAGCCGGGAAAGGTGTTTTGTGTATGAGATGCGAGGAGATATTGAGTAAAGTGGATCATACCCTGTTAAAACCGGACGCATCCTGGGAGGATATCGTAAGGCTCTGCAGGGAGGCGGAAAAGTATCATACGGCTTCCGTCTGCATTCCTCCCTGCTATGTAAAGCGGGTGAGGAAACGGTTCGGAAAGCTTGTCATCTGTACGGTCATCGGCTTTCCGCTTGGCTACAGCGTGAAGGAAGCGAAGGTCACGGAAGCACGGCAGGCAATTGCGGACGGGGCGGATGAGATCGACATGGTGGTAAACATCACGGATGTGAAGAACCATCGGTATGAAGAGGTGGAGGCGGAGATCCGTGCTGTAAAGGAAGCCTGTGGGAGCCGCGTCCTCAAGGTGATCGCAGAAACCTGTTATCTGACCGAAGAAGAGAAGACCGCCGTCTGTGAGGCTGTGACGAAGGCTGGGGCGGATTATATCAAGACTTCCACGGGCTTTGGAACGTCGGGAGCTACGATCGAGGACGTGCGCCTGTTTCGGAGGCATATCGGGCCTGAGGTAAAGATCAAGGCCGCAGGCGGGATCCGGACGAGGGAAGCGCTGGAGCTTTTCCTTTCCGAGGGCTGTGACCGGGTGGGAGCTTCCTGCGCGGTGGAGCTTTTGAAACCGGAAGCGGATGAAGCATGAAAACACGCAAAATACAGAATGGAGGAAAACATGGATCAGGTGATTCAGGAGCGCATTACAGCGCTGAAGAAAGCGATGGAAAAAGCGGGTGTGGATTACTACATGGTGCCCACTGCAGATTTTCACAATTCCGAATATGTGGACCGGTATTTTAAGATGAGAGAGTATCTTTCCGGCTTTACCGGATCGAACGGAACGCTGGTGGTCAGCCAGAAGGAGGCCGGCCTGTGGACGGACGGGCGTTATTTTATCCAGGCAGAAAACGAGCTGGCTGGAACTGGGATCAAACTGTTCCGCATGCTGGATGAAGGAGTCCCGACCATCCAGGAATATCTGAAGGAGAACATGCAGGAGGGCCAGACCCTCGGATTTGACGGCCGCGTGGTGGATACCGCGTTCGGAAGGAGACTGGAGAAAGCGCTGAAGGAGAAGAAGATCCGCTTCGCTTTTGGAAGAGACCTGGGTAACGAGGTCTGGACGGACAGGCCTGCGCTTCCCTGCCATCCGGTAACCGTGCTGGACGAGGCGATCTGCGGAAAGACCGCGGCGCAGAAGCTTGCCGATGTGAGGAGCAAAATGGATGAGCTCGGTGCTGACGCCTTCCTTTTGAGCAAGCTGGACGACCTGATGTGGCTCCTGAATATCCGCGGCGCGGATGTGGAGTGCAATCCTGTGGCGCTTTCCTATGCCTATCTGACACAGGAGGAATGCTTTTTCTTTATCCAGGAGGGTGAGGTGACGGACAACCTGAAGGCCCATGCGGAAAAGTACGGCGTCACCCTGCTTCCCTATGATGGAGTGGTATCCTTC
>DWYY01000092.1 GCA_019118445.1 Candidatus Eisenbergiella merdipullorum | reverse complement strand
GCCACCTCCCGCGTTCTGCGGGACGGTCAGATTCAGACCATCCCCAGTGAGGACCTGGTAAAGGGCGACATCATCCTTCTGGAAGCGGGCGACGCCGTTCCCGCCGATGCCCGCATTCTGGAAAGCGCCAGTCTCAAGGTGGAGGAAGCTGCTCTCACGGGAGAATCCGTCCCCGTCACCAAATTCATCGATATGCTGAATCTTTCAGACGGCCGGAAGGACATCCCGCTTGGCGACCGAAAAAATATGGTCTACATGGGAAGCACCGTAGTTTACGGCCGTGGCCGCGCCGTAGTCACCGCCACCGGAATGCAGACGGAAATGGGAAAGATCGCGGACGCGCTGGATCAGGCGCAGGAAGGACAAACGCCCCTGCAGAGGAAGCTTAGCCAGCTTTCCCGCATCCTGACCTGGATCGTGCTGGCCATTTGTGTGGTGGTCTTCGCCGTCCAGATCATCCGGGCCGGACGCTTCGATCTCTCCCTCGCCCTTGACTCCTTCATGATCGCTGTTTCCCTTGCCGTGGCGGCCATCCCCGAAGGCCTTGCCGCCGTGGTCACCGTGGTCCTTTCCATCGGCGTGACCAACATGTCGAAACAGGGCGCCATCATCCGCCGCCTGACCGCAGTGGAAACCCTGGGCTGCGCCCAGATCATCTGCTCCGACAAGACGGGAACCCTCACCCAGAACAAAATGACCGTGGTGGACTTCTTCGGCGAGGAGGAAACGCGCATTGCGTCCGCCATGGCGCTCTGCAGCGACGCGGAGCAGAACGCGGATGGCACCGTGACCGGTGAACCCACGGAAGCGGCGCTGGTTACCTGGGCGGCAAAAACCGGACATTCCAAGCCCGGATTGAAGAAAGCGCTGCCCCGCTGCGGCGAAGCCCCCTTCGATTCCGGCCGGAAAATGATGTCCACCATACACAAAACAAGCGATGGATACATCCAGTATACCAAAGGCGCGCCGGACGTGGTCATTCGGAAATGCGCCTTTTATCTGAAAAACGGCAGCACCGTCCCCATGACCGACGCCTACAGACAGGAAATCCTTTCCGCCAACAAAAGCATGGCAGACAGGGCCCTGCGTGTCCTGGCCTGTGCGGAGCGCCGCTGGAGCGTTCAGCCGGAAAGCTGTGAGCCGGAGTATCTGGAGCAGCAGCTCTGCTTTACCGGCCTGTGCGGCATGATCGATCCCGTCCGCCCGGAGGTAAAGGACGCCATTGTGGAATGCCGGCAGGCAGGCATCCGCCCCATCATGATCACCGGCGATCACATCGATACCGCCTCCGCCATCGCAAAGGAGCTTGGCATCCTCACAGAAGACACCCGCGCCATCACCGGTTCCGAGCTTTCGGATATGAGCGATGAAGAATTTGAAAAGCAGTTCCGTTCCATCAGCGTCTATGCCCGCGTTCAGCCCGAACATAAGACCCGCATCGTAAATGCCTGGAAAAAGGCGGGCTGCGTCACCGCAATGACCGGCGACGGCGTCAATGACGCCCCTTCCATCAAGTCGGCGGACATCGGCGTCGGCATGGGTATCACCGGTACGGACGTCACCAAAAATGTGGCCGACATGGTTCTGGCCGACGATAACTTTGCCACCATCGTGGGCGCAGTGGAGGAAGGCCGCCGGATCTATGACAACATCCGCAAGGCCATCCAGTTCCTGCTCGGCTCCAACATGAGCGAGGTCCTCAGCATCTTCTTTGCCACCTTGATGGGCTTTACCATTCTGCAGCCGGTGCATCTTCTCTGGGTCAACCTGGTTACGGACTGCTTCCCTGCCCTGGCGCTGGGAACGGAAAAGGCGGAGCCGGATATCATGCGCAGAAAGCCCCGGAATGCGAAAGCCGGTATCTTCGCGGACGGTATAGGCTTTGACATCGCCTACCAAGGCGTTCTGGTGACGATACTCACTCTGCTTTCCTACTTTTTAGGTCACTACATGGAAAGCGGCGTCTGGGAGATCACCAACAGCCCTCACGGCACCACCATGGCTTTCCTGACCCTGTCCATGGCGGAGATCTTCCACAGCCTGAACATGCGCTCCCAGCGGGGAAGCATCTTCCGGCTCGGTTCCCAGAACCGGATGCTTCTCATCGCCGCCGTCGGTTCCTTCCTGGCCACCACCCTGGTCTGCGAGGTTTCCTTCCTCGCCGCTGCGTTTGAGTTCACCAGCGTGGAGCCAAGCGAATACCTCATCGCCATCCTGCTGGGCGCGCTTGTGATTCCCATTGTCGAAGCGGTGAAGTTCTTCCAGAGGAAGAGGATGCACAGAAAATAACCTGAAAAACAGCGGCTTCAGGCTGCTGGAAAGTACGCTCATATGATCTGTAAACCAGGGGCTGTGAAAAATGATTTCTCATTTTTTCACAACCCCAATCTCCGCTCTCTGGCCGCGCAGAAAGTCTGCAAGAATCCCTTCTTCTATGCACTCTGCAACAGCCCTGTCCACCTCTTCCTCAATCGCTGTTTTCCAGTGCCGGCTTTTCCTCCTTCTGGATAAAAGCATCTGAAAGCTTTATAGTGGTGTCCTCCGGCATCTTCTCTTTCCCGTTGTAGAACACCACAAAATGGGGCGCCGGGCTCCTGATCCTTTCGGACTGATACAGCGATTTTTTATTCACACTCTTTTCCATAAGCCGCGCAATGTAAAACAGATCTCGCAGGGGCATGTTCGGATTCCACGTGGACTGGTGCTCGTACAGGGTCATCCCTGCGTCCAGAAGAAAGGATACATCGTTCTTCATGGCAAGATAGACCGCATTTTTCAGCGTGGTGATCGTCAGATCATACGGGTTCTGATGGTCCGTCCCGTTCAGGGCATTGTACAGCTCAAGGATGGCCCTTTTGTCGCTGTAGAGCATCCAGAATACCGTGTCCTTATGCTTCCTGTCGGCATGCAGTTCTTCGTTCATCGTACCTCCGTTTCTGCGAAGGCTTCCTTTTCTGATCTTCATTAAAAAAAGAAAGGCTTCGCCTGTGCGGTGGGTACGTCCATTCCCTTCGTCCGCTCCCGCCTGTTCTTTCAGTTACATTTGTTCTGGGATCAAGCATAGAGCTTCTGAATGGAATGTCAGAATAGACATGCGGCGGGGAATCCGCCGGACGCCGAACGGCTTACAGAAATTTATACTCAGTTGCATTGTAACATCTTACCTGCCCGTGTTCAATCTGTCATTTTACACAATTTTCATCAAACACGGGCAGAGCTGTCAATCATACTCTGGTTTCTGGCCGATCTTCCGGATGATCTTCCGGTCGATCCTGCGGTAGAAGAACAGGGTCATGCACAGGGACATGATCTCCGCGATGGGGAAGGCCCACCACACGTTCTCCACTTTCCCCGTCAGAGAAAGCAGGAACGCCGCAGGGAGCAGCACCACGAGCTGTCTCGCGACGGATACGCAGAGACTGTAGACGCCGTTTCCCAGCGCCTGGAAAAGGCTTCCAATGACGATGCAGAAGCCTGCGAACAGGAAGCTCAGGCTGATGGTGCGCAGAGCGCGGTCCCCGATCACAAGCATATTTTCGGAAGCGTTAAAAAGTCCGAGCAGCTTATCAGGAATGGTCTGGAAAACCAGCAGGCCGATCAGCATGATGACGACCGCATATGTCACGCTCAGCTTCACCACCTGACGCACCCGTTTCTGATTTCCGGCGCCGTAATTATATGCAATAATGGGAACCATGCCATTGTTCAGACCGAACACAGGCATGAATACAAAGCTCTGAACCTTGTAATAAACGCCGAACACCGCGGTCGCCGTAGAGGTAAATTGGATCAGGATCAGATTCATCCCATAGGTCATGACGGAGCCGATGGCCTGCATGATGATGGAAGGGACGCCCACCTTATAGATGGCCGCGATCATTTTCCCGTCTGGGCGGAAGCCGCGGAAGCTGATATTGATATCTTTATTGATCTTTACATTGAAGAAAATGGCGAGTATCGCCGCGACGATCTGCCCGAACACAGTGGCGGCTGCTGCCCCGGCCACACCCATTTCCGGAAATCCGAACAGGCCGAAGATCATGATCGGATCGAAAATGATGTTCAGGATGGCTCCCGTTCCCTGAGTGAACATGGTATACATGGTACGCCCCGTAGACTGCAGCAGTTTTTCAAAGGTCATCTGGAAAAACATGCCTATGGACAGGACGCACACGATGGTCAGGTAGCTGATCCCATAGGAAACGATTTCCGGATCGTCTGTCTGGCTCAGATAAAACGGCTTTGCGATGGCGAGTCCCACGATCAGGAACAGCAGATAAGAAAGCACTGCCAGAAAAATCCCGTTTTTCGCAGCTTTATCCGCATTTTCCTGTTCTTTTTCTCCCAGGCTTCTGGAAAGGACCGCATTGATACCCACTCCGGTTCCCGCTCCCACCGCGATCATCAGGGACTGGATGGGAAACGCAAGAGAGACCGCCGTCAGAGCTTCTTCATTGATCATGGAGACGAAAACACTGTCAACAATGTTATAAAGCGCCTGCACCAGCATGGAAACCATCATAGGAAGCGCCATGGAAAGAAGCAGCGGGTTCATGGGCATCGTGCCCATCTTGTCGCTTGCTCTGCCGCTGTCCTCCCCAGCCGCCTTTTTCACTTCCTTCTCCCCGTTTTCTTTAGGCATGCTACACTGGCACGCCTTTCCCTTTCTTTCGTTCATGGTTTGATCTTCCCCCTTTTTTCACTACTATCCAGTATATAAAAACCCTCTGTCTGATGCAACTGTCAGTTTCCGCTTTGTGTCAGCTTCCTCCCCGTGCCGCCACTTGCTCCCGTATCTCGGTAAGCCCCAGATCCAGGTTGTCGAGAGGCCGGATCCATAAGTGGCTGTCCGGGTTCTTCGCGTCCTGACAGATGGGAACGCGTCCCTCCTGGTCTCTTCCATCAAAGGTCTCAAAGACGCCCTGCGATGCATTTCCGTACCACTCCTGCAGATTGCCGCCCGCGTCCTCCGTCACAATGTACATCTCGCCGTTGTACAGCCCATCCTGGAAATCGCCCATCACATTCTGCCAGTAACGGCTTCCCGTACTGGCCTGTTCGATATCGATCCCGTACTGCTCATGCCCTTCGCCGTTCGGCAAGTTGTTCTGCCAGCTTCCGGTATAACTATGGCTGATCAGCGCACGGTCGGATTCCGTATCAGAATCGTTGTAATAATACATTTTCAGCCAGGAGCCTTCCCCACTTCTTACGCCGTCCGACCACTGACCATAATAATACTGATCTTCCCCGTAGACGGCAATCCCGGTTCCATCCGGCCTCCCCTCCCCGTTTCTGTCACCGTAATAATAAAAATAGGAAGGCCCCTGCAAAGAAGCGGACATGCTCCGGTAATGGGGAAGACCGCTCAGATCTTCCACCGCTTCCACATTTCCCCTGGACCAGTAATCCATCATTTCTGCGAGCATTTCCACGTTGGTTTTCTGCACTGTGACTGTGTTCCCGCTCACTCCATTGCCGGATATGGCTTCACTTCTGTTCTCTTCTTCAAGGGCCGGCTCGATCTTATGCACAGAAACCTCCTCCCGGTCTGAAGAAGCGCTTTCCGCCGCGACATCCTCTTCAAACCCGATGGTCTCCTTCACTTCTGTCAAAGTTCCATCTTTCTTCGCGGGTTCCCCGTCTTCTGTACCGGCGCCGGATTTCTCCTCGGGTTCCAAAGCGCTGTCTTCTGTCTCCTGCATAGCATCGCCCTTCCGCATTACGCTGTCCTCGCGCATTGCGGCAGTGTCCCGTCCCGCGCTGACCGCGCACAGGACCAGAACGATCACGATGAAAATGAGAAGTGCAGCGATCGGTATCAGTTCTTTCTTATTAAATTTATGTCCATCCATATTCCTCATCCTTTCACAGAATTCCATATAGGAATCCTTGCTGTTTTCAGATCCGCCTTTTCTCCGCAGAAACGTAAATCTCCGTCCAGCCTGGCAGAAAGCCCGCACTTATGGCGGTATTCATGGAGATGATATGCGACTGGGAGGTGGCATAAAACGGGATTTTCCCCCGCTTCAGGATCTCATCCTTCAGAATACGCACCAGCAGGGCTGCAGCTCCTCTGCCCCGCTGTCCGGCTTCCACATCCACGCCGATCTGCCACAGCGTGTCGCTGTCTTCCGAAGCTCCTGCCATCCCCACGATCCGTCCCTCCATGATGGCGGCGGCAGCCAGCACGTCCGGCGTGAGGTCTGACCTGCAGACCGCGTGACGGAACGCAGCCAGATCTCTCCTGCCCGCCAGCTCCCCGGCTTCCAGGAAGCGCACCTCAAAAGGAGGCCGGGCATCCGCTGAAACTGTTGAAAATTTCCCCGGAAGAAAGTTCAGCCTCACATCCTCAATCTTCCTGCCATACTGCCGCAGCTTCGCATCCAGACGGCTGAGGGAAGGAAACTGGCAGAGCCATTCCGGATTTTTCAGGCTTCCGTATTCTTTCACACACCAGTCAAAGATTTCCCATGCCGCCAGGATTTTCACTTTCCCCATAAATATTATCCCTCGGAAAAAAGGGTCGATCCCTTCATACATCCTGGGCTGGATTCCCGTCTCCTTTTCCAGCATTTCCCGCGCCAGTTCCCCTAATGCAGCGTCCGTCATGTAGGCTCTTTCCGGGAACCGCGGCGCCCGGCAGAATACTGTCCGATTTTCCGCCGTCACCACCCGGCTTTTTGCTGCCGCCGTCCGGTTTTCCGCCGTCACGGCAGCGCTTTCTTTTCCTCCGATGCCGCAGTCCGCATCGAGCTGTCTTTCCGCCGCTTTTAAAATGTCCGCTGGAATCCTCATCCCATTCTCCTCCTTGACGCCTTTTGAGCTTTCTTTTCTATCATAGCACAAAGTATGAATTCTTTGTGGCTTTACTTGACAGATTCTCTTTCCCTGACTAGAATGTAACAGAAATCATGGCGTTTTTTGCCCCAAGCGGGGATTTGAATTGTGATCTTGAGGAGGAATCTGGAAAAAAATTATGAAAAAAGTGATACGAAAGATCCAGGAAAGCCATATCAGCCTGATCATGCTGTTCATCGCTCCGGCCGCCACGTTTTATCTGCTGGAATGGTATACCCATGACCCGTTTGAGACCATGAAGGCGACGCCGCAGATTCTGAACCTGGTCATGTTCGAGCTGCTGGCGCTTCTTCTGTTCATGGCATTCGGGCGGCTCCATGCGGCTCTGATGACGGAAACCCTGTTTTTCGGTATATACGGCTTAGCCAATTATTTTGTCCTAAATTTCCGATCCGTCCCGATCCAGCCCTGGGACCTGCTCTCCATCGGGACCGCTGCCAGCGTAGCCGGCAACTATGATTACACTCTGGACAAACAGGCATTACTCGTGGTCCTTGGGTTTGTGCTTCTTCTGATCCTGGAATTTTTCTGCCGCTTCACCCTGAAAAAAGGGACCTGGAAGCTGCGGCTCCCCTTGGCGGCCACGCTCGTCGTCCTGCTCGGAGCGTTCGGTATGATGTTCCACTCCGATGAGATCGTAGAACAGAAGCTCCGCCTGTATAACAAGCTTTTCACTCCGACCACGATCAGCTTCAAGAACGGCACAGCGCTGGCTTTCGTCATGGAACTGAGATATCTGTCTGTGGAAAAACCCGCCGGGTACGATGCGGATACGGCGGCGCAGGAGCTTGCCGCGCTGGAAGAGGAATCCATGAGCCTTCCCGCTTCCGCCGGAAATGATGCCGGTGAAGGATATCCCAATATCATAGTCATCATGGATGAAGCTTTTTCCGATCCGGCCATCCTCGGTGATTTCACGGTTAACGAGGACTATATGCCCTTCGTCCACAGCCTGCAGGACGGCGCGGAAAACACCGTTTCCGGCTGGCTGAACGTTTCCGTGCTGGGCGGGAACACGGCCAATACGGAGTTTGAATATCTGACGGGAAATACCATGGCCTTCCTGCCTCAGGGGAGCATTCCCTATCAGCAGTACATCAAGGGTTCTTCCCCTTCTCTCGCTTCGCACCTTGCCGGTCTCGGCTATCAGACGGTTGCCATGCATCCCTACAATGCATCTGGGTGGGACAGGGATACGGTCTATCCGGCGATGGGCTTTTCGGAGATGTATTTTCTTCCGGATTTCAAAAACCCCGTCAAGGTCCGCAATTATGTGAGCGACCAGTCTGATTTTGACAAGATCATCGAGCTGTATGAGCAGAAGGAAGAAGGCCCCCTGTTCCTGTTCAATGTTACCATGCAGAACCATTCTTCCTACACGGAAAGCTTTGATAATTTCACTCCGGAGATCGAGGTGGACGGCGGTTCCCAGACGCTGAACAATTACCTTTCTCTCATCAGCCTGAGCGACAGCGCCCTTCAGGAGTTCATTTCCTATTTTGAAGGGCAGGAGGAAAAGACCATCATCGTCTTTTTCGGAGACCATCAGCCCACCAATTCCGTGATCGAACCGATCCTGAAGATGAACGGAAAGCGCAGTTCTGCCCTGTCTGAGGAGGAACAGGCCGACCGTTACAAGGTTCCCTTCTTCATCTGGGCAAATTATGATATCGAAGAAGAGACTGGCGTGGAGACCAGCGCCAATTATCTGGCCGCAAAGACCCTGACGGCTGCAGGCGTTCCGCTGGACGGGTATTTTACTTACCTTTCCGGCCTTTCGGAAACGGTTCCCGTGATCTCTGCCAACCATGTGACGCTCTCCGACGGCACCTTCACCAATGCGGACGATCAGTCCGAACTGCTTTCCGACTATCAGGGCTATCAGTATTACCGGCTCTTTGATTACTCCGCAGACTAAAAAACAGGGAACGCCGCGCTTTGCGGAAGGTTCCTTTCTGGAGGTATTGCACATGACAACAACTCTTTCGCAGCGTTTCTCTTTCCAGAAACTTCCCGCTGCCATACGGCGGAATGCAGCCTGTCTGCTTTCGTTTGTGATCCCTCTTGCCGTCATGCTCGGTATTTTCATCATCAACGGCGTTTTCCCGTTCGGGGATGAGAGCTTCATGCATTCCGACATGTATCATCAGTATGTCCCTTTTCTCTCTGAGATGCAGCGCAAACTGAAAAGCGGGGACAGTCTGTTCTATTCCTGGAATGTGGGCATCGGCTCCAATTTTCTCGCCCTGTACGGCTATTATATGGCAAGCCCCTTTAACTGGCTGGTTTTCCTGGTTCCCGGCCGGTACCTGATCGAGTTCATGACCTATCTGGTCGCCCTGAAGATCGGTCTGTGCGGCTTCACTTTCTGCTTTTATCTGATCCGCCATTTTCATAAAAGGAGCGTTGTCCTGGTCCCCTTCGCCGTTTTCTACGCGCTCTCCGGTTATCTGGCCGCCTATAACTGGAACGTCATGTGGCTGGACTGTATCTGGCTGTTCCCGCTGATCGCGCTGGGGCTGGAAGCTCTGGTGAGGGAGGGGAAATATAAGCTCTACTGCATCAGCCTTGCCCTGTGCATACTTTCCAACTATTATATTTCCATCATGGTGTGCATTTTCCTGGTGCTGTATTTCCTGCTGCAGCTTTTCTGCTCTCGCCTTTCCCTGAAGCGTATGGGCGCGGCGGCTGCCCGCTTTGCGCTCTTTTCCACCCTGGCCGGCGGCATGGCGGCCGTGATCCTCATCCCGGAATACGCGGCACTGCACCTGACTGAGTTCAGTGAGATCAATTTCCCGGATACGCTCAGCTTCTATTTTTCCTTCCTTGACATGATCGCAAGGCACTGCATGAACGTGGCTGTGGAGACAGGACTGGATCACTGGCCCAACATCTACTGCGGTGTCGCGGTCTTTCTGCTCGTGCCTCTGTATGTGGCAAACGGCAGGATTTCCCTGCGGGAAAAGGCGGCGAATATCGGACTTCTGGTCTTTCTGCTGCTGAGTTTTTCCACAAATATGCTGAATTTCATCTGGCATGGGCTGAACTGGCCGGACTCCCTGCCATGCCGGCAGTCTTTTCTATACATTTTTCTGCTCCTTACGCTCTGTGCGAAGGCAGTCCTGTATATCCGGGACTGTTCTCTGAAGGCGCTGGGAGTCTGTTTCTGCCTTTCCCTAGGATTTGTGCTCCTGTTTGAAAAGCTGATGGCGGACGAAGAAGCGTACCGGACGGAAACCTTCCTTCTCACCGCCCTTTTCCTGTGCCTGTACGGGGTATTCCTCTACTTCTACCACACCTGGACCTCGCGCGCGGCAGATGAGAAGATTCCGGCTGAAGCCGCCCCTTACGGAGAGACGGAAAAAAAGGCCGGAAAGCGTTCCCGGCTGCGCCTTCTTGCCGTTCTGACCCTGACCGCTGTCACCACGGAAGCAGCTGTCAACACATATATCACCAGTTGTTCCGTCACAAGCAGGAGCAGCTATCTGAACAACCTGGACAGCTATCAGTCACTTGTCATGCGGACAAGAGAACGGGACGGAGATTTTTACCGGTTTGAAAAGACCAGCCGCGTTACCAAAAACGACGGCACGCTGGTGGGATATCCCACCGCCTCCCTTTTCTCCTCCACGGCCAACGGACATGTGGAAGAATTTTATGACAAAATGGGCATGAGCGACAGTAAGGTGTTTTACTGTTTTGACGGCGCAACCCCTCTGTCCTCTTCCATCCTGGGCGTGCGTTATATGTTCTCCCGCTCCGGCAGCGAAGACCCTGCCCTCTATACGCTGATCGACCAGGAGGGGGACATCTATCTGTATGAATGCCGTTACAGCCTGCCGCTCGGCTTCATGATAAACGCGGGCGCATGGTCTTCTGCATCAGATGTGTCAGATGCATCGGAAGCTTCCGCCCTGGACGAGCTTCTCGGCGATATCGATGACACCCGGACGGATGAATTGGAACAGGCCTTGGATGTGGAAGGGGCGACGCCGCTCGATACGCAGAACCGGATGGTGCAGGCGCTCGGCCTGGAACAGAATCTGTTCACCTCCGTGGGTGCGATGGAAGAAGCGGACGGCGCTGCCACCATTACCGCCGATATGAGCGGCCACTACTATGCGTATGTGGGCGACAGCAGCGTGGATACCCTGAAAATGGAATCCGAAGCGGGGAGCAAAACCTTTTCCAAGCTGAAATATCATTATATCTGTGACCTCGGCTGGCATGACGCGGGCGATGTGATCTCTCTGGCCTCCGAAGACAGCAGCGATCTGAACGTATCTGCGTACCGTTTGGATTTTGATGTGATGGACGCGGTCATCTCCGTGCTCGGCGAACAGACCATGACCGTAGATTCCTACAGCTCCACGCGGATAAACGGCCATATCAACGTATCCCGGGAGGGCGAGCTGATCCTCAGTGTTGCCTACGAACCCGGCTGGACGATCCTGGTGGACGGAGAAGAAGTACAGCCCGGCCTGTTTGACGATACCTTCATCAGCCTCTCCCTGACGACAGGAGAACACACCATAGAAATGCGCTACCGCCCTGCCGGGCTGACCATCGGCATCGCCGTCAGCCTGATCTGCCTTGCCGTCTTCGTAACGGTCGTCCTTCTAGAGTGCAGAAGACGGCATGCCGGACTTTCCGAAGGCGGCGGTAATTCTCATGACTGTGGATCACAAGATACACGGGAAACCCTTCCTCTGTCAAAGGGGGAAAAAGAGCCATGAAGCCGATCCTGACATCCGCCCCTTCCCGGGACTCCGGCTCAGGCCGTTTCTGCGTCCTGGACCTGCTGCGCGGCATCAACCTGATCTCCATGATCGCCTACCATGGCGCTTATGACCTGGTCTATCTCTATGGCGTGGATCTGCCCGGATACCGGGGTACGCCCGGATACCTATGGCAGCAGAGCATCTGCTGGCTGTTCATCTTTTTATCCGGCTTCTGCTTCTGCCTCGGCCGCTTTGACGGCGGCAGGCGCATCAGGCGAGGTCTGCTGCTCTCCTCCTGCGGCATCCTGATCACGGCAGTCACGATGATCGTCATGCCCTCTTCCCTGATCATCCTGGGTGTCCTGAGCTTTTTTGGTCTGGCCGTGCTGCTTTCTGTCCTGCTCTATCCGCTTTTGAGGCGTATCCCCGCCCCCCTTGGCCTGATCTGCTGCCTGCTCCTGTTTTTCCTTACCAGGGATGTTTCATCCGGCTGGCTCGGCTTTGAAGGGCTGCGCCTGTTCCCGCTTCCCGGTTTCCTGTACCGGGGCGCTTTCATGATGATCCTGGGATTTCCGTGGCCCGGTTTCTTTTCTACGGACTACTTTCCGCTCCTGCCGTGGATCTTCCTGTTCTGGAGCGGGTTTTATACCTTCCGCCTTCTGAGCGGCCAAGCGGTGCTGCGGTTTCTGAAGCCTCATCTGTGCGCCCCGCTGGAATTTATCGGAAGGCATACCCTTCCCATCTATATGATCCATCAGCCCGCCCTGATGGCCGTGTTTTTTCTCGCTGAAAAAGCCGGCCTTCTGTAGTCTTCCGTTTGAGCATTGACATCACTGCATGGGTGGATTAATATAAATAGACGAAAAGAACATGCCGTTTTCACGGCTGAAAATCAGAGGTAGATATGGAACATTTGATCATTCCGAAAAAATATGAATCCGCGCTGTCCCTGCATGATACGCAGGTCGGGATCAAGACAGTGAAGGATTTCTTCCAACAGTTACTGGCAGAGCGGCTGAATCTGCTGCGCGTATCCGCGCCGCTTTTTGTGGATCCGGCTTCCGGCATGAACGACGACCTGAACGGTGTGGAGCGCCCCGTTTCCTTTGGGATCAGGGAACAGAACGAATATGAGGCGCAGGTTGTCCAGTCTCTTGCCAAATGGAAGCGCTATGCGCTGAAAAAGTACGGCTTTCAGGAAGGAGAAGGGCTCTATACGGATATGAGCGCCATCCGCAGGGACGAGACCACGGACAATATCCATTCCATTTATGTGGATCAGTGGGACTGGGAAAAGATCATTTCCAGGCAGGATCGCAACCTGGATACGCTGAAGGATGTGGTGCGCACCGTCTATAAAGTGCTCCGCAAAACAGAAAAATACATGTCTATTCAGTATGACTACATAGAAGAAATCCTGCCCCATGATATCTTCTTTGTCACCACCCAGGAATTGGAGGATATGTTCCCGGAATACAGCCCTAAGGAGCGGGAATACTATATCGCTAAGGCAAAGGGCGCCGTCTGTGTCATGCAGATCGGCGATGTGCTGGAATCCGGGCAGCGGCATGACGGACGCGCTCCGGACTATGACGACTGGTCCCTGAACGCGGACATCGTGGTATATTACCCGGTCCTGGATATCGCGCTGGAGCTGTCCTCCATGGGCATCCGCGTGGACAGGGACGCGCTCCTTTCCCAGTTGGAAAAAGCAGGCTGCCCGGAACGGGCGCAGCTTCCCTTCCAGAAGGCGATCATCGAGGAACGGCTCCCCTTCACCATCGGCGGAGGAATAGGACAGTCCCGCATCTGCATGTTCTTCCTCAGGAAGGCGCATATCGGAGAAGTGCAGTCCTCCCTGTGGCCGCCGCAGATCGTGGAAGAAGCGGAAAAAAGCGGCATCCACCTGCTGTAAATTTTCGATACTTTCCTTTGCGGCAGAGGCCTGTCCGCCGGCTTACATCCGGCAGACAGGCCTTTTTGTTCCTTTATTCCACGCTTTCCATCGTCTGCGTCACAATGCTCTCCATCATGTCCGCTGTCAGCGCTCCAGTTACATAGCCGTACACATTTCCGTTCCTGTCGATCATGAAGGTGGTGGGGAAAGCGCTGATCCCATACCAATAAAACAGCTCTCCCGTGGTGTCCATCACTACAGGAAATGTGATCTTGTTTTCCTCCAGGTAATCTGTCACTTCCTCCACGGTGCCGTCCTGATTGCCCGGCATATCGTTTGTTTTCGGATTCGCCACGCCGAGGACGATCAGGTCGCCCTCATTTTCCCCGTATTTTTCATACAGTGCCTGGATATCCGGCATCTCACTCTTACAGGGCGGGCACCAGGTGGCCCAGAAATTCAGGAATACGGTCTTCCCCTTATAATCGGAAAAGGTATGCGTCTGCCCGTATTGGTCCGTCAGCGTAAAATCAAGTGCAGGGATCTCCTTCTGCTCCTCCCGGGTTTCTTCCGCTTCGGAACTTTCTGAACCGATGGCTTCTTCCGCGCCGGAGGACTCCGCTTCATCGGAAGGACCTGCCCCTGCGGAAGGCTCCGCTTCGACGGAAGACTCCACCCCGCCGGACGATATTCTGGACAGATAACCTGTAATGCCGTTCATGAACCCGGTCAGCGTCATGATCCCCATCAGGATCAGAAGGACGGCTCCAATTTTCACAGTGTATCTGACAACATTCCGCTTCCTGCGGAAAAAATCCAGCACTGCTCCCGTAAACAGGCCTACCGCCAGAAAAGGGAGCACAAAGCCCAGCGTGTACACGCCGACCAGAAGATATCCTCTTCCCGCCGTCGCGGAAGAAGACGCCATCAGAAGCACGCTCGCCAGCGCCGGCCCCACACAGGGCGTCCAGGCAAAACTGAAGGTGAAGCCCAGGATCAGGGCTACAAACGGGTTCATGGTAAAACGGTCCAGCCGAAAGGGAAGCCTGTGCTCCCTTTCTATCGCTTCCGAACGGCCGAACAGGCCAAGCTGATACAGACCGAAAAATATCATGATGATCCCGCTGATCCTCGCAAACCATGCCCGGTTATTGGTAAAAAAGCGCCCCAGTGCCGTAAATCCAAACCCAAGCAGGAAAAAAGTGAAGCTGATCCCAGCCACGAAAAACAGCGTATTCACCAATATCTTTTTTCTCGGATAACGGACATTCCCGTCCGCATCCACTCTCTGCGCTCCTCCTGCCAGATAGCTGACATACAGCGGTACCAGCGGCAGCACACAGGGAGAAAAAAAGCTCAGAAGGCCCTGCAGAAAAACGGTAATGACCGGAACTCCGGTCTCCACTGTCAGATTCATCCTTTCAAATCCCCCTTCGTCTTCAGACGTTTCTCCAGATCAGCCACCGTGGTCCGGCTCAGCCTTTCCATGCAGAGCGCGTCCATCTGCTCGTACAGCTCCTGCATCACCTGCGCCATGCCGGAAGCGTTCAGGCAGTCCATATCCAGCTCCTTCATATCCGCAGACGCCGCGCTGCCTTCCATGCCGGGACATCCCTTTCCCGTTCGGAAGCCTTCTGCAAAATGCATTTTCGTGGCCTCCGCGATATGCTTCAGGGTGATCCCGCCCGCTTCCGGCCCACAACTGTATCCCCCATCCTTCCCTTCTCTGGTCAGCACAAGCCCCTGCTTTTTCAGCATCAGCATGACCTTACGCACTCTTGCCGGATTGGTGCAGATATGTTTCGCCAGTTCTTCACTGGATATGGTGGCTCTGCAGTGATACAGGTAAACCAGGCCGTGTACCGCTACGCAGAAATTGCTGCTCATAGGCTTCTCCATTCCGCCGCCTATTCCTGCGGCTTCTTTTTTAACTGTATATTTTATAATTACAGTTTATCCCATACAGAGTACCACACACGTCCTTAACTGTCAACATGGAGATCCAGACTATCAGGCGACGCTCTCTCAGGAACAGATAATGAAGGAGCTCGACCTTTAAAGTAAAATATGCAAAAATATGCAAAAAAAACGCCCCGGTGTTACCGGCACCAGGGTGGTCTCTCTTAAAATACTGCAAAGTCCGCCGACCGCAGCAAATATTCTCACAATAAAAAATGGAGACAACAGGACTCGAACCTGCGACCCTTTACACGTCAAGCAAATGCTCTCCCAGCTGAGCTATGTCTCCATGCGGATATTCTAACAAAGAGCGGGAGAAATTTCAAGCCTAAATTTTTTCCTTTTCTTCCGTCCTTCCGAAATATTTGTCCCTCCACTTTCTTCCAATCTGCTGCAGCTTCACCGCGGTCTGCGCCAGTTCGTTGTACTGTCGCTTTGCCTCGTCGAGCTGGCTTTCATAGCCTTTCCGGCATTTTGCCAGCTTTTCCTCATATTCCGCCCGCAGCCGTTCCACCCTATTTTCATATTCTTTCCTGCACTGGATCAGACGTTCTTCCTTTTCCTGCTGAAATTCCCCCAGCTTCGCCATAGCCTCCGCCTGCAGCTCCTCCCTTGCGCCTTCCAGCCGTTCCTTTTCCTCCTGCCATCCGGCTTTCAGGTTTTCCAAACATTTTTCGTGCTCCGAGCTTTCCACAAACCGGATCTCCGAAAATTCCGCATCTCCCTTCCAGTCATAGAGGCGGACCTTTCCGCTCCTTTTATCCAGGCAGAGAAGCTGCATCCCACCGTCTGTGCGCAGTGCCTGTACCTCCCAGACTCCGTCCTGCCCTTCAAAAACGATCCCCCATACATTTTCCTGGTACGGCATACAGACGTACAGGCCGGCCTTTTCTCCCTTTCTCCTGACCTGATAAAACAGATACAGACCGTTCTCCCGTACAATGAGCTGCAGATGGTCAAAGCCATATCCTCCCGTATCCGACAGGAGGATCCGGGCAGGCGCAGCCCCGAGCGTATCAACGATCACCTTATGCTCCAGATTTTCATACACAAAGCACACCGTATCCCGGAAGACCGCCGCGTCCAGATGGGCCAGGTAATCCGACCTCACCTCTCCCGGGACCATGCCTCTCATAAAGGGAAGCAGGCAGGAAAAAATGGAATTTCCCTGGGCATACAGGGCCGCCCTCCGCCCGTCCGCCAGTTCAAAAATTTGATATGCCATGTATTTTTCTCCGTTTTGCCGTGCAGACAGTATTTGTCCGGTTACAAGAAGTTACATCATAATTATATTCAGTCCGCTGAACAAAAAGACGTAGCGCGCATAAAATAAAGTAAGAAATTTTAAAGGAGAGTTTCTTATGCCTTCCAGCAAAAATGCCAAATGCAAATGCTGTTCCAAAAGATATGTGAGCTGCGGCATCGACCGGAAAGGGAAATGTCTGGATGTCTGCACCGACCCCATCTGCGGAGACCCCGACTGCCTGACCGTTCTCACCCCCGTAGTTTACGATGAACTCGGGATCAACCTCTGCAGGAACGTCCCGCTGAAGTCAGCCTGCTCCAAAATAGACCGCATTTCCGTACAGGTTATGGATATCTCTTTCGGCTGCGACTCCGACTGCTGCACGACAAGCGCGGTTCCCATCTCCGGCCGGCCGAACTGCTATCTGGTCACACTGACCAACCTGCTGGTAAAATTTTTCGTTACCTTCTATGACTGTTCAGGAAAGATCCTGGACACCAGGATCGTCTGCGCGGTATATCTGCCCTGCGATCCTTCCTCCTGTGACTATGAATACATGGACGAAGACACCAACCCATGCTGTGTGGAGCTTGAAATTTACGCGCCTTACGGCATCGCCCATGAAGCTGGACCGGACGGCTGTGCTATCATTCACGTCATCGGTTTCGGCCCGGACAATACCGGCCTGCATCAGGGGCTAAACCTGATCGCCATTCCCAAAGTGCTCTGCTACTGTCCGGAGGAGGACTCAGCCACCATCGGCTTGAGCATTCTGGTGAAAACGGTTTACTTCTCCCAGTACCGCATCCCTCACAAGGGAAGAGCCATCGTTCCAAAAGCCTGCACCCGGCCCACGGACGATACGATATGTCTGGACTTTGTCTGCGGCGATCTGCTGGATCTGTCCATCAAACCGCTTGAGCTGGGGCCTCCGAAATATGAGGAAATGCTCAAAAACGACTGCGATGTTCCCTGCGATCCCTGCTGTGCGCAGGACGACAAAAAAGAACCCACGAAAGACAAGGACGATAAAAAGGACAGCTGACGATCCCTTTTTCTATGGTCTGCGCATACATTGCGCAGACCTGCCAGAAGGACGCCGCTGGATGAATACCCCTGCCATAAAGTTGCTATGATTTTTCTGTTTCCGCCTCCTTTGTTCAAATCCACATTATGGCAGGTATATTCCTCATAATTTTATTTTGCGGGAAATATCTGTATAGGGGATGCTTCTATATCAAGACATCTCCCAATTGACTCCAATACCTTACCAGTAATTGCTTCTGTCGCTGCTTTTGTATAGAAATGCGTCATATCTGAATGATATTCTGCGGGAGTATCCTTTAAAAAAGAATATAGATCATTGATTTCCCCTCCATTCCTCTTTACCTTTTCAATTGCCACTTCATTAAACATTTCTATATCTTTGTTGTATCTCATTTTTTTGTCCGGTTCTGGAAACAATGCTTCGTCAACGGGCGTTGAAGTGGCAAAAATAATCTTTGCCTTGGGAAACAGCAGTCTGAGTCTTTTGCATATCCTATCAATATACACCCCATATACATCTATCGGCGTTAATGTTCCATCCTGATACAGAACCAATGTATCCCAAAGGCCTGCATTCCAATGTACACAGTCAATATCACCGCCGCATCCCAGCTGTTCCTTCCAAATATGTAAATTCATCAAAACATAGGCTGCGAAACGGCAGTTTTCCTGTGGGTAAAATACCTGAGCCTTTCCCTCAAACGCCATTTTCACGAGAGAATCATACCCTAATCGTATGGAATCGCCAAGCAATAAGATTTTCTTCATTTTAGGTTGTTCCTTCCTTTCTTCTGTGTCACATATATCAACTTCGCAAAATGCAGAATGGCCTTTCAATTTCCAGACAGTCTACTATGTGAAATTCGTCTTCCATATCAAAAACCGTTACCTGATCGCTATCCTGATTCGCACACAGCAAATACTTATCAGCAAAATTGAAATCCCTGGGCGTTCTTCCCCCACAAGCTATACAATTCACGAGAGTCAATGTCCGTCCATCAAATGTCAGACATGCAATCGAATCATGTCCTCTGTTTGATACATAAATATTTCCATCTTTTACTCTGATAGCCGCCGGAGCATTCTCACCATCAAAACAGGCCGGAACCGTTGAACACAGATCCATAAATGAAAGTTGGCCAGAATAATAAGCAAAGGCTGCTACCGTGGATTGCAACTCATTAACAGCAAACAAAAAATTCCCATCCTCTGAAAAAACCAAGTGTCTGACTCCCGACCCCGATGGCAGGCTCGCTTTGGTATATAGGGTCATATCCCAATTGTATAAAAAAATGGTATCTAATCCCAAGTCTGCAACACAAAGATATTTTCCGTCCGGCGTCTGCCCAATAAAATGTACATGCGGCCCGGTCTGTCTCACAGGATGAACTCCTCGGCCAATATGCTGCACTACCATATCAGGAAGTCTTACGACATTTCCTGTAAGATTGCTCATGTACGGTAAAGAAGCAAGCAACCGAAAACAATAGATAGACCGCCAGCACTACACTATTCCGAACCAAAGACCAAAAGATAAGCATTTTGAGAAAATCTAAACTTTTGGATTTTCCTACAATGC
>DWYY01000091.1 GCA_019118445.1 Candidatus Eisenbergiella merdipullorum | reverse complement strand
GAGAGCGGTCCAGCAAAGTGGCCCCACCTCTCTCAGGCGTCCTGTTCATAAATTATTCACTATGCATTTGTCTTGGGAAGGGGAGCGGGAGAAATGCATGAGTGAATGGAGTGGACACCCGGCCGTCCGGGACAATCATTTCAGGAAAATTTCAATGACCGGAACGAGGCAGTGGGGTTTGACGTCGGGCAGGTACAGGATGGTGGTATCGGCCTCTTCTTTTTCTTTTCCTGCGCTGAAATGATCGATTTTGCCTTCGGTGAAGAGGACTTCGCTGCCGTCATGAAGGAACTGGGCATATTTGATTTTTCCGGCGAAGCCTTTCAGTTTCAGGTGGGCGAACGGATAGGCGAACAGGTGGACATAGATGCGCTTGCCGTCTTCGCTTTGGGTCAGGCGGCAGTCGGCGGGGGTCTCGAATTCCGGTTCGGCCATGGTACATCCGTAGATGGAGCGGCTGTTGTACTTCATCCAATCGGCATATACGGCCAGGGCAGCTTCGGCGCGGTAATCCAGATAGCCTCTGGCGGTGGGACCCACGTTCATCAAAAGGTTGCCTCCCAGGGAAACGGTGTTGACCAGCATGCGGATCAGCATTTCCGGGGACTTCCAGGTCATTTCATCGCGGTAATAGCCCCAGGAGCCGGAGAAGGTCTGGCAGGCTTCCCAGGTGACCAGCTCGCCGGTTTCGGGATGGGTCATCCATTGGGTCGGCTGATACTGTTCAGGAGTCCAAAGGTCTTGTTCGATTTCTGTCCGGTTGTCGATGATGATATCCGGCTGGAGCGAACGGGCCGTGGCGATGAGCTTTTCGGCTTCCCAATCGTCCTTTCCCTTACCCTTCATCCATGCTTTGTCACCGGTTCCATTGTAATTGCTGTAGGAAAAATCAAACCAGAGGATATCGATTTTTCCATAGTTGGTCAGAAGCTCCGTGACCTGATCGCGCATGTACTGCGCATACTTCTTCATGTCGCGGCCCTGGTTCTGTTCAAAAGCATCCGGGTCATCCCGGCGGGGATGCTGCATATCAATGGGAAAATCCGGATGATGCCAGTCAATCAGGGAGTAGTAGAAGCCGACGCGCAGCCCGGCTTCGCGGAAGGCGTCCACGTATTCTCGTACCAGATCCCTGCCGCAGGGCGTGTTGGTGGATTTGTAATCCGTATACTTGCTGTCAAACAGACAGAAGCCCTCATGATGCTTGGTGGTTAAGACCGCATACTTCATTCCGGCTGCCTTCGCCTGCCTTGCCCAATCCTTAGGGTCCAAAAGATCAGGGTTGAAATGCTTGAAATAAAGATCGTATTTTTCCTCCGAGATCCTTTCACGGTTCTTGATCCACTCATGGCGTGCGGGCAGAGCATACAGCCCGAAATGGATGAACATGCCGAAACGGTCATGGGTAAACCATGCGGTATCGCCCGGCGTTTTGCGTGTGACATAGCTGGTCATTTTTTTATACCTCTCTTTCCTAAGCGTCCGGCGCTCATGATCATTTTTTCTTAAATTGTAGGAAAAAGAGGACGGATGCAACATGGAAAAATACGGACAAAATATGGAGTTTTCGGGATGGAAATTTCAGAAAATCAAAATGCTCTTCAGATATGGAAAAACTTTGAACTGAATATCATCTATGCTGGTTTTGCACGGACAGGAAGGGAATGGGAGGCGGAAAATGTCTGTTCGCCCTTTTCCAGACTTTACTTCATTCTGAAGGGGGAAGGTCTGGTCCGCCGGGGGGAAGGAGCCTTGAGGCTGCAGGAGGGAAGGATCTATCTGATCCCGGCAGGGATGAGCTTTGGCTATTCCTGTGAAAACTTTATGGAGCAGCTTTTTTTCCATGTAAATGTAAACGGGCAGAACGGCATGGATTTTTTCCGGAGTTGCACAGCCATACTGGAAAGGGATGCAGAAAAAGGGAGAACGGAAGAAGCGCTCGGGCTGTTCCGATCAGAACGGGCGGCAGACGCCTTCCGGCTGAAGGGACTGATCTGGGAAGAGCTTGCGTGCTTTGCAGAAGCTTCCGGCATGCAGATGCCCTTGTGGCAGAACTGCTCCGGCCTGATCAGACATTTCTTTTCTTTGGCACAGAATCCGGTCAGCGCTTCCAATCACATAAAAAATCTGGCCAGACAACTTCACGTGTCGGAAAGCACCCTGTCCAAGCGGTTCCGCGCGGAGACGGGTATGACACCCGGCTCATATCTGAACCGGCTCGTCTTGGACAGAGCCTGCCGGATGCTTCTTTCGGAGGATGACAGCATCGCAGCGGTCGCGGAAAGGCTTGGTTTTTCCGATCAGTTTTATTTTACCAAATATTTCAGAAGGCAGATGAACATGACCCCGAGCGCGTACCGGAGACTGATGCGCAGAGGATGAAGACAACGTGAGGAGAACAGCATGCAATACGGCATATATGAACTGATCCTGTATTTTTTTCTCTATTCTTTTTTAGGGTGGTGCGCGGAAATCGCTTATGCGGCGGTACGGCATAAAAAATTCATGAACCGGGGATTCCTAAACGGTCCCTTGTGTCCCGTTTATGGTTTTGGAATGGTGCTGATCCTGATCTTCTTCGGACCGGATCTGGACTCCTTTCTGTTCCGAGCGATCGGCTGCGGCGTGGTCGCCGTCGTGCTGGAATTCTTTACTGGGGCGCTGATGGAGAAGATGTTCCACTGCAAATGGTGGGATTATTCCGGATATAAAAGCAGCCTTGGCGGCTATGTCTGTCTTCCTTTTTCCTGCCTGTGGGGCATCGGGGCGGCTGTCTGCCTCACCTTCCTGCAGCCATGGCTGGAAAGGCTGATCTCTTTTCTGCCGCTGTGGGCAGAAAGAACGGCAGCGCTCTCGCTCACTGCATTATGCCTGCTGGATCTTATTTCTGTTTCCGGAGCGCTCCTGAAAGTTCAGAAGATCAGCCGGATCGACGGGTTTGCTGCAGGCATGCAGAAAGTTTCCAACAAGGTGGGAGGAGCGATCACACGCGGCATCGTGAAACGTATGACCAGAGCCTTTCCCAACCTGTCAAAGGAAGGCGCCAACAGCCTTTTTACTGCCCGCACAAAAAAAGAAAAGAGCAGCGTATTTGCGGAAGGCTGCGGCTTCTACAAGCTGGTCTGGCTGTTTTTCATCGGCGCTTTTCTTGGTGATATTGTGGAAACCATTTTCTGCCGGATCACGATGGGCTACTGGATGAGCCGGAGCAGCGTAGTATACGGTCCGTTTAGCGTAGTATGGGGACTGGGCGTGGTAGTCCTGACACTGATGCTTCACCGATACAGGGACAAAAGCGACCGTTATATTTTTATCTTTGGAACGGTGGTAGGCGGCGCATATGAATATATCTGCAGTGTGTTTACGGAAATCGTTTTTGGAACTGTATTCTGGGATTACAGCAAGATTCCCTTTAACCTGGGAGGAAGGATCAACCTGCTGTACTGCTTTTTCTGGGGTGTGGTTTCTGTAGTCTGGATACGAAACCTTTATCCGCCGTTGTCCAGGGTTATTGAAAAAATACCGAAAAAGCTAGGTATCTGCCTGAGCTGGATCCTGGTCGTATTTATGACGTTTGACATGCTGATCTCGTCCATGGCCCTGGTGCGCTACAGCGCCAGATATCTGGATGAAAGTCCGCGCACTGCAGTAGGGCAGCTTTTGGACGAGAAATTTCCGGACGAAAGAATGGAAAGAATCTATCCCAAGGCGATCATCCGGGCTGTGAGCGGCAATTCCCAGCCTGCGCCGGCTCAGACCGAAAATTGATCCGGAGAAGTTTGATTTACCTGGAAGGAGGAAGATTATGGTACCGGTCCTTGCAAGGATGGCTGTTATTATCAAGGCAGATCATGAAACAAATATCATCACCGGCAATTATGAAATGGCTTATATCTGCGGTCTGCTGTGCAGGCTGTCAGGCGCTTCTCCGGCAATTTATGACTCCCCGGAAGCGATGCGGCAGGGTACGCTGGCCGCACTGGAAAGTTACCGGGCACAGGATGCGCGGGAAGAAAACCTTTTACGCATGCTGAAGGCCTACAAGCCGGAAACCATCTATGATGACCAGGTTCAGGAGCTCTACCGGATGGGGCTGGAGGAAAACCGCCCCTGGCAGAAGTGAGCCGGAAAGGAGCAATACGATAAAATGGCGGAAAAACGGATACTGCTTTTAACCACAGGCGGGACCATCGCTTCCCATATGACGAGCCACGGGCTGGCGCCTGCGCTCACGGCAGAGGATATCCTGCAGGTGCTCCCCGACATGGAAAAGCTCTGTACTCTGGAGGCCAGAAACCTGTTTCGCATCGACAGCACCAATATGACCTGCGCTCACTGGAAACAGATTGCGAGAGAGATCGAGACGCATTATTGGAACTATGACGGTTTCATCGTCTGTCATGGAACGGACACTATGGCATATACGGCGGCCGCTTTATCCTATATGATCCAGAATTCCCCCAAGCCCATCGTCCTCACAGGCTCCCAGCGTCCTCTGGAAATGGAGATTTCCGACGCGAGGATGAACCTGAGGGACAGTATCCTCTATGCGCTGGACGACGCCTCCACCGGCGTCAGCCTGGTATTCGGCGGCAAGATCATTGCCGGGACAAGAGCCAAGAAAACCAAAAGCATGAGCTATAACGCCTTTTCCAGCATCAATTACCCGGAACTTGCCGTGATGCGTGACGAGCATCTGGTGCGCTATATTGAACCTAAGAAAATGGATGGAGGTCCTGTTTTCTATCATGAAATGGACTCCAAAGTATTTCTCTTGAAGCTCACGCCCGGAATCTCTCCCCTCATCCTGAAGGAAATCTTTGCCCGCTACGACGGCATCATCGTGGAAAGCTTCGGCGTGGGAGGCATCCCGGACAGCATCCTGCAGGAATTTGAGAACCTGATGAAGGAATACGGGACTGGAAAGATCGTCGTGATGACCACCCAGGTGACCTATGAGGGAAGCAACATCGGGGTCTATGAAGTGGGAAAGCGCGTTCAGGAGCAGTTCCGCCTTTTGGAAGCCTATGACATGAACCTGGAGGCGGTGTTTACGAAGCTGATGTGGATCCTTGGCTGCCATCCGGAAAGCTTCGAGCAGGTGCGGCAGATGTTCTACCGGACGATCAATTATGATGTGTTCTGCTGAAAAATAAATAGTTTGACTGTGAATATTTTCCATCCGATCCCCATATACTTTTATACAGGAACAGGGAGGTATTTGGAACAAATACGTCTTTCATGCCCGGAAAAATAAGCAGAGGAGGACATGTTATGCCTAGAGGCAGGAAGAAACTGACGCTGGACGAAAGAATCCGCGAAACCCAGCAGTCCATCTATAACCTGGAAAACAGGACACAGGAACTGTATGTGGAATTGCAGGAACTGCTGGATCAGAAGAAAAGGCAGGAGCTGGAAAAGCTCTCTGACGCGCTGGATGAAGCGGGCGTTTCCGTGGAGGAGGTACTGGCGCAGCTTAACGCACAGGAGAGCGGAACAGAGACAGCGAATATCGCGTAGGGAACGGGAAGCATCTCCGCCATTCTCAGATCAGCTCAAAACAAAAAAATACCGGCCGCATGCTGAAGGCGCCCCATATCTCTGTGCATTCCGCAACAGGGATTTTGAGGAATGCCCGGCAGGGCCGGTATTTTGCTGAAAAGATCAGAATGATAGAATTGCGTTCTGAACAGAAACACGATATAATATTTTTTGTACGGCTGAAAAGACCTGCCATGCGGAAGGAAAAGGGGGATGTCCTTCCGGCAGGCAGCAAACGAAAAAAAGAAAAACCGGAGGGAAATATGGAGGGACAAAAGAAAAAATTCCGTCTGTCGGCGTTTTTTGAACCCATTGATATGACGGAGGGAAAACCGGGAAGCAAAATCGTGATGTTTGCCATTCCCATGCTGATCGGAAATATTGCTCAACAGCTTTACAACACGGTGGACAGCATCGTGGTGGGCAGATATGTGGGGGATAATGCGCTCGCGGCAGTCGGAAGCGCAGGCCCGATCCTGAACCTTCTGCTTGTGCTCTTTGTCGGCATTTCGGTAGGTGCGGGAATTATGGTTTCACAGTATTTTGGCGCGAAGGAAAAGGAGGAGCTGGCAGGCTCCATCGGCTGCAGCATCACGCTGACAGCTGTGGCTTCTGTCCTGATCATGATCATCGGGCCATTTCTCGTCCGCCCGCTGCTGAATCTTCTGAACACGCCCGACAGCATCATCGACTGGTGCGCATCCTATCTCATAATTCTGTTCGTCGGTATTGCAGGAATGGCTTATTATAATATACTGAGTGGAATCCTCAGGGGTCTTGGAGATTCTGTTTCCGCCCTTCTCTATCTGCTGGTGGCAACGGTATTGAATATCTTCCTGGATGTCCTTTTTGTGACAGCCTTTGATATGGGCGTTGCCGGCGTATCTCTTGCTACCGCGATCGCCCAGGCGGTATCGGCGATCCTCTGCATGATCAAGCTGACAAAAATGAAGGACATTTTTGAACTGAAGCTTTCTTCCCTGAAACCGCAGAAGAAGCATGCCGTGGACATGATCCGGCTGGGACTGCCTTCCGGGCTGACGCAGGCCATTTTTTCCATGGCAATGATCGTGGTGCAGTCGTTGACCAACAGCTTCGGAGAAATGCTGATCGCCGCCAATGTGATCATCATGCGTGTGGACGGATTCGCCATGATGCCGAATTTTTCCTTCGGTACTGCACTGACCACCTTCGCGGGACAGAATGTAGGAGCAAAAAAATATGACCGGGTGAAAAGAGGGGCAAAGGAGGGCACACTGACTGCCATCGGAGTATCCGTGCTGATCACCTGTGGAATTCTCCTGTTTGGCAGATATCTGATGGAAATTTTCACACAGACCACAGAGCTTGTCAATCTGAGTGTTTATATGATGCGGATCTTGGCCGTGGGTTATATCGCGATGGCTGTGACGCAGTGTCTGTCCGGCGTGATGAGAGGAGCGGGTGATACCATGACACCCATGTGGATTTCTCTGATCACCACAGTGGTCATCCGTGTTCCCCTCGCTTACGGGATCGCATGGCTGACCAGAAGTGAAGCGTATCCGAATGGGCGAAGTGAATGTATTTTCATTTCCATGCTCATTTCGTGGGTGCTGGGTGCGTGTATCACGTTGATCGCCTATCGCCGCGGGAAATGGAAGAAAAAGGCGTTGGAGAGTGAAAAAGAGCCGGGTGCCGGATGATCCGCATGGATTCATCCGGCCCTCCGGCTTTAATGTTTTTAGAACAAAAATCCTTCCGGCCCGTTAAAAAAGCATTTATTCATCCTCCGCATCAGAATCCGCAGGCTTAGGCGCCATGTAGTAGGAAGCTCCGACATATTCCGTGCTGACCTCCTCGCCGTCCTGATAGGTGGTGAAATAGGTTTTGGCGGAAAGACTTCCCGTTTCCTTCGACCATAGCTTAAAAGTGCGCCCATTCAGATCATGGTTCCAGACCAGGCAGTTTACGATGAGATTTTTCCCTTCTGTATAAGCCTGCAGGATGACGGGAGCGGAATAGTCGTTACGGAAGCGAAGATCCTTTGTCCCGGCGGAAATAGCCGCATCCAGCCCAAGAGGAAGATAGTGGACGGGCATGCTGTGAGGATGCCTTTCCAGCACCGTAAGTCCGGAATTTTTCACCGCGTTGTAGACGGTGGAAGATACCTGGCAGATGCCTCCGCCGATGGCGGGGACGGTTCTTCCGTTCAGATAAGCTCCGGCAGATCTATAGCCGTTTTCCGTGGTACGCGGCTTGATGGCGTCGCTGACGGAAACCTCCTGTCCCGGCATGATGACCATATTGTTCAGATGGCCTGCCGCCACCTCAATGTTATTGATCCGGTTGGAGGAACTGGTGGAAAAGCTGGTAGTGCAGGTCCCCGACAGCACAAAATCCGGGCTGTAGGTCAGCGTGCCTTCCATCACGACAGGAGTCAGATAGCCGTCAGTCAGCTCCAGCGTGAGCGTCTGCGGCTTTCCCGCGGCAAACTGCTGCTGAAGAGTCGTGAGGATCCACGCCTTCACATTGTCATTCAGTTGATAATAGGTCTGTCCGGAATTATAGATGTAGCTTCCCGTTCCGGTATCAAAAATCGGAGAGTCACTGTTAAAAATCTGGCCTTTCAGCTGTTCATTGATAGCGGAGAGAAAAACGTCGATCACGGCGCTGTCTCCGATCACACACTGCCTGACGCCTCCGTCATCAGAAAGAAACACGGGATAATCGCTCATAAGGTTTAATCCCATCGCCCAGCTCTGACCGTTCAGTGTGAGGATAAGAGCTTGGCCCATCCAGCCGGAATCAATATATCTGCCGTCAGAGACCGTGGTCGTGATCCCGCCAACTGGCAGAGCCTGCGCGGCTGACAGCGGAAGAGGAGTGCCCAACAGAAGACAGGCTGAAAGCGCAGCCGAAACAATTCTTATTTTCATGCAATTACTTTTCCTTTCAGAGTAGTTTCTAAACAGCACAATCCCAGAATAACACATTCCGCTGGCATTTCCAACTGTAATTCATACAAAAATACGGACAAAAAAGGTACCTTTTCCGGCCGGTCAGGCAGAAGTTCTTTCATCTTCCCGTATACTTTCTTCATGGGCTGTTTCCTTTTCCTCAGTCGATTCCATTTTCCCGGGAACGGCTTTCAACTGCCCATTTTCTTCCAGCTCCTTTTTCAGGTTTTTCTGAGCGGTGGAAAGCATCAGTTTGATCCGGTTCAACTGGTTCACCTCGCTGGCGCCGGGGTCATAGTCGATGGCAACCACATTGGATTTGGGATAGCGTCTGCGCAGCTCCTTGATGACTCCTTTCCCCACGACATGGTTCGGCAGGCAGCCGAAGGGCTGGGTGCATACGATATTGTTGGTGCCGGTCTTGATCAGTTCCACCATCTCTCCTGTGAGGAACCAGCCTTCACCCGTCTGGTTTCCTATGGAAACGATGGGCTCCGCATAGGAAGCAATGGTTTCTATCTTTGTGGGCGCATGGAAATGCTTTGATTTTTCAAAGGCTTTTCTCGCGCCGGAGCGCATCCATTCCATGGCACGGATGCCCGCTTTTGCGACAAGTGCTGTCTTTTTGCTGGTTCCCAGATGCTCCGCTTTATAGATCTGGTTATAGAAGCAGTAGAACATAAAATCGAGCAGGTCAGGAACTACCGCCTCCGCGCCTTCCGATTCCAGAAGCTCTACCAGATGGTTATTGGCCGCAGGCGCGAATTTCACCAGGATCTCGCCCACGATACCCACACGGGGCTTAGGCTCGTCGGAGATCGGTATATTGTCAAAGTCTTCGATCATCTGTCTGCACATCTTGAAGAAGGTGGGTATACCCGGCCGTTTCGATGTAAGGAAGGTCCTGCATTTTTCCACCCACTTCCGGTGGCAGGCTTCAACGCTGCCGGGAGTCAGTTCATAAGGGCGCATCCGATAGACACACCGCATGAAAATATCTCCGAATACCGCGCCGTATAATGCGCGGATCAGCAGATTTAGATCCAGCTTAAATCCCGGATTGCTCTCGATGCCGGCCATATTGATGGAAATGACGGGGACCTGTTCCAGGCCGGCCTTTTCCAGGGCACGGCGGATGAATCCCACATAGTTGGTGGCCCGGCAGCCTCCTCCAGTCTGGGTCATGACTACAGCTACTTTGTTCACATCATACTTTCCGGAAAGCAGTGCGTCCATGATCTGTCCTACTACGATCAGGGAAGGATAACAGGCGTCATTATTCACATATTTCAGGCCCATGTCCACTGCGCGGCGGTTGTCATTGTCCATGACCTCCAGATGATAGCCGCAGACCCTGAAAACATCTTCCAGCAGTTCAAAATGGATCGGAGACATCTGCGGGCAGAGGATGGTATAATCTTTGCGCATTTCTTCCGTGAAGACCACACGGTTGAGCGCGGTGGAATGGATCTCCCTCTTTTCATGCTTCTTCTCCTTTTCCCGGATAGCGGCAAGCAGGGAACGGATACGGATCCTGGCGGCGCCCAGGTTGTTCACCTCGTCGATCTTCAGGCAGGTGTAGATCTTCCCGGAGCCGGAGAGAATGTCGTTCACCTGATCCGTTGTCACGGCGTCCAGCCCGCAGCCGAAGGAATTGAGCTGGATCAGGTTCAGATCGTCCCTGGTGCGCACAAAAGCCGCAGCCGCGTAGAGCCTGGAGTGATACATCCACTGGTCGGATACAATGAGCGGACGGTCCACCTTTCCCAGATGTGCAACGGAATCCTCCGTGAGCACGGCAAGGCCGTAGGAGGTGATCAGCTCCGGAATGCCGTGGTTGATCTCTGGATCCAGATGGTAGGGACGGCCGGCCAGGACAATTCCCTGTTTGTGGTTCTTTTCCAGCCAGTCGAGGACTTCTTCTCCCTTTCTCTTGATGTCTTCATGGGAGGCGGCCATCTCTTCCCAGCCCTTCGCGGCCGCTCTGCGGACTTCTTCCGCCGGAAGCTCCTTAAATTCTTTGATCAGGGCGTCTGTTGCGGTCTCCAGACTAGTAAACGCCATAAAGGGATTGCGCAGCACAGCCTCGCCGCGTCCGATTTCTTCCACATTGTTCTTGATGTTTTCGGAATAGGATGTGACGATAGGGCAGTTGTAATGGTTGTTCGCACCTTCCGTCTCTTTCCTCTCATAGAACAGTGCAGGATAGAAGATGAAATCAACTCCCTGCTTGATCAGCCAGGCCACATGTCCATGGGCCAGCTTGGCCGGATAGCACTCCGATTCGCTGGGGATCGATTCGATGCCCAGTTCATAAATGGCATGCGTGGAGCTGGGGGAGAGCACCACCTGATACCCAAGCTGAGTGAAGAAAGTATACCAGAACGGATAGTTCTCGTACATGTTAAGCACCCTTGGGATTCCCACACGGCCGCGGTATGCCTTGTCTGCGGACAGAGGCTCGTAGGAAAACAGTCTCTTCAGCTTGTACTCGAACAGGTTCGGGACCTGGCTGGGATTCTTGGGCTTTCCGAGGCCGCGTTCGCAGCGGTTGCCGGAAATATACTGACGGCCGCCGGAGAAACGGTTGATGGTCAGACGGCAGTTGTTGGTGCAGCCCTTGCACTTCGCCATGCTGGTCTCGAATTCCAGGGAATTGATCTGGTCAATGGTCAGCATGGTGGTCTGATATCCGGTGGTATAGTTGTCCCTCGCGATCAGAGCCGCGCCGAACGCGCCCATGATGCCGGCGATATCAGGACGGATCGCTTCGCATCCCGCGATCTTTTCAAAGCTCCTGAGCACAGCGTCGTTATAAAAAGTCCCGCCCTGAACCACGATCTGCTTACCGAGCTCAGAGGCGTCGGAAACCTTGATAACCTTGAACAGCGCGTTCTTGATGACGGAATAGGCGAGTCCGGCCGAGATATCGGCCACCTCCGCGCCCTCCTTCTGGGCCTGCTTCACCTTGGAATTCATGAAAACGGTGCAGCGAGTTCCCAGATCGATGGGATGTTTTGCAAAAAGAGCGGCTTTGGCGAAGTCCTGTACGCTGTAGTTTAAGGACTTGGCAAATGTCTCGATAAAGGAACCGCAGCCGGAGGAGCAGGCTTCATTTAACTGTACGCTGTCTACGGTGCCGTTCTTGATCTTGATACATTTCATGTCCTGACCGCCGATATCAAGGATGCAGTCCACCTGCGGGTCAAAAAAGGCCGCGGCGTGATAATGGGCCACCGTCTCCACTTCGCCGTCATCCAGCAGGAAGGCGGCCTTCATCAGCGCTTCCCCGTATCCGGTGGAGCAGGAGCGCACGATGCGGACTCCCTTGGGAAGCTTTGCGTAAATGTCCTGAATGGCGCCGATGGCTGTTTTCAGGGGACTTCCGTTGTTATTGCTGTAGAAGGAATACAGCAGGGAGCCGTCCTCACCCACCAGGGCCACTTTCGTGGTGGTGCTGCCCGCATCGATGCCCAGAAAGCAGTTGCCCGCATAGTCCTCCAGCGGAGCGGTCCTGACGCAGTGGCTGTCATGGCGCGCCTTGAATTCTTCATATTCTTCTTCTGAAGCAAAAAGAGGCTCCATACGTTCCACTTCAAATTCCATCTTGATGCCGCCGGAAAGCTTTTTCACCATTTCCTGCATGGTGAAGGAGACTTCTGCCTTGCTGTTCATCGCGGAACCGATGGCAGCAAACAGATGGGAATTATCAGTTTCAATGGTATGTTCCTCGTCCAGCTTCAGCGTGCGGACAAAAGCCTTCTTCAGTTCGGAGAGGAAATGGAGCGGCCCTCCCAGAAATGCCACATGGCCGCGGATCGGCTTACCGCAGGCCAGGCCGCTGATGGTCTGGTTGACCACTGCCTGGAAGATGGATGCGGCCAGATCCTCTTTGGTCGCCCCTTCATTGATCAGCGGCTGGATATCTGATTTGGCAAATACGCCGCAGCGCGCCGCGATGGTGTAAAGGGACTTGTAATTTTTCGCGTATTCGTTCAGCCCTGCTGCATCGGTCTGCAGAAGGGAAGCCATCTGGTCGATAAAGGAACCCGTGCCTCCGGCGCAGATGCCGTTCATGCGCTGCTCCACGTTTCCGTTTTCAAAATAAATGATCTTTGCGTCCTCTCCGCCAAGCTCTATCGCCACATCCGTTTTCGGGGCCAGCTCCTGCAGAGCGGTGGAAACGGAGATGACCTCTTGGACAAATGGAACGCCCAGGTGGTTCGCGAGCGTCAGGCCGCCGGAACCGGTGATCATAGGATGAAGGGTCAGATCTCCCAGCTTCTGCCAGCTTTCATTGAGAAGCTCGGTCAGGGTTTCCTGTATATTAGCAAAATGCCTCTTATAATCGGAAAAAAGGATGTGATGCGACTCATCCAGGATGGCGATCTTTACCGTGGTGGAACCGATATCGATCCCAAGACTGTAAAACTTTCCGCCTTCGGAAAGGGAAGTATTTGTGTTACTCATATTGCCATTTTCTTCCTTTCTTCTTATTTAATGTGTGTTTTCGACTAACTGTTACATTATACGACACAGTTTCAGGAAAAGCAACCTAAGAACCTGCTAAAAACTGACCTGCCGTTTCACAAACAGTTGTGCAGAAAGCGTAGAAGCATGGTAAATACGGTATTTGCCGCTGACATTGGACAAAATATAAAGTTTTTATAACTTTTCTTAAATCAGCAAAGCGTCCGTTTACTTTTGGGTGCCTTAATGATAAAATGACTGAAGGATGACGCGGACAAAGGAGTTAATGAATATGACAGGAAACGGTTTTTCCAATAAATTTGAGAGAAAGTTCGGCAGATATGCGATCCCGAATCTTTCCCTGTACCTGGTGATCTGCTATGCGGTGGGTTATCTGATCTATCGGATCAATCCGGCGTTTCTGGGCTACCTCACTCTCGACCCTTTTGAAATCTTCACCCATGGGCAGATCTGGCGGCTTATTACCTGGGTCATCATTCCGCCGGACACTTCAAATATCTTTTTTGTTCTCATTACGCTGGTGTTTTATTATTCGATCGGTACCCAGTTGGAACGGGTCTGGGGTACCTATCGGTATAATGTGTACCTGTTTTCCGGCATGCTGTTTACGATCCTGGGCAGCATCCTTCTGTTCCTGTTCTGCCTGATCTCAGGAGCAACGGCGATCCCTATGGGAACGGATACGGTCTATATCTTAAACAGCGGGACGGCAGTATATTTCGGGGCCTTTTCCACCTACTACATCAATATGTCGATCTTTCTCGCTTATGCGGCAACTTTTCCGGATATGCAGGTGCTTCTCATGTTCATCATTCCTATCCGGGTCAAATGGCTGGGGATCATTTACGCGGCGCTACTGATCTATTCCGCCCTTTCCGGCGGGATCGTGACCTGGGTTGTGATCGGCTCCTCCCTGCTGAATTTCATCGTATTTTTCTTTACCAGCAGGAACCGCATCCACATGTCGCCGAAACAGATGAGGCGGCGGCATGAATTCCGGCGGCAGACGCGTTCGTCAAACCATGTTACGAAACACAGATGCGCGGTGTGCGGCAGGACGGAAGAAGATGATCCCACCCTGGAGTTCCGTTTCTGTTCCAAATGCTACGGAAACTATGAATACTGCCAGTATCATCTTTATACCCATGTGCATGTCAAACCGCCGCATGAAGTGAAATAAAGAGGGAAGATCATATGAATCAGGAAATGGAATTTGCCGCCCGGCTTGAAAGCATCAAGCGTCTTGCAAAGGAGCAGGGCGGTCTGGTACAGGAGAAGCAGGTGCGGGATGCATTTGCGGATATGCATTTTGATGAAGGCCAGATGAAACTGGTCTTCGATTATCTTACCGGACAGAAGATCGGGATCGGGGAACCGCTTGACCCGGAGGAATATCTGTCGCAGGAGGAGATCGATTATCTGGATTCTTATCTGGAAGGGCTTGCCGGAATGGAGTCTCCTTCCGACGGTGAAAAAGAAGCGGTCACACTGTCCGCCATGGCGGGTGATGCGGATGCGAAAAGGCGGCTGACAGAAATCTATCTGCCCCAGGTGGCCGATATCGCGAAGCTGTACGCGGGCCAGGGAGCGCTCCTGGAGGATCTGATCGGGGAAGGGAATCTGGCTCTTGCCATGGCTGTGGAAATGCTGCAGAGTGCGGAAAATGCGTCCCAGGCGGAAGGGCTGATCGGAAGCATGATCATGGAAGCGATGGAGAACCATATCGCTGAGAACGTCCAGGAAAAAGAAACGGGGCAGAAGATTGCCGACAAGGTCAATACGGTCGCGGATCAGGCGAGAGAGCTTGCGGAAAGCCTGGGGCGGAAGGTGACGCTTTCAGAGCTTGCGGATGAAACCGGGATGAGCCTCTTTGACCTGAAGGAAGCGGTAGACCTTTCGGGCGACGCCATTGAGGATATCGACAGCAAGACAGAAAATTAAAGGCCCTCCGGATGCGTCTGAAGGGCATAAGGCATGAAATGGAGACGGAAATGGCAGATAATGATTTTAAATATATGATCCAGGATATTTCCAACATTTATATCGGAGCCCGTTCCACCTACGGAGAGCTTGCGGAAAATGAGGAGCTTCCGCACAAACTCCGTGAAGTGATCGTCCGCATCTTCCTGAAAGAGGTAGCCGAAGACACCACCCCGGAAAATCATCTCTTTTATCTGACGAAGGACAGCGCCTCCTACCGCGCCATGAAAAAAATGAGGACACAGTTCCGGATGAGCGTCTGGCAGGAAGCGGATGGAAAAAAACGGAAAAAGCCGGGATACGTCAACCGGGAATATACGCTGGATGAAGTGGTGGACAGCGAAGAATTGCACCGGAAAAAAGATACGATCGTGGTGGAGGAGATGCATATCAGCAAGCTGGGGCTTGCCATGGTGGTGGTCTGAAAGACCGGGTTTGCTACTATTGTCAACTATTGTTTAAAACAAGTTGACATTATGCCTTCGCCCATGTTATTCTTTTTCCTGAAAGGGAAGCATCTGGAAATGGAAAAGTTTTCCTCTTTCCACACCGCTTTCAAAAACCATCAGGGAGAGTACAGCAATGAAATCAACAAAAACCATGGTCATAACGGCAATGTTCGCGGCAGTGATCGCCGTCCTGGCGCAGATCGCGATCCCTCTTCCTTCCGGCGTTCCGGTTACGCTTCAGACCTTCGCGGTGGCGCTTACGGGCGTGGTGCTCGGGGCAAAACGCGGATCGATCGCCACTTTTGTCTACATCCTGCTGGGCGCGGTGGGTGTCCCCGTATTTTCCGGCTTCAACGGCGGTCTCGGCGCGATTGTCGGCAAGACGGGCGGCTTTATCTGGGGGTTCCTGTTCCTCGCTTTCTTTGCGGGACTGGGCGCGGCGATGATGGCGGGATCCGCTGATGGTGATGGGAAAAAGGTCGGGGAAAAGAAAAAGCCTGAGAAAAGAAAAGGCACTCTTTCTTCCATGGCTGCAGGTTTTCTGATAGGGATCCTCGGCCTTGTCATCTGTCATGTGCTCGGAACGGCACAGTTTGCCATTCTCGGAAACCTAAGCTTCTGGCAGGCGGCGGTCCTGGTTTCTGTGCCCTATCTGGTCAAGGATATCTGTTCGCTGTTCCTTGCCTGCCTCCTGGGTCTTCAGGTACGAAAACGGCTGTACCGGGCTTCTTTCCTGCAAAGGCCTGTACGGAGAAAAAGCCTGCGCTGACTCGTGCTCAAAAGGAATCCCGTTATGGGGCAGTACCGGTTCGGAAAGGGGTTCTTCGATCCGGGTCCATCCATAGCTGTACCAATAAGGGATGTCTCCATCCCCATAGACGGCATCCCCATAAAGCATCCTGTCATTGCCGGATTCTGAGAGAATGCCGTTTCCTCCGTTCAGATACATCTGCAGATATTTTCCCAGATCGTCTGTGGAAGATGAGGTATATCCGGCAGGGACGGTGATCCAGGCGTCTTTTGAGGAAGGATATTTATATTTACAAGGCCCCCAATATTACGACCTTTAATTTTTGAGAGGCTGGTATCGGCCAAGCCCGCTTGTGTGATCCAGCAGCTGGCTTACAGAGATTCCAGCGCCGTCTGTTGCAGCTGGAAGATAAGCGGCCACAGGCGCCTCCAAGTCTATTTTCCCATCTTTTGCCAACTGCATGATGCAGACAGCAGTGAAGGATTTGCTGGCAGAGCCGAGAAAGAACAGCGTATCGCTGCTTTCACAGTCACCGTAGCACGCAGAAAACAGGACCTCATCATCGCTCACAATGGTCACAGACATCGAGGGAATATGAGCTTTTTTACGCCATCCTGCAGAAAGGTGTCAATATTGCGGTACACACCTGTACAGGCCGGTGTTTCACCCTGGGCATAAACTGCCTGTATCGTACCAGAAATGGCAAGACAGCAGAAAGCGCACAGAAGATATGTCATAATTCGTTTCGGAACATAAGCAATTTTTGGACTTTCAAAATAAGATTCACAAAATTGGTGAGAGCAAGCACAGAGCCGGACACTAGGCACATCACGTGAAGAGTTTAAGGGCTTTTGCAGGAAATAACTCAAGCTTTATAATTCCTCCAAAAGATGATATACTTTATTCTATGCAAAAACACAGCAACAAAAGCAAACTGTATGGAGGCAGATATGAAGCTGGAAGAACTGACAAATTATTCGATTCTTGAAATGCGGCGGATCGAGGACCTGAATTCCTCAAGCTGCCTGCTGGAACATAAGAAGAGCGGAGCTAGGATTGCCCTTTTGTCCAATGAGGATGAAAACAAGGTGTTCTATATCGGATTCCGCACCCCGCCGAAGAACAGCACGGGCGTGGCGCATATCATCGAGCATTCTGTGCTGGAGGGCAGCCGGGATTTCCCGGTGAAGGACCCGTTTATAGAGCTGGCTAAGGGCAGCCTGAACACTTTTTTAAACGCCATGACCTATCCGGACAAGACGGTATACCCGGTCGCGAGCTGCAACGACACAGATTTTCAGAACCTGATGCACGTTTATCTGGACGCGGTTTTCTATCCTAATATTTATAAAGAAAAGAAGATCTTCGAGCAGGAGGGCTGGCATTACGAGCTGGAAGCGCCGGAGGCGGAGCTTTCCATAAACGGTGTGGTCTATAATGAAATGAAGGGCGCTTTTTCTTCTCCGGACGATGTGTTGGAGAGGAAGATTTCCGAAACCCTGTATCCCGATACACCCTATGCCATGGAGTCCGGCGGCGATCCGGATGTGATCCCGGAGTTGACCTATGAGGAATTCCTGGATTTCCACCGGAAATTTTATCACCCCTCCAACAGCTATATTTACCTGTACGGAAATATGGACATGGCGGAGAAGCTGGACTATCTGGACCGGGAGTACCTGTCCCATTTTGACCGGATCGAGGTGGATTCCGAGATCAGCGTGCAGCCGCCTTTTACGGAAAAAAAAGAGACCTCCGGAGTGTATCCCATCACGGACAGCGAGCCGGAAAAGGACAATACCTACCTTTCCTATAATATCGTTGTGGGCGACAATCTGGACCGGGAGCGTTACATCGCCTTTCAGGTGCTGGACTACGCCCTGTGCAGCGCGCCGGGCGCTCCCCTGAAACAGGCGCTGCTGGATAAAAAGATCGGCAAGGATGTTTACAGCTACTATGAAAACGGCTTGCGTCAGCCCTATTTCAGTATTATCGCAAAGAACGCGAACCTTTCCGATAAGGATGCTTTCGTGGAGACGATCGAGAGCGAGCTGGCACGGCTGGCAAAGGATGGCATAGACAAAAAAGCCCTGAAGGCGGGCCTGAATTATTATGAGTTCCGCTACAGAGAGGCCGATTTCGGTTCCTATCCCGCCGGGCTTATGTACGGCCTGCAGGTTCTGGACAGCTGGCTGTATGATGATACGAAGCCTTTCATCCATATCGAAGCCGGAGAGACCTATAAGAGCCTGCGAAAGAAGGCGGATACCGATTATTATGAAAAGCTGATCCGGACTTATATGATCGAGAACCGTCACAAGAGCATCCTGACGTTGGAGCCTAAGAAAGGGCTTTCCAAAGAGCATGATGATCATTTACAAAAAAAACTGGCCGACTACAAGGCCGGACTTTCTCCTGAGGAGATCTCCGGTATCGTCCATGAGACCCAAGAACTTAGGAAATATCAGGAAACGCCGGATACGAAGGAAGCGCTTTCCTGCATTCCCCTCTTAAAGCGGGAGGACATCCGGAAAGAGGCGGAGCCGCTGGTCAATGAGATCGGATCCCTTGGGGATAATACGGTGATGTACCACGAGCTGTTTACCAACCATATCAGCTATTTCCGCTTCCTGTTCGACCTGAAGAATGTGCCGGGAGAGCTGTTCCCCTATGTCGGCATCCTGAAGGCGGTGCTGGGCTATGTGGATACAACGGAGCATTCCTACGGAGAGCTGTTCCATGAGATCAACATGGAAACAGGCGGGATCACCGCGGTGACAAACCTTTTCACCAATGCGAAGAACCTGGAGGAGTGCAGGGTAACCTTTGAGATCAAGGCGAAAACGCTGGAGGACAACCTGGGGCGCGCCGTACAGCTTTCGAAGGAGATCATGCTCCATTCCCGCTTTGACGATGAAAAGAGGCTGTATGAGATCCTGGCGGAGCTGAAATCCCACCTGCAGTCCGCCCTGATCTCCGCCGGGCACAGCGTGGCGGCGGGACGCGCCATGTCTTATTTTTCCAGGCCTGCTGCCATCCAGGAACATCTGAGCGGCATGCCTTTTTACCGCCTGGTGGATGATCTGGAGAAGCACTTTGATAGCAGAAAGGAAGAGCTGAAGGACAAACTTGACCGGCTTGTCCGCTGCATTTTCCGTCCAGAAAACCTGCTGCTCGACTATATCGGAACAAAGGAACATTACGAAGAGTTCCTGGATCTTGCAAAAGAGGTAAAGGACTCCCTGTTTACGGATGCCGTAAAAGGAACGCCTTTTTCTATTGAACCGGAGAAGAGAAACGAAGGTTTCCTGTCCGCTTCCCAGGTGCAGTACGTCTGTCGGGCCGGAAACTTCATCAATAAAGGACTTTCCTATACGGGCGCGCTGCGTGTGCTGAAGGTCCTGATGAGCTATGAGTACCTGTGGCAGGAGGTCCGCGTTAAGGGCGGAGCCTACGGCTGTATGTGTTCCTTTGGTAAGAGCGGGGACAGTTATTTTGTTTCCTACAGAGACCCCAATCTCAAAGAAACAGTGGAGGTCTATGAGAAGGCCGCCGATTTTGTAGAGCATTTTGACGGGGATGAGCGGACCATGACGCAGTACATCATCGGCGCCGTCAGTGAGATGGACACGCCGCTAAATCCGGCTGCAAAGGGACTTCGCTCCATGAGCGCTTTTCTGACCAATCAGACGCTTGAGGATCTTCAGAAGGAAAGAGATGAGGTGCTTTCCGCCGGACAAGAGGACATCCGCGCCCTCGCGGCCCACATCCGCGCTTTTATGAAAGACGACTGCCTCTGCGTGGTCGGAAATGAGGAGAAGCTCAGAGAAGAAAAGGATATGTTCCTGCATCTGGAAAACCTGTATTGATCCAGAAAATTTACGCGTTATCAAAGGGGGGTTTATGAAAGAGAAGAAAAACAGAAAACAAAAGAGTGTGAAAATCTGTCTTCTGGCCGCTGCAGCGCTGATCCTGTTCGGGATTCCGGCCTGCGGAGCCAGTTCCGGTTCTTCCGATTCTGCGTCGACGAATGAGATGTCTGGTGCACAGGCGGACGGAATTTATGAGGAGATCGCGGAAGCGGATACGGGTGCGGAACCCGTCGAAGTGGAAGAGAATGCGGCTTCTGACAGAAAGCTGATCAAAAACGTGACCATGACGGTGGAAACAGAAGATTATTCCGGACTGGTTTCCAGCGTACAGAACAGAGTGGAAGAGCTTGGCGGTTATACGGAGCGGTACGATGCCTACAATGAAAACAGCATCGGGAGCCGCAGCGCTTATATGACCCTCCGGATACCTGCAGACAGGCTTGATGAATTTATCCGGCAGGTGGAAGAGATCTCCAATATCGTCTCCCGGCAGGAAACGGTGGAGGATGTGACCCTTTCCTATGTGGACCTGGAGAGCCGTAAGCGCATGTACGAGGAAGAAGAAGACCGGCTTCTTTCCCTGATGGAGCAGGCGGAGACGCTGGATGAGATCATTGCCCTGGAGAGCCGTCTGACGGAAGTGCGCTATCAGTTGGAGAGCATGGAATCCCAGCTTCGCACGATGGACGATCAAGTCAGCTACAGCACGGTCTATCTGTCCATCGACGAGGTAGAGCATTATACACCGCCCGCCGAAAAAGGAACCTGGGAACGCATCCGGGTCGGATTTACAGAAAATGTATACCGTGTGGGGAACGGGATCAGGGAATTTTTCATTGGCTTTGTGATCTCCCTGCCCATCCTGTTCGTGCTGGCTGTCATCATTGCCGTCGCGGTAGTCGTGATCCGGCTGCTGCTGCGCGTTTCTGAAAAGAACTATGCAAAACGGGCCGCACAGGGAAAAGGTGTCCGTCCCGTTTACGGGCCGTCGTCAGGCGCAAGCCGTCCGGGGACAGGCCAGCTGGGAAACCGTCCGTGTGGAAACCATGGGGGCGCAGCGCCCGGTCCCGTTCCGCCGCGGCAGGGGCAGGCCGGCTCACAGCCAGGGCAGGCTCCGCAGCAGGGACAGGTCCCGCCGCTGTCAGGAAAAAACAATACAGATAAGGAGTAACAGCATGGATCTGGATGCGTATTTTGCAGAACATAAAGATATGGGAACAAAAGAGAACAGCGGGGCAGAGGGGAGAGGGGAAGCTTTCCGTTCCGGCTTTGCCACGCTGATCGGCAGGCCAAACGTGGGCAAATCCACGCTCATCAACCGTCTTGTCGGGCAGAAGATTTCCATCACTTCGCGCAAGCCGCAGACCACCAGGAACCGCATCCAGGCGGTTTATACCGGAAAAGAGGGGCAGATCGTATTTCTGGACACGCCCGGCATCAACCGGGCAAAGAACAAGCTCGGGAATTATATGCTGCGCGCCGCAGAAGGGACGTTAAAGGATGTAGACGTCATCCTCTGGCTGGTAGAGCCCACCACCTTTATCGGCGCGGGCGAGCGCTACATCATCGAACAGTTGAAGAAGGCGCAGAAGCATACGCCGGTCATCCTTGTCATCAACAAGACGGATACGGTGAAAAAAGATGAGGTTTATCCTGCCATCGACGCCTACCGGAAAGAACTGGAATTTGCAGAGATCGTCCCCGTATCCGCAAAAACCGGAGCAAATACGGATGAACTGATCCGCTGCATCCTGAAATATCTGCCATACGGAGAGCCTTTTTATGATGAAGATACCGTCACCGATCAGCCAGAGAGGCAGATCGTGGCAGAGCTGATCCGGGAAAAGGCGCTGCGAAGCCTTGGCGACGAGGTACCGCACGGCATTGCCGTTGCTGTGGAAAGCATGAAACGGCGCGGACAGCTTGTGGACATCGAAGCCACCATCATCTGCGAAAAGGATTCCCATAAGGGAATCATCATCGGAAAAGGCGGGGCAATGCTGAAAAATATAGGCTCCAAAGCCCGCACAGACATCGAGGATATGCTGGGATGCCGTGTAAACCTCCAGCTCTGGGTGAAGGTGAAAAAGGACTGGCGGGACAGTGATTATCTCCTGAAAAATTTCGGTTACAATCCAAAAGATACGGTATAGAAGTCCTCAAAACAGCAGAACCTAATACCAGCCGCTTTTGTAAACAGAAGAGAACAGGGAAAGGCATGGTACGAAAAATGGAGGATAGGAACGAATGGAATCGGTTTTTGCTGTCAGGAAAGGTGGAGGATTATCTGAAATACGCCGCAAAGGCGGAAAAAACACAAGGAACAAAGGAAGCGGGAACGGATACTTATGCAGGATTTGTTGACGGTGACCGGCCTCGTCCTGAAGGCAGAGCCGATCGGTGAATATGACAAAAGAGTGGTCATCCTGACAAAAGAACGGGGAAAGCTGGCGGTGTTTGCCAGAGGCGCCAGGAAACAGAACAGCCGTTTCCTGGCGCCTACCTGCCCGTTTTCTTTCGGGCAGTTCGGGCTGTATGCGGGAAGGAACTCCTATACGCTCGCGGATGCGTCCATTTCCAATTATTTTGAGACGCTCCGCCAGGATTTTGAAGGCGCGTATTATGGCATGTATTTTCTGGAGATCTGTGATTGGTGTTCCAGGGAAAACAACGATGAAAAGGAGCTTTTAAAGCTCCTTTATCAGTCCCTTAGGGCACTGTCGGCATCCAGCATTCCGAGGAAGCTTGTCCGATACATATTTGAGATCCGCTCGATCGTGGTCAACGGAGAATTCCCCGGCATTCCAGACGAACAGAAATGGCAGGATTCCACCGTATATGCGATCCACTATATGACAACCGTCCCAGTGGAAAAGCTGTATACCTTCACGGTCAGCCCGCTGGTGCTTGAGGAGCTGAAAAAGCTGGCTGATTTCTACCGAAAGCGTTTCCTGAATGAACCCTTTCACAGCCTGCAGATACTGGATACCCTCTGAAGGCGTACCGTACCCTCTGAAGGCGCCACCCCGCCGGGGCAGGAAATGCGAAGACAGACAAGTTATGGTTGAAAAACCCGCAAAGGTTGGATATAATAGGGAAGATGTCTGTCTGAACAGTGGGGAAGATATGTGATATTGTGAGGTTTTCTATATGCGAAGATTGGTTTTGCTTCTTCTGGCGGCAGCAATGCTGCTTGCCGGATGCGGTGGGAACAAAAGTACGGAAGATGTAACATCTTTGGAATTTAAGAAAAACGGGGAAGTGGTCCATACCATCGTCGAGGATTTTTCGGCGTCCTACTATAGCCTGGAGGAACTGGAAAGCCAGGTCCAGGCACAGGTCGATGAATATAATACAAACGCCGGGAGCCAGAGGATCAGGGTAGATTCCGCTGAGGTCACAGACGGCGTGATCACCATGGTCATGACATTTGAGGGGGCGGAGGATTATTCTTCCTTTTACAGGCAGGCACTTTTCTGCGGGACGGTAAAAGATGCCTTCAATGCCGGTTATGACCTGGATGTCCAACTGGCAAGCGCCCAGGCGGAAGGGGCTTCGATCGGCCGGCAGGACATCCTTGAGATGGGCGAGAGACATATCGCCGTCGTGCGGGAACCGATCGTAGTGAAAACTTATGCGGACATCCTGTACGCAAGCGGCAGCGTGGAAGTGACCGGCAACCGGGAAGCGACGGTGACGGATTCTCAGGAGCTTTCCTATATCATTTTCAGATAAATGCAGCAGAGGGCCGCTGACGCGGCAGAGAGTGGAGGAAATCATGGAAAAAACAATGGAAAAGATCGTGGCGCTTGCCAAGGCGCGGGGCTTTGTGTATCCCGGTTCCGAGATTTACGGGGGACTTGCTAACACCTGGGATTATGGAAACCTGGGCGTGGAGCTGAAAAATAACGTAAAAAAAGCCTGGTGGCAGAAATTCATCACCGGGAACCGCTATAATGTGGGTGTGGACTGCGCCATTCTCATGAATCCCCAGACGTGGGTCGCGAGCGGCCATCTGGGCGGTTTCTCTGATCCTCTGATGGACTGTAAGGAATGCCACGAGCGTTTCCGCGCTGACAAGCTGATCGAGGATTATGCGGAAGCAAACGGCATCCAGCTGGATGGTTCCGTAGATGGCTGGAGCCAAGAAAAGATGATGGATTTCATCGAAGAACATAAGATTCCCTGTCCGTCCTGCGGCAAGCATAATTTCACGGAGATCCGCCAGTTCAACCTGATGTTCAAGACCTTCCAGGGCGTGACGGAAGACGCCAAGAGTACGGTTTATCTCCGCCCGGAAACCGCACAGGGCATTTTTGTGAACTTCAAGAACGTACAGCGCACTTCCCGCAAGAAGATTCCTTTCGGTATCGGCCAGATCGGAAAATCTTTCCGTAATGAGATCACTCCGGGCAACTTCACCTTCCGTACCCGTGAATTTGAACAGATGGAGCTGGAATTTTTCTGCGAACCCGATACGGATCTGGAGTGGTTCGCTTACTGGAAGCAGTTCTGTATCGACTGGCTGAAGTCCCTCGGCATGAAGGATGAAGAAATGCGTGTCAGGGATCATGACAAGGAAGAGCTTTCCTTCTATTCCAAAGCGACTACGGACATCGAATTCCTGTTCCCCTTCGGCTGGGGAGAGCTGTGGGGCATTGCGGACAGGACGGACTATGACCTGAGCCGTCATTCGGAAGTGTCCGGACAGGACCTGAGCTATTTTGACGACCAGAAGAATATCCGTTACATCCCTTATGTCATCGAGCCTTCCCTTGGTGCGGACCGCGTGGTCCTCGCATTCTTGTGTTCTGCATATGACGAGGAAGAGATTGGGGAAGGGGATGTCCGCACGGTGCTGCATTTCCATCCCGCGCTGGCTCCTGTCAAGATCGGTGTGCTCCCGCTTTCCAAGAAGCTGAACGAGGGTGCGGAAAAGATTTATGACAGGCTGTCACAGAAGTATAATTGTGAATACGATGACAGGGGAAATATCGGAAAGCGTTACCGCCGGCAGGATGAGATCGGAACGCCGTTCTGTGTGACCTACGACTTTGATTCGGAAAATGACGGCTGTGTGACCGTTCGTTTTCGTGATTCCATGGAACAGGAGAGAGTGCCGATTGACGGGCTGGAAGCGTATTTTGCTGATAAATTTGATTTTTAAGTTTCCCTTTGATCTTAATCCTGAACAGAATAGGAATGAAAAGCCGGGACAGCGATGTTCCGGCTTTTTTGCGGTATGACGGGCATGCCGTCAGTCTGTGGTAAAAGTCCACAAGGGGCGTAGTTGCCAACGAACCCCATAGCGACTCCCAAGGTTTGTATCGTGAGGTACAGGCGAGAAGAAGGGCTGACAGCGTATTGTGGAGACCGCTATTACTGGGTAGCGACTAAGACATGCGTTCAGCCGGAAGCTAAATTTGTTGGAAATGAACAATTTTTCTGTAAAAGTGCGGAAAATTATCTAAAATATGACATATTTTACGTGCATTATGCGGGTCCCTATGTTATAATGATTTAGCAGTGACGGACATAAGTGACAAAATGTACTTTTGTCTGTAAACCTTTACCAAATATTTTGATCAAAGGGGGAACCAAATCAATGGCAAAATGGGTTTATTCTTTCAAGGAGGGAAACGCAGACATGCGGGCACTCCTCGGCGGGAAGGGCGCCAACCTGGCGGAAATGACCAATCTGGGCCTTCCCATCCCGCAGGGCTTTACCGTGACGACGGAGGCCTGTACGGACTACTACAACAATGGAAGACAGATTTCTGAAGAAATCCAGGAGCAGATCTTTACCGCGCTTGCTGAACTGGAAAAACAGCAGGGAAAAACATTTGGCGATACCGAAAATCCTCTGCTCGTTTCAGTCCGTTCCGGCGCCAGAGCGTCCATGCCCGGAATGATGGATACGATCCTGAATCTGGGCCTTACTGATGTTTCCGTCGAAGGCTTCGCCAAAAAGACCGGAAACCCCAGATTTGCCTATGATTCCTACCGCAGATTCATCCAGATGTTTTCGGATGTGGTAATGGAAATCCCGAAATCTCTTTTTGAAAGGGTCCTAGACGAGATCAAGGATGAGAAAGACGCGCATTTTGATACTGATCTGACGGCGGAAGACCTGATGGAAGTGATCGTTCGTTTTAAGGATATTTACAAGGACAAGATGGGAGAGGAATTTCCTCAGGACCCGAAAGTCCAGCTCATGGAAGCGGTAAAAGCCGTGTTCCGTTCCTGGGACAATGAGCGCGCCATCGTATACCGCAGGATGAACGATATCCCCAGCGATTGGGGAACCGCAGTGAATGTCCAGTCCATGGTGTTTGGAAATATGGGGAACACCTCCGGGACGGGAGTTGCGTTTACCAGGAACCCTTCCACAGGCGCAAAGGGCATATACGGCGAATATCTGATCAACGCACAGGGGGAAGACGTGGTTGCCGGAATCCGTACCCCTCAGCCGATCTCCAGACTGGAACAGGATATGCCGGAATGCTATAAACAGTTCGTGGAGATCGCAAATCTCCTGGAAAAGCATTACCGTGACATGCAGGATATGGAATTTACCATCGAAGAGGGCAAGCTCTATTTCCTGCAGACGAGGAACGGAAAGAGGACAGCTCCCGCCGCCCTGCAGGTTGCCTGTGATCTGGTGGACGAGGGCATGATCACACCGGAGGAGGCAGTGACCCGCATCGAAGCGAAATCCCTCGATCAGCTCCTGCATCCCACTTTTGATCCGGAAGCTTTAAGAGATGGCGTTGTGATCGGACAGGCCCTCCCTGCATCTCCCGGCGCTGCTGCAGGGAAGGTTTATTTTACTGCAGAAGATGCCAAGGAGGCGCATGAGAGAGGAGAGAGAGTGATCCTGGTCAGGCTGGAGACCTCTCCGGAAGATATTGAAGGCATGCACGCATCGGAAGGTGTGCTCACTGTGCGCGGTGGAATGACCTCCCATGCGGCGGTCGTCGCAAGAGGCATGGGAACCGCATGTATTTCCGGCTGCGGCGACATCGTCATCAATGAAGAAGAAAAATGCTTTACGCTTGGCGGCAAGACTTATCAGGAAGGCGATTACATTTCCCTGGACGGTTCCACCGGAAAGATTTATGACGGCGATATCGCGACCCAGGCTGCCACGATCAGCGGAAATTTCAGAAGGATCATGGAATGGGCGGATTCCTTCCGCAAGCTGCAGGTGCGTACCAATGCGGATACGCCCGAGGATGCTGCCAACGCTCTGCGCCTTGGCGCAGAAGGTATCGGACTGTGCCGCACAGAGCACATGTTCTTCGCTCCGGAAAGGATCCCTAAGATCCGCAAGATGATCCTTTCCAAGACAACCGAAGCGAGAGAAGCTGCGCTGAATGAGCTGATCCCCTTCCAGAAAGGCGATTTCAAGGCGATCTATGCGGTGATGGGCGACCATCCGGTCACCATCCGTTTCCTCGATCCCCCGCTTCATGAGTTCGTTCCCACCGATGAAAAGGAAATCGAAGATCTCGCGGTTGAGATGAACCTGAGCGTGGCTGAAGTGAAGGCCGCCTGCGACAGCCTGCATGAATTCAACCCGATGATGGGACACAGAGGGTGCCGATTGTCCGTAACCTATCCGGAGATCGCGAGAATGCAGACCAGGGCGGTAATTGAAGCCGCCATTGAAGTAAAGGAAGAAAAGGGCTTCGACATCGTTCCCGAAATCATGGTTCCTCTGGTCGGCGATAAAAAGGAGCTGAAGTTTGTGAAGGATGTGATCGTGGATACTGCGGAAAAGGTAAAGGCGGAGAGAAATTCTGACCTCCATTATCATATCGGAACCATGATCGAGATCCCGCGTGCAGCCCTGCTGGCGAACGAGATCGCGGAGGAAGCTGAATTCTTCTCCTTCGGGACCAACGACCTGACCCAGATGACCTACGGCTTCTCCCGTGACGATGCGGGCAAATTCCTGGTGGACTATTATAAGAGCAAGATCTACGAATCCGACCCGTTTGCCAAACTGGACCAGAACGGTGTTGGACAGCTCATCCGAATGGCGGCGGAAAAAGGACGCAGCACCCGCCCGGATCTGAAGCTGGGCATCTGCGGCGAGCATGGCGGAGATCCTTCCTCCATTGAATTCTGCCACCGCATCGGCCTGAATTATGTATCCTGTTCGCCGTTCCGCGTTCCCATCGCAAGGCTCGCGGCAGCACAGGCGGCAATCAATAATAAAACAGAATGACTTTTCAGGATATAAAAGAGGGGAGCAGGTGCAAAAGCGCCTGTTCCCCATTTTTATCCATCCGCTTCTGTCGTCACCGTAACGGAAGCCTCCGTCGGCGTCTCTCCCTGAAGCACTTCTGAAATGATGTTCATGCGCATGACCGCCCGGTCGTAATTTTCCTGTGCCGTGGCAGCAATGCTTTCCGAGTAGCCGCCGTCCGCGTAGGCTTCATGGTACAGGCTGGCGGCTTCCGTCATATAGGAGGATGCCTCATCCGCCAGTTCTTCTATAGAAGCGAACTCCTTAGGCACGGAAATATCTGCGAGCATTTCAAAAGTATCGGATAGGGAATCCATGGCGGAAAGCAGTTCGTCCACGGCGGTTTCCGACGAGGGATCAATGCCGGAAAGCATCTGGAAATCCTGATTCGCCTTCACTGTGAAATCTTCCATCTCGGAATAAAAAGTTTCCAGCGCCTGATCCCTGCCGCAGCCGGAAAGGAGCAGGGCGGACAGGCAGATGGCGGCAGAAGAAAGACGCGCTATGCCGGAAAGCCGTGCAGAAAGTCTCTCACTGGCAGGAAGGGGTATCTCTGCCTGATTTTTTCTCCTGTCCCTTTTTTCATGATCATGTATTTTCCTTCGAACGCACATGCTGTCTTTTTGTGCCTCCTGTCCGTATCATTTTATCATGTATTTCAATATGCAAATTGTTGAAAATCATCCTGCTGATTATACCATATCCCTGTGACAGGCTCAACTTTTCTTTTGTTTTTCGACGGATATTTATCCTGCCGCGGCAAAAGGAGGCAAGTACGCGTCTTCCCTTTTGACAAAAATCATGATAAAATGTTTCATATTTGCAAGAAAGGCTGAACAGAAAAAATGACGAAACAGGAATTTAGGGATTTCATCATAAAGAAAGGGATCGTCATGCTGGATGGAGCAACAGGCTCCAACCTGATGGCGAGAGGCATGCCGGGCGGCGTCTGCCCGGAAAAATGGATCACGGAGCATCCGGACGTGCTGACTGGCCTGCAGCGGGAATATGTCAGCGCTGGGACAGACATCCTCTATGCGCCGACCTTTACGGCAAACAGGATCAAGCTGGCGGAATACGGACTTGAAAAAGAGATCCGCGGATTGACCTTTGCACTGGTGCAGGCATCCAAGAAAGCAGCCGGACCGGATACACTGATCGCAGGGGATCTGACGATGACGGGGGAACAGCTCTCTCCCATTGGACATATGGATCTTGAAGAGCTGGTGGATGTTTACCGGGAACAGATCGGGTGCCTGCTGGAAGCGGGCGTGGACCTGCTGGTGGTGGAAACCATGATGAGCCTGCAGGAATGCCGTGCAGCAATGATCGCCGCAAAGGAAACCTGTCCGGACCTTCCGGTGATGGTGACGATGACCTTTGAGCAGGATGGCAGGAGTCTCTATGGGACGGATGCGGTAACGGCTGCTGTTGTGCTGGAGAGCCTTGGCGCGGATGCGGTGGGGGCCAACTGTTCCACCGGACCGGACGCGATGGCACATATCATCAGGCAGATGACGGAGGCGACCCGCATTCCCGTCATCGCCAAGCCGAATGCCGGACTTCCTTCCCTGGACAGTACCGGAAAAACGGTGTATGACATGGACGCGCCTTCCTTTGCCCGGGAAATGGAGGCTGTTTATGAAGCGGGCGCCGTTATCCTGGGCGGCTGCTGCGGGACCACGCCGGAACACATCCGTAGGCTTGCGGCGGCCGTCTCAGGAAGGAAACCCGCTGATGTTCCCAGACGGCCAGAAGGGATCCGGTATCTGACTTCAGAACGGAAGACCGTTTCCTTCGGCCTTTCCGATCCTTTTCTCATCATAGGGGAACGGATCAATCCAACAGGAAAGAAGAATCTGCAGGCAGAGCTCCGTGAGGGCCGCTTTGACAGGACGGTGCAATTTGCGGAGGAGCAGGAAGAAGCGGGCGCTTCCATCCTGGATGTCAATATGGGCATGAGCGGCGTGGATGAGAAGGAGCTGATGCTGCGCGCGGTGGAAGAGGTGACTCAGGTAACCCAGCTCCCCCTGTCACTGGATTCCAGCCACATTGATGTGCTGGAGGCTGCGCTCCGAAGATACCCCGGGCGCGCGCTGATCAATTCCATCTCCCTGGAAACGGAAAAATTTGAAAAGCTGATCCCCATGGCAAAGAAATACGGCGCCATGTTCATCCTCCTTCCGTTGTCGGATGCAGGCCTTCCGGAGAGTCTGGAGGAAAAGAAGGAGATCATTGATAAAATATGGAAACGTGCAGCTTCCTTAGGGCTTACCAGAGAAGATATCATCGTGGACGGTCTGGTGACCACTGTAGGCGCGAATCCGAAAGCCGCCCTGGAAACCCTGGAAACCATCCGTTACTGCCGGCAGAACGGCTTTGCCACAGTGGTGGGGCTCTCCAATATTTCCTTCGGCCTGCCGGAACGGATCCAGATCAACAGCACATTCCTGACCATGGCCATCCAGGCAGGTCTGACCATGGCTATTGCAAACCCTTCCCAGCAGCAGCTCATGGCTGCAGCTTTTGTTTCCGACCTGCTCCTGGACCGGAGAGATGCCGCAGAGCGCTATATTGCGTTCACCGGGAAAACAGCCGAAAAGAAGGCTGCTGCTCCTTCCGCCGTTCCCGCAGAAGGTGCATCTGAAACCGTAAAGAAATCTGACGCCGAAAGCGTTCCCGGCTCCGGCAGGGGAGCGGAAATCTATGAATCGGTCCTGAAAGGCAGCCGAAACGGCATCGCCGCCCTCACTCAGAAGGCGCTGGACGAGGGAATGGAAGCCGGAACGATCCTGAACGATTTTCTCATGCCCGCCATCAACCGGGTGGGAGAGCTGTTTGACAGCGGAAAATACTTCCTGCCTCAGTTGATCTCCGGGGCGGAAACCATGAAGCTTTCCATCAGCGTGCTGGAGCCCCATCTTCTTCAGGAAAAAGAAAGGGAAGCGCTTCCCGTGGTGATCCTGGCCACAGTAAAAGGGGATATCCACGATATCGGAAAGAACCTGGTTGCACTGATGATGAAAAATTACGGCTTCCAGGTGTTAGACCTCGGCAAGGATGTACCGGCAGAAGATATCATCCGATCGGCGCAGGAAAACCATGCGGCGCTGATCGGGCTGTCCGCCCTGATGACCACGACCATGCAGGAAATGAAGCATGTGATCGCTCTTGCAAAGGAGACAGGACTGACTGCGAAGATCATCATCGGCGGCGCGGTCATCACCCAGGATTACGCCGATGAGATCCATGCGGACGGGTACGCGAAAGACGCGGCGGATGCCGTGCGCGTTGCGAAACGGCTTCTTGGGCTTTAAATTCATAATAACAGGAGAAAGAAAGGCAGGAGATAGAGAAGATGAATGGAGCGGATGCGATAGTAAAATGTCTGGAACTGGAAGGGGTGACAGAAGTATTTGGCTATCCCGGCGTTGCGATCTGTCCCTTTTATGACAGTATCCTGAATTCCGATATCCGGACGATCCTGATCCGGACAGAACAGAATGCCGCCCATGCAGCGAGCGGCATGGCAAGAGTGACAGGAAAGGTCGGCGTGTGCGCCGTTACCTCCGGCCCCGGCGCGACCAACCTGCTGACAGGGATCGCAACGGCGTTCGCTGACAGCATTCCCCTTGTATGCATCACCGGTCAGGTCAACAGTGAGCTTTTGGGAAGCGACGTGTTCCAGGAAGCGGATATCACGGGCGCGGCGGAGTCCTTTGTCAAATACAGCTATCTGGTGCGCGATGCAAATGACATTCCCCGTATTTTCAGGGAAGCTTTTTATGTGGCGAGCACGGGAAGAAAAGGCCCTGTCCTCATCGATATCCCGGTGGATATCCAGAACGCGCAGATTGGCAGGTTCCGCTATCCGGAGGAAGTGAATATGCGGACCTATAAGCCCACGGTAAAGGGCCACGCCGTCCAGATCAAAAAAGTCATCCATGAGCTGGAAAAGGCAAAACGCCCTCTGATCTATGCGGGCGGCGGTGTGACTTTAAGCGGAGCCTGTGAGGAACTGAGGCATTTTGTGGAAAAATACCGGATTCCTGTGGTCTCCACCATGATGGGGATCGGCATCATGCCGACGGAACATCCCATGTACTACGGTATGGTGGGAAACAATGGAAAGCCTTATGCCAACCGGGCGATGAAAGAGTCCGACCTGCTGATCATGGTGGGCGCGCGCGTGGCTGACCGTTCGGTCAATCAGCCGGATCTTATCATGCACGACAAGGTACTGGTACATATCGATGTCGATCCTGCGGAAATCGGCAAAAACGCGGGGCCGACCATCCCGCTGGTGGGAGACGCCAGACATATTTTTGAAGATTTTGAAAAGCAGGAATTCACCTGTGAGCATGAAGAATGGATCGAGAAGCTGAACGAATACCGGGCGACCATGCATCAGATCCGCCATCCCAATCCCGATTACGTGGACCCGGAAGCCTTCATCCACAGGCTGTCCGAACGCATGGAGCCGGACGGCGTCTATGTGGCCGATGTGGGACAGAATCAGATCTGGTCCTGTTCCTATCACATTGTGCGTCAGGGAAGGTTCTTAACCTCTGGCGGTATGGGGACCATGGGGTATTCTATCCCTGCGGCGATGGGAGCCAAGGTGGGAGATATGTCCAAACAGGTCATCGCGGTCTGCGGAGACGGTTCCTTTCAGATGTCCATGATGGAGCTGGCAACCATCCACCAGTACCGGATCCCTGTCAAGATCGCCGTATTCCGGAACAACTATCTCGGAATGGTCCGCGAATATCAGCACTATACCTATAAGGACAGGTATTCCGTGGTGGACATTTCCGGCGTCCCCAGACTGGATAAGCTGGCGGAAGCCTATGATATCCCTTATCTGAAGCTTTCTCGCAATGAACAGATCGACCCCGCTCTGGATGAATTTCTGAAGGACGATACTTCTTATCTCATGGAGTGCATGATCGATCCCATGGATCTGGTAAAATAAGGCTGTGGCGGAATGGAGAAAGGCAATGAAAAAAATATATTCGGTTCTTGTTGAAAACAGGTCCGGCGTGCTCTGCAAGGTGGCAGGTCTGTTTTCCAGAAGATGTTTTAATATTGACTCCCTTGCGGTTGGGGAGACGGATGATCCGGCGGTTTCCTGCATGACGATCGTCAGCACCGGAGATGAGAGGACCATTGAACAGATTGAAAAACAGCTCAACAAAAAGCTGGATGTCATCAAGGTACGCACCTTTGACGAGCAGATCAGCATCAGCAGGGAACTGATGCTGGTAAAGATCAAATACAACCGGAACAACCGCCGGGACGTCATGGAGAATTGCGCGATCATGAATGCTTCCATCGTCGATATGTCCAAACATATGATGCTGATCCAGATCTGCGACACCCCGGAGAGGGTACAGACTTTTCTGGATATGCTGCAGACCATCAGCATTGTGGAAGTGGCGCGCACCGGGACGCTTGCCCTGACAAAATGCGCGGAAAGCGATGGATGAGGGGCGGCCGGGACAGGGATCCTGCCTGTCCCGGTATAACACAGTTTTACAGATAAGGCGGATAATATAACCGGGAGTTATCATAAGTATGACTGACTATCATACGTTGACAAGGCTCCTCAATGTTGCTAGAATAAATCAACAACGGAGGCGTTGCTTTATGCGGAAAAAAGTGTTTCAGCTTCTTGTGGATAATACCTCCGGCGTCCTGAGCCGGATATCAGGTCTGTTTTCCAGAAGAGGCTACAATATTGAAAGCATTACTGCCGGGGTGACGGCTGATCCCAGGATTACCCGCATTACCATTGTGGCGACGGGAGACGATGAGATCCTCGAACAGATCGAGAAGCAGGTCGGTAAGCTGGTGGATGTAAGGGATATCCGTGAACTGAAGCCGGAGGAAAGCGTTTACCGAGAACTCGCAATGATCAAGGTAAAGGTAGCCGCGGCTCAGAGGCAGGATGTGATCGCCCTTTCCAATATATTCCGCGCCAACATCATCGATGTGGGACCGGAAAACCTGATCGTGGAGATTACCGGAAACCAGAGCAAGGTTGATGCCTGCATCAATCTTCTGAGCAATTATGAGATCCTGGAGCTCGCCAGGACCGGGATCGCAGGATTGGGGCGCGGAACGGAAAATGTGGTCTACATTGATCTGTGACGCATCAGGAAAGAACTCTTAGGCGGCATGCCGCCTTTCAGTTATACCAACATAATGGAGGAAAGAAAGATGGCAAAGATTTATTATCAGGAAGACTGTGACCTGTCTTTACTTCAGGATAAGACGATCGCAGTGATCGGTTACGGCAGCCAGGGGCATGCGCATGCCCTGAATCTGAAGGACTCCGGCTGCAATGTCATTGTCGGACTGTATGAAGGTTCCAAGTCCTGGGCCAAGGCAGAGGCGCAGGGACTGACCGTATATACGGCTGCTGAGGCGGCGAAGAAAGCTGACATCATCATGATCCTTATCAATGATGAGAAGCAGGCTGCCCTTTACAAGGAGTCCATCGAGCCCAATCTGGAGCCCGGAAACATGCTGATGTTCGCACACGGTTTTGCGATCCATTTCGGACAGATCAAGCCTCCCGCTGACGTGGATGTTACCATGATCGCGCCTAAGGGACCCGGACATACCGTAAGAAGTGAATACCTCGCAGGCAAAGGCGTTCCCTGCCTGATCGCTGTACAGCAGGATGCGACCGGAAAAGCACATGACCTGGCTCTGGCTTATGCGCTTGGGATCGGCGGCGCAAGGGCAGGTGTCCTTCAGACCACCTTCCGTGAAGAGACCGAGACCGATCTGTTCGGTGAGCAGGCGGTTCTGTGCGGCGGCGTATGCGCCCTCATGAAGGCTGGTTTCGAAACGCTGGTTGAGGCCGGATATGAGCCGGAAAGCGCTTACTTCGAATGTATCCATGAAATGAAGCTGATCGTTGACCTGATCTACGAGAGCGGCTTCGCCGGAATGAGATATTCCATTTCCAATACTGCCGAATATGGCGATTACATCACTGGACCTAAGATCGTTACAGAGGATACCAAGAAGGCGATGAAGAAGATCCTTTCCGATATCCAGGACGGCACTTTTGCAAAAGACTGGCTGCTTGAGAATAAGGCAGGCTGCCCTCACTTCATGGCGATGAGAAAGAGAGAGGCTTCCCATCAGCTCGAAAAGGTCGGCGCAGAGCTGCGCAAGCTTTACAGCTGGAATGACAGCAGCAAGCTGATCGACAACTGATAAAGATATTTTAACTGACAAAAACACGGCTGCGGTTCCCGAAAGGGTTGCAGCCGTGTTTTTTACGCGGGTCATTCAGGGCCGTTCTTTCCGCCGGGAAGCACGCTGTCCATAAACCTCCTCAGGGAAGGGGAAAAGGGCGCGTTTTTCAGCACTGCAAAACCGATGTTGCGTCCCGGGATCGCTGCCGGAAGGGACAGAGATAGAAGCTTCCCGTCTTCCAGCTCCTTTTGGACAAAGGAGCGGATGACGCACGCGATCCCCAGCCCGATCTTCGCAAAATCGATCAGCAGGTCCATGGATGTGACCTCCAGGATCTGCGCCGGAACGATCTCCTCTCTGGACAGATATTTATCGATATACTGCCTTGTGATGTTTCCCTTATCCAGAAGCATCAGCGTGGATGCCGCAAGGATCTGCTTCGCTCTCGGCGCGGGCGGAAGCGCAGTGCGTTCCTTCAGATTCTCCAGATAATTTCCGGTACAGACAAAAATATCTTCGATTTCCCGGACCGGAAAGAAAGAAAGCTTGTCCATCTGGTCATTTTCCCCGATCAGCCCGATATCCACGGAACCGTTTTCCAGAGCCTGCACCGTCTGATAAGTGGACTGGCAGGAGATGGAGATCTGGATGTGCGGGTTCTCCCTCGTAAAGCGGCGCAGATAAGGAAGCAGGACATATTTGCACAGGGTACTGCTCACTCCGATAGACAGATGGCCGATCCCCAGCTCCTGCATTTTTTTTAGCTGCTGTTCGCCCTGGCTGAGGGCGAGAAATGCGCTTTCCACCTGACGGTACAGGATCTCTCCCGCTTCGGTGAGCTTGACGCCCCGGCTGGAACGAAGAAACAGTGTGGTGTTCAGGTTCTGCTCCAGCCGGGAAATGGCCTTGCTGATAGCTGGCTGGCTGATATAGAGCGTCCTGGCTGCTCCGGAGATATTCTTACACCTCGCAACAGTGACAAAAATGTAATAGAGATTCAGATTCTGCTCCATACAAGCTTTTCTCCTTTCATATAACCTGTATTCATTATAGGAAATTATAATATAACATGCAATTATATTAAACATAAAAGAAAAGTATTTTCCCCTGATATCCGGATGTGTTACACTGTTTCTATCAAATCAGGCGATAGAACGGCCGCCGCATAAATCAGAGCATTTGAGCGGAACGGCCCGGAAAATGGAGGTTACATGTGATGGGAATGACAATGACACAAAAGATCCTGGCAGCCCATGCGGGCCTTGATTCCGTGGAAGCGGGACAGCTCATTGAAGCCGAACTGGATCTGGTGCTCGGCAATGACATTACCAGCCCGGTGGCGATCAAGGAAATGGAAAAGATGAAAGTGGGCGGCGTTTTTGACAAGGATAAGATCGCTCTGGTGCCGGATCATTTTGTCCCGAACAAGGATATCAAATCGGCACAGCACTGCAAATGCGTGAGGGAATTTGCGTACAAAAATCAGATCACCAACTATTTTGAAGTAGGAGTGATGGGAATCGAACACGCCCTTCTTCCGGAAAAAGGACTGGTCGTCGCAGGGGATGTGGTGATCGGCGCAGATTCGCATACCTGCACCTACGGAGCCCTCGGCGCGTTTTCCACAGGCGTGGGGAGCACGGACATGGCCGCCGGAATGGCGACGGGTAAAGCCTGGTTCAAGGTTCCTTCTGCGATCCGCGTAAACCTGACGGGCAGCCTGCCCAAATGGGTTTCCGGCAAGGATGTGATCCTGCATCTGATCGGAACGATCGGAGTGGACGGCGCCCTGTACAAGTCTCTGGAATTTGCAGGGGAAGGCGTTTCCAGCCTGTGCATGGATGACCGTTTTACCATTGCCAACATGGCGATCGAAGCGGGCGCAAAGAACGGCATCTTCCCGGTGGATGACCAGACGTTATGCTACATAAAAGAGCATTCCACGAAAGCTCCGGTCATCTATACGGCGGATGAGGATGCCGTTTATGATGAAGAGATCACCATCGACCTGTCCGCGCTCAGACCTACAGTGGCATTTCCGCATCTGCCGGAAAACACAAAGACCATAGATGAGATCACGGAAGAGATCCGGATCGATCAGGTGGTGATCGGCTCCTGTACGAACGGACGGATGGAGGACATCCGCTGTGCTGCTGAAGTGCTGCGCGGCCGCCATGTGGCAAAGGGGATCCGCTGCATCATCATCCCCGCCACCCAGGCCATCTATCTGCAGGCAATGGAAGAAGGGCTCCTGAAGATCTTCATCGAAGCCGGGGCAGTGGTCAGCACTCCGACGTGCGGCCCGTGCCTGGGCGGCTACATGGGCGTCCTCGCGGAGGGCGAGCGGTGCGTATCCACCACCAACCGCAACTTCGTGGGCCGCATGGGGCATGTGGATTCGGAGGTCTATCTGGCTAGCCCGGCAGTCGCTGCGGCAAGCGCGGTCACAGGTATCATTTCCTGGCCCGGCGCGCTGGAGGACTGAGGGACTGCATAAGGATCAATTTTTCCATGAGGAAGAAAATGCCGCGGTAACGCTGCGGCAGAATGGAGGGAACAATGAAGAATGCAAAAGGGCGCGTATTCAAATACGGCGACAATATCGATACGGATGTGATCATTCCCGCACGCTATCTGAATTCCTCAGACCCTGCAGAGCTTGCTTCGCACTGCATGGAGGATATCGATCGGGATTTCATCAAAAAAGTGCAGAAGGGGGATATCATCGTAGCCGAGAAGAACTTCGGCTGCGGCTCCTCCAGGGAGC
>DWYY01000090.1 GCA_019118445.1 Candidatus Eisenbergiella merdipullorum | reverse complement strand
CTCTATTTCTCTTGCGGCTTCACAATAATCAGAAATTGCCTTAACCATATCTTTTATTTTCATTTGCTGTTCAAAATGTTTGTTCTGTGCTTCTAATTGCATTCTAGCCTGAAGCATTTGCAAAGAGACATTCTTTAAATAGTCTGGATTATAAATATTATATGGGTACTGGTTATAAACCATATCTTATTTTCCTCTCTTTTTATTTCTTGATAAAATCTCATTCTACATAGTTACTGTTTTCGTCTAGTTTATTTTTAATCTTCTCCACCAACCCAACATCCGCCGGCAGCCAATCCACCGTATACAGACTTTCTCTATCCAGCCACTTCGCCGCCTCATGCTCCTTCAGCTCCAGACTGCCCTCCACAATCTCGCACCAGAAGCAATCCATTGACAAATGAAATGTCGGATAATCATATTCTATCGTGTCAATCAAATCCCCTACCCGAATTTCTGTCTCTAATTCTTCTCGGATTTCACGGACTAATGCCTGCTGTGGAGTCTCTCCTGGTTCAATCTTTCCGCCAGGAAATTCCCACCCGTCCTTAAATTCTCCATAACCTCGCTGCGTGGCAAAAATCCGGTCATCTTTCCGGATAACTGCTGCTACAACCCGAATCGTTTTCATCTTCTCTGTTCTCCAATCTTTTTAAATTAATCACTCACTATATAATCGTAAATATCACTTCTCACCGGTACATCCAGACGGTAATCGATTTCAAAAGCATCATCCTTTGTCTTTTCCATACGAATAGGACGAGGAGTATTTTCCGCAAATATTTCACCCAGGAAATAGAACTCCTTTGCCTCATTATCATCCTTATTTTTCCTCACAAACAAGAATATCCTATTATTTTTATCTGCTTCTGTTCTCTTATAAATATGGTCTGCATCGCCTGAAGTGACTTTTCTGGGATGCTTTGAAAGTGCAATCAGATAGTTTTCCGATACAAAACGATCCTCATAGGCAATCGCATCCTCCGCTTTATGATAATTGATAAATACCGGAAGCGTTTTAGTGTCGGTATCATAGAAATAACCACCGATATTCTGAGCATTCATATTTTTCTTCCAGTTCAATAAACGGCACACATCCTCATAGGTATATTTCTGATAAAGTACAAAGCTTGTGTCACGATAAGTATCTACATACTTCTCCTGATACTGAGAGATTCCGAAATCCAGGAGCTCTTCTATCATCTTACGAAAGTTCTCATCTGATAACATCTGCTGAAAAGATTTTGTCAAACGATATCCGCCATTTTTATCAGGCTCAATCAGAACACAAACTGAATATCTTTTTCTTTCCTCTTCTTTTGGAAATTCATTTCGCAGATTTCGAACCACAGACTCTTCCATTTGCTCTGTAAGTCTTACCTGATACTTCTTAAGGAATTCACCATAACGTAAAAGTCTGTCTTTTCGTTCTAGCAGATGCTGCAAAAGCGCCAATTCCTGGACTCTTTTATAAGCAAGCAGCTTTTTTGAAAAATATTCCAGAACTGTTTCCTGTTCTTTTGTCAGATGTACCTGATAATCTTCTTCATACTTTTTCAAAAAGTTATGATAAGAGCCGCATTTTTCAAATATTTTCGTAATGTCAATGGAACCGTATTCTCTGAATTCGCCGATAGTCGGAATCCTTCCCAGCTTATACTTCAAAGAAAAATAGGACTCCTTCAAGAGTTTCATGTCATTGGTTCTGGCTGCATCTATTGAGGCATAGATCCGTTTTTTAGAAATCTCATCAAAATGTATTGTAGAGCTTCCGGGAATCACCCGAGCTCCTTCACGCACATAACGGCGCATGGAGTCTTTGTTATAGCTTCGATCGCCGGACAATGCAATTGGAATCATAAAATTATTCATGTAGTTTCCAATAAAATCAAGAATTACGACATATTCTTTCCCTTCACTTTTTCTCAGGCCGCGTCCCAACTGCTGGATAAAAACAACTGGAGACTGTGTTGGCCGAAGCATGATTACCTGGTTGATTTCAGGAATATCTACACCTTCATTAAAAATATCTACTGTCAGTATGTAATCCAACTGGCGCTCTACATTTTCATCATCTGTTAATCGTGAAATAATCTCTTCTCTCCGATTTGGACTATCATCGCCTGTCAAAGCCGCTGTCCGATAGCCCCTCTCATTAAATTTGCGTGACAGCTCCCAGGCTTCTTCTTTTCTTCTGCAGAATATCAAGCCCTTTACACGTTCTCCACTAAAGCCATAATAATTTGCCTGTTCAATGACGTAATCCACTCGGGCGTCTGAAACAAGCTTTGAGAAATTCCTGATCCCAGCATTATCATCAAAGACTTCCCCATCAATCTCCAAATCCGTAATACCAAAATAATGAAATGGACATAGTAAATCCTCTTCTAAAGCCTGCTGCAGTCGAATCTCATAGGCTATATTATGGTTAAAAATGGAATATATATCATAATTGTTTGTATCTGGACTTGTAGTCATTCCCAGCCAGAATTTTGGCGTAAAATACCCCATGATTCGCTGATAGCTTTCCGCACCGGCATGATGGCATTCATCCAAAACGATCACATCAAATGCATCTTTCGAGAATTGCATATAGATATCTGGCTTTGACATCATCTGCATAGTAGCAAAGAGAAACTCCTGATCCATGTCCTTACTTGTGCCTGAAAGCAAACCATAACTCCTTGAGCTTCCAAATACCAATCGATAGCTTTTCATTGCCTGTTTTGCAATCTGCTCCCTATGCACAAGAAACAAGGCTCTCTTAGGATTCATTTCTCGAAGCGCAAAGGCTGAAGCCAACGTCTTTCCTGTTCCGGTGCTACTCAACAGCAAAGCTCGATCCATATTTTTACGCAGCATTTTCATCAGGTTTTCTACAAAAGCCACCTGCATTTTATTGGGCTCTAATGTATATTGAGCCAAATCTACAATATCTTCCTGCAAAGCCTGTTTCTTCTGCTTTCGTATCAGCTTTTCTTTCTGATACGCTTGCCGATACTTTTCAATAAATTCTGTATAGGGAAGACTTTGCGTATCTTTCCAGAGCTCATCAAATTCCGACAATATCTGCTGTGTAATTTCTCCCTGTCCGGCGGAAACAAGCTTTGTATTCCATTCACGATTTTTGGTGACAGCCTTTAATGTCATATTGGAGCTGCCGATAATGATTCGGTATATTTCCTCTTTCCGGAAAATGTATCCCTTTGTGTGAAACCCGCCAGTCTCCTGATTAGACATGAACATTTTCAATTCGATATTTTTCAATGCTGCCAATGTTTCCAGCGCAGCGGGTTCACTAAACATCAGATAATCTGTGGTCAGAATCTTTCCAGGAATATTTTTATTCTCCAGCTCTTTTAAAATTTGCAGCAATGGCGTAATTCCGCCTTTTGTAATAAAAGCAACGCTGATGCAGAACTCATCGCAGCGCGCCAGTTCTTCTTCAATAGAAACCAGCACCTTTCTCCCCTGCCGGTAATTATTTGAAATAAACTCTGGACGGTAAGCCAAGTTGGAGTTCAAGGAATAATCAATAAATGCTGTCGCAAACCCTTTATTTAGTTCGATAATAGAATCCTGCAATTTGCTCATATACATCTTCTCACGTTTCTCATAAGTGTTTCGCATAATTTTCATATATTTTTTCAAAAATTTCCGTGGCTGAATTCTTGATATTCTTTATTATATCCCTTTGCCTCTGCTCCCAGCAATATGATTTTCCCACACCTCATACCCCTGCCGCCTGGCCGAATCATACACCGGTCTCATATTTCTCTCCAGTATCCCATAAAACTCTTCCCTGGAATTTCCCTTCCGGTACAGTTCCTGACTGGCCCAGATAGAGTGCAGATTATCCCGGTAGCACATCTCATACAGCTTCCGTATTCCAGGCTTCTCCTGTACCAGTTCATACATGATATACTGATTCGCCGCAAATTTCCGGAAGAAGGCATCCCACCTCGGCAGCCGGTTGCTCTTTATTCCATTCAGCGAAGAATCCATCGGCATCAGATTCCAAAGCTCATCATTCATGACAAAGGACCAGGGAATGAAATGATCCACCTCATAATCTTCCTTTTTCACAGGCTCTTCTCGAAAGACGTCTATGATTTGCGTCATATCCAGAATCCCATCCCACAGCTTCCGGACATGGGAAAGCTTCCTCATCTTCTCATCCATAGGGGCCAGCTTGTAGACCAGACCAGGAACCTCTGGGTTCACAGTCTGCAGCCAGCGGACCTTTTCATACTGAATCCACCCCAGAATCGAAACCATATGCTCTTGTATCATCTGTATCCACAGCCCATGAAATCTGATTTTCCGATCCAGCCCTTTCTGTTCTCCGAACGTATAAGGGAGCGGTGACAGAGCATTGATTCGATTGTAGTAGGTCATCATAACTCCGGCACTGCTGTTCAAATCAATGCGTTCTTCTCCCTTATTTGCAAATCCCGACAGGGCTTTATAGGGTACATTCTGAGTCAGAAACATCTTTTCCGGATGCAGTTCTTTCTCAAATCTCTGGATTTGATTTTTGATTTCTATCTTCGAAGCATTTGCAGGCAGATGGCTTAGGCGGTGGAGCTTCAAAACCGCTTTCTCGAGGTTATCCCGGATCTCCCCGTCTGCCCAGAGGCCGCTCAGATGCACATGAAATTCCAGCACAGAATACCAGGCGTTTGCGATCATCTCATCGATAATTTCATGATAAGAGACCTCCTCCTTATTTTCAGAAATCAGCTTCACGATCGCTTCCAGCCAGTAAAATTTATAGCAATAAGAAGGGCTCTGCATCATCCGCGAAAAGCCTTCCATATCCAGCGCATTGTGATATTCTTCTCCTACCTCCAGCAGGTATCCGACCTTCTGAGGATCATATTCAGCCATTTTTCAGCACCTCTTCCCGCTCTGACATCTCCTGTCACCCAGCGTTCTTTTATCTTCAGTTCCGGCACGCTTTCCAGCAGCTCTTCAGCCGTCTCTTCTGTCATATCTGTAAAATACCGCCCGTTCCGCTCTCCTTCAAAATCACCGTATTTGAAAGAGACATACAGGATACCCCCCGGCTTCAATGCCCTGTACATTTTCCTGAAAACTTCCGGAAGCTCCTCCCGTCTCAGATGAAGTATAGAAGCACAGGCCCAGATTCCATCATACTTTTCCGTCTCCTCCAGTTCCTGAAACAGCATCTGTTTCACCGGGATTCCCGTGTATACGCTGGCCAGCCGGCACAGCTCTTCGGAACCGTCGGCCGCCTCCACCCGGAATCCCTTTCCCAGAAAATATCTCGTATCCCTTCCGGAACCGCAGCCGAAGTCCAGAATCAGCGCTCCCTCCGGCAGATGAGACAGAAAGCGGTTCTGAATCCCGGAAAAATCCACGCCAGACGTTCCTTCTGCGAATTCCCGGGCGTTTCTGTTGTAATACTCCAATGTTTTCTGCACTGACATACACCCTCTTCTGGTATTTTTATCTCCCCGCTTATTCTGTACCTTTTAAACGGTCTCTTTCCCTGAATTATACCAAATCTGCTTTGTTTCTTCCACCTTTTCCCTCCGTCTTTTCCCTTCCACGAGGTCTCCGCCAGATATTTATTTCCTCCACAATCACTCCCCAGTATCCTCGGAATTTCCATATTGACACCCCACCCCCGCCGCAATATATTTTTATAGGATAATCATAGCGGCGTTCGCCAAATGGATGCGTAAACGCATCCGCTCGGCTCGCTGCCCGCGGAAATAAACATCGAGGGAGTTACAGAAGAAAAATGGAACGCACACTTTCAGAATCCCAGTTCTTCGGCCAGGAGAAGATATCAAAAATATTACTCAAAATCGCGCCGCCTGTCATGCTGGCACAGCTCATTCAGGCGCTCTATAATATCGTGGACAGCCTGTTCGTAGGCCGCTACGCCGAATCGGGCCTGACGGCCCTCTCCATCATCTACCCGCTCCAGCTTCTGATGATCGCTCTGGCAGTGGGAACCGGCGTAGGCATCAATACGGCCATGGCTGCCCGCTTTGGCCTGGGAAAAACGGAGGAAGCGGACGAGTTCGCGGGCGTCGGCACGCCGCTGGCGGTGGGAATGTGGGCTGTCTTTGCCCTTGCCTGCTGGTTCTTCCTACCGGCTTATGCTAGAATGTCCACGAACTCCCCGGAAGTCATTCGGGATATCACCGCATACGGGCGTATCGTCTGCCTGTTCAGCTTCGGCCTGTTTCTGGAAAGCATCTGGACGAAGGTTCTGCAGGCCTCCGGCGACATGAAGACGCCGATGCTGGCCCAGATCGCGGGAGCCCTGACCAATATAGTCTTCGACCCGCTGCTGATCTTCGGCATGTTCGGCCTGCCGGAGCTTGGCATCTCGGGCGCTGCCATCGCCACGGTGGCAGGACAGATCGTGGCGGCTCTTATCGTGATGAAAAAGGGCTTCCGGAAATCGCCCGCCCGGCATCGCTATCCCCGGCGCGTCCGGGAGATCTTCCTTCTGGGCATTCCGAATATTCTCATGCAGTCGGCCTATACCTTTTACATCCTGGGCCTGAACCTGATTCTGTCCGGTTTCTCCGATCAGGCGGTGACTGCCCTCGGCCTCTACTATAAATGGCAGACCTTTTTCTTCATCCCGCTGGGCGCCATGCAGACCTGCATTGTGCCGGTCATCAGCTTTAACTACGCGGCCAGGAACATCAGCCGCTGCAAAAAGACTCTGACCACCGCCGTCCTGTTTGGAGCGGCTCTGATGCTTGTGGGCGTTCTCTGCTTTGAGACGGTTCCCGGGCCCATGCTGAGAGTCTTTACCTCTGATGAACGGGTCGTGGAAATCGGACAGCTTGGGTTCCATTTTATCGGACTGAGCTTTGTCCCCATGGTCACGTCTCTTACCTTCCCTGTCTTCTTTCAGGCAGTAGGCCAGGGACTCAAAAGCTCGCTTCTGACCATTGTGCGCACAGTAGTACTCTTTGTACCCCTGGGATTTCTGTTTTCCCGGTTTGGACTGACCTGGTTCTGGCTGACCTTCCCCTGCACAGAGATTCTAACCACGCTGCTGGGATTTATCTTTTATAAAGGCTTTCTGAAGCATCCCTATAAAAGGTACGCCGGAGCGCCCGCC
>DWYY01000089.1 GCA_019118445.1 Candidatus Eisenbergiella merdipullorum | reverse complement strand
ATATATACCCTTCCCGCCTGATCCAGCCAGCCGTTAGCCGCAGACAGGTTCATCCGGTCAAGCAGGATTCCATACAGTGTTTTAGCGTCTGTGGATATATTCCCGAAACGTCCGTCTGTGAAAAGCACTTTGGGAATCCGGTAGAAGGCAAACTGCTCCGCCTGTGGGCCATAAAAATAATCAAAGGCCATTTACCTTCACCGCCTTTCCGTATCCGCAAGGACAATCAACTTTTCCCCTTCCAGTCCTTCAGGATTTTCTTCATGCACAGGCTTACGCACTTTGGCTCCTGTCTGTAAGGGCAGCCGTCACATTCGCTGTGCGGGATCTCTTCCGGACGTATCCTGTAGTAGCAGTTTTCTTCACCACCCAGATCACAGCCCTTTTTCTTCCCCGACCAGAAGTAGCAGTATCTGCAGTCCTTCGGTCTGTCCTCCGCATATTTCACTTCCGACATTCTGGCTCACCTCCTTCGCCCGCTTTCGGGCATGAAAAAAGCGCCTGTCCGGCGATTCTTATGAACCGTCAAACAGACGCTATGTAATTCTCTTTTGCTTTGCCAAAGGTTTCTCTCCAAACCGTGATAAGCAAGCAAGTGGGAGATAAGCTTTATGCGAGAAATATCATTTCAAGTAACATTTAACGCTTTCCATACAATTTTCCATAATTGTATAGTAAAATATGCGAAAATATGGTAACATGAAAAAGTCATTTCTCTGGTTTGTACCCAGGCGATTCTCATGAACCGCCGAACAGTCAGCTTCTTCCTGCCCGAAGAAGCCCCAAAAACCCTTTATACAGACGCTTTCTGCATTCCCTGAAATTCTGTTCTTATTATGACACCATCATCTTTATGTACCGTAGATTTACTGATCCCAAACTGCTTCGCAGTCTGGCGCACTGTTGCGCTGCAGTCAATAATATAGTTGGCAATATCGATTGCCCTCTCCTCGATATAATCCTTCACAAAGTTCCCCCGGATACCTGTTTTTACAAGATATGCGGGGATAGCCGGGGGTATGCCGGACGCAGGCGAAAGAATCCGGACAAAGGAAGGATTCCGGCAGCGTCATCTATCGCTTCATTCTGTCAACCCCAAAAAGAACGAGGCCAGTCCCGGCCACCATTTTTCCGGAGACTCCGCGGGGCACGATCATCGCCGGAAGCTCATCCGCGTTGGAATCCAGGAGCTCTTCCGGAGAAGGAATATAAAACGTCTCCTCTCCCTGTGCTTTCTTGATCATCAAGCCCTCCATGTCCCCGTACATTCCAGGCTTCATCTCATACGCCTTATGATGACAGATAGATAGTTGGGACACGTCCGGCTCATATACATCCCTCTTACCTGTGATCAGGCCAATTAGTTAGCTATAACTAATTATCATGTGCTTATTATATCTTTTCCCATACGAAAAAGCAATGTACAGCAGATACCCTCATACGATTTTGCACTATGGAAATCTCCGGAAGGGAGTCACAAATCATCAGAAAGGTGCTATACTTTTCATGGATCAACGCTCTTGCGCTGCCCGCGGGAACAGCGAATTCTCCGCAGAAAGGAAAATATATCATTTTCATGAAAGCAAAAAGGAAAAAACGAAGACCTGCCGATACCGCTTCTTTGCACAAGCTGACCACCCCCTGGACCGAATCCGTCACGGCAGAAAATGTATGGAAGGAGTATCCCCGTCCCGCTATGGTCCGGCGAAACTGGATCAACTTGAACGGGCAGTGGGACTATGCGTTTACCGGCAGTCCAAAGGAGCCGGAAACCTATGACGGAAAGATCCTGGTCCCCTTCTCACCGGAAAGCCCGCTTTCGGGCGTCGGGCGGCAGCTTTGGCCGGAAGAATATCTGTGGTACCGGCGCAGCGTGACAGTCCCTAAGCCGCCGGAAGGCCATCGCCTGCTGCTGCATTTCGGTGCGGTGGACCAGACCTGCACCGTCTACATAAACGGAAAAGAAGCCGGAAGTCATTCCGGCGGTTATCTGCCCTTTTCTCTGGATATCACGGCTTTTATCCCCGATCCTGCCCTGTCCGATGCCGCGGCTTTTAAAATGGATACTTCCGCTTCTTCCGAGCCCAACGCCTCTTTCGTCAGCTTCGAGCTTCTCGTGCGCGTGCGGGATCTGAGCGACACCTCCTGGTACAGCAGGGGCAAGCAGAAGCTGAAGCGGGGAGGCATGTTCTACACCGCGCAGAGCGGCATCTGGCAGACGGTGTGGCTGGAAGAAGTCCCGCCCGTATATCTTTCCTCCGTCCTCGCTGAACCAGATTTTGACAACGCATGCTGCCGCATTCTGGTCCAAGCGGCCGACACGCGGGAGCAGATGCCGGCAGCCGCCGCACAGGTCTCTCCGGGAGGCTCCACACTGGCTCCTCCAGAGGTCTCTGCTCAGACCATTCCGGAAAGTCCGCGTGCCGCTATTCCCTCCATCAGGGCGCAAATCCGTCCGGAAACGGATACCGACAGGATGCTGCGGGATGATCCGCTTTTTTCCGCTCCGTGCGATGGGCTCCTGTTCGAAGGGGACGCACGCGGGAACGGCACGCGCGAAGGTGCTTCCTGTGATGGCAGCACGATCATTTCCCTGCGCCTTTTGGCGGGAAAAGAAGCTATTGTTCCCCTGCCGGATTTTCATCCCTGGACGCCGGAAGATCCCTATCTCTACCATCTGACGCTGGAAATGGATGAGGACCGGGTGGAATGCTATTTTGCAATGAGAAAATGTGATGTGCAGACGGACGAAAAGGGCTTCAGGCGAATCTTTCTGAACAACCGTCCCTGTTTCCAGGCAGGCGTGCTGGATCAGGGCTACTGGCCGGACGGCCTGTATACCGCGCCCTGTGATGAGGCATTCATATATGATATCACTGAAATGAAAAAACTGGGCTTTAACATGCTGAGAAAGCACGTCAAGCTGGAACCGCAGCGATGGTATTACCACTGTGACAGGCTCGGGATGCTGGTCTGGCAGGATATGGTCTGCGGCGGCGCCTCTTACAGACACTGGTTTGTCACCTATCTGGCAACGCTGATGAACGCCTTTTCCATCACCATATCCGATGGAAAGAAAAGCCGCTTTCTCCTTTCCAGGCAGGAGGAAGACGGGCGGCGCTCCTTCCTTCAGGAAATAGAGGAAACCGTCCGGGCGCTCCGGGTCCATCCCTGCATCGTCTGCTGGGTTCCCTTTAACGAGGGGTGGGGGCAGTTTGACGCGGCTGACGCCGCAGGCCGGATTTCCCGTCTGGATCCCACACGGCTGGTGGATCATGTCAGCGGATGGTTTGACCAGGGCGCAGGGGATATTGCCAGCATCCATTATTACTTCTTTTCTCTCCATGTCCGTCCAGAGCCGGTCCGCGCTCTGGCGCTGACCGAGTTTGGCGGTTATTCCTGGCAGATCCCGGGGCACTGCTTTGGAAGCAGGCTGTACGGGTATGGAAAATACCGGGACAAAAAGGGATTGACAGAAGGGTATAAAAAACTGATCACCGACACAGCCCTGCCCGCCGTCCGCGACGGCATCAGTGCCAGCGTTTACACACAGCTTTCCGATATTGAAGGTGAGGTGAACGGGATCCTCACTTATGACAGAAAGATCGAAAAAATGGATGCCAAAACTGTAAGGGAGCTGAATGAAGCCATGCTTTCACAGCTCCTTCAGGCATAACCAAATGTCCCGCGGCAGGCCGAACCCGTCGCGGGACATATCTATTATCTCTCAGGCAGGAGGTTTCGCATGCTTTTCAGACTGATCGCAAGTGTTGACGTATTGTGCAGAAGAGCTGAAGCCGCAGGCGGGATCACACCGCCCACTCCCATGGCGATCAACGCTGAATTGATGCTGACAATTTCCCGATAATTACCACGGATCCGCTTCATCATGGCGTCCGCAATGCGTTTCAGCGTGACCACGGCACTGAGATCCTCTGCCGCAATGGTGATGTCCGCAATCTCACGGGCAAGCTCGGCTCCATCGCTGATGGCTGCGCCGGCATCCGCAGCGGACAGCGCCGGAGAGTCATTGATCCCATCTCCGACCATGATCACTTTTCTGCCGGCGGCTTTCTCCTGCTCCACAAAGCGGGCTTTATCTTCCGGCAGGACCTCCGAATAATATGCATCCACGCCGACTCGCTTCGCCACCGCAGCAGCAGTGTGCTCGCTGTCCCCGGTCATCATGACAACTTTTTTTATCCCTTCGGCTTTCAGCGACCGGATCATATCCGCAGCTTCTTCCCTGATGGGATCTTCAATACAGATTACCGCGATCAGCTCTTTCTCCATGGCAAGATACAGATGGGAATACTCATCAGGAAGCGCGTTAAAACGTTCCTGCATCTTTGGCCGGATGGTACAGCCTTCATCTTCAAACACAAAATGGCTGCTTCCGATCACGACTTTCTTGCCGTCGATATGAGATGCGACCCCGTGGGCGACGATGTATTCTACCTTGGAGTGCATCTCCTCATGGCGCAGATTTCTCTTTTTTGCCGCATCTACGACAGCCTTAGCCATGGAATGGGGGAAGTGCTCCTCCAGGCAGGCCGCCATGCGGAGGGCTTCCTCTTTCGGATAATCCCCAAATACAACTACCTGCTTCACCGTGGGCTTTGCTTTTGTCAGCGTTCCCGTTTTGTCAAATACAACGGTATCCGCCTCCGCTACAGCCTCCAGGTATTTTCCACCTTTGACGGTGATCCCATACTGTCCGGCCTCCCGGATCGCCGAAAGGACCGTGATCGGCATGGCGAGCTTCAGTGCGCAGGAAAAATCCACCATCAGGACTGACAGCGCTTTTGTAAAATTGCGGGTGATAAGTCCCACGATCCCCGTTCCGAGAAGAGTATAGGGAACAAGCCTGTCCGCCAGATGCTCCGCTTTGCTCTCCAGATTGGATTTCAGTTTCTCTGACTCTTCGATCATGGTCACGATCTTTTCAAACCTGGTAGAACCTGATACCGCTCTGACCACAATCTCCAGCTCCCCTTCTTCCAGGACTGTACCCGCATAAACCATCTTTCCCGCATTCCTCTGCACAGGAAGCGGCTCTCCGGTCAGAGAAGCCTGGTTCACCATTCCTTCCCCGGCAGATACTTCACCGTCAAAAGGGATCACGTTTCCCATGTGGACGACAACCCTGTCTCCCGGCCGGACCTTTGACGCATCCGCAAGCACTTCCTGGTCATCTGTCTTCAGCCATACCTTTTTCACATTCATGGACATGCTCCTGGCCAGATCGCCGACTGATTTCTTATGCGTCCAATCTTCCAGAAGCTCCCCGATACCAAGGAGGAACATCACTGAGCCCGCCATATTGAAATTTCCCCGGGCAACCGAAACGCCGATGGCAGCCGCGTCCAGGACCGGGACTTCGAGCCGGCCCTTTGCGAGACATCTTATGCCCTTCCAGATAAACTTTAAGGCTTTGAATGTCAGCCAGATTTTCCGGATCGGATCTGGGACAAGCAGTCTGCCGCCATAATGCAGGATCACATTGGCGATCAGCCTTTCCCGAAAGGATGCGTTCATCTCTCTTCCGGAACAGGCAAGCACATTTTCAGGCACATCCGCTCGCTCATAACAAAATCCTCTGAGTTCTCCGAGAACTTTTTCTCGGTCTCCGGTGTAACAGATCACAGCGTCTGCGGTGCGCTCATAGACCTTGGAGCCTGTCACGTAAGTCTGTTTCTCAAGGAACCAGCAAAGCGTGTCCGCCTGCGCATACGTCATCTTTTTCTGCATCAAGTGGATACGCAGGCGTCCCGGGATCTCATGCTTGATCACAAACTTCATGGCTGTTCCGTCTCTTCCTCTGTCCTCTTCTCGTTGACCTGCTGTGCCTCAGCGAGGATATCTTCCGCATTTTCCTGAACAGTTGTCACGGTCTTCATGACAGAGTCTTTGGCGCGGAGCGCTGCCGCTGTACAATTCACATAGATATTTTTGGCATCCTTGCCGGAAAGCACCTTGATCCCCGCTGTGCCAAAGAGGACTCCTCCTGTAAATAAACCGATCTTTTTTAATGTCTCTGCACAAAACATATTTCTTTACCTCCCGCTTGACTGCACCACCGTCTATTTATGTTTATAACCCGTGCAGGAATCTGATCCGGATGATCTTCTGATCCTGAAGATAACCGCACTGCTTCATCCCTTCCTGCACTACCCTCTTCCAGTTTCTTTCCGAAAGCCGGCAGACCGTGTCATCATCCAGGGCAATCTCGCAGACTTCCTGCCTGGAGCGGTCCTCCGGGTACTCTATCTTATATACGCTCTCACGGCTGATCACTCCGATCTCCTCAAGAGCGTTGATCATGCGGTACACAGTCGCAACACCTATCCCGTCATCTAACTGTGAGGCTTTATAAAATATTTCTTTACAACTGTAGCAGTCATTTTCCAGAATGATATCGATCAGTATCTGACGCTGCTTTGTGATCCGGCATCCATTTTCCCTCAGTTTCCTAATGATCTGCTCTTTTTTGTCCATGGCTGCCTCCCGCCATACCAGTCGCATTGCCTCTGTGTTCATGAAATCCTGATAACTTTATAGCCTGCTTTTTCCACAGCCCGCTTTAGATCATCATCATCTACAGCGCGGTCAAACGATACTTCCGCACTGTTATCATTCAGATTTACCTTCGCGCTGACACCGTCGATCCCGTTCAGTGCATTTGTCACTGCATTCGCACAGTTCTGGCAGTGCATGCCCGCGATCTTGACCGTCCGCCTGCCTCTCACAGAGCCATCCAGCGTTTTCTTTTTTACTTTTTCCGGTTTTCCGGAGCCGCCGCCACAGCAGGGACCTTCGCCCCTGAAGTGTTTGACTGTACCCTTGGCAGCAAATATCAGCAGCACAGCTACAATAAGCAATATAATCGCATCAACCATAATGATCCTTCTTTACTTTTTCTTATTTTTATGCTCTTTCCACTTTTTAACCAGCAGATAAAGCTGGTAGATCGATGCTCCAATAATATACAGGATCAGGAAAGCTCCGAATGCATAAAACATGGAACCGGTCGAATTACCCATAGTGATCCCCTGCCCTTCAGTTCTTATCCGGCGCAGGATCGGAATGCCATAAGCAGGCGCTGCAGCCTCCGGTGCAGTTTGCACCGGCGCAACCCGCGCATCCGGTCGGTTTCCCGTTCTTTTTATTTTTATGGTTTCTGTAGATGAGAAAAGCACAGTATCCTATGATCAATATAAGAATTATCATATCTGCCATGATACATACTCCTCCTTTCCGGTTTACGCGGCCTGCACGGACCGTTTTGAATATACTCTCTGGTTCTTGTAGGGATCCGGCCGGAACAAAAGGATCAATATGACAGCCGCAAAGAGGAATCCCACTGCTGTGCCGACGGTAAAGCCTCCGCCCGTCGCAAAGGTGCCGATCTGATATACGATCAGGGAAACCACATAAGCAAATATGTTCTGGAACAGGATCGCAAACCAGAACCACTTCCTGGACTGCAGCTGCTGCGCCATGGTCGAGATTGCCGCAAGGCACGGGGAATCCAGCAGGTTAAACATCAGGAAGGAAAATGCTCCTATGGCTGACGGGAACCATGCTGCCACACCGCTCGCCACATTCGCCGCATCTTCCGTATCTCCTGCCACGTTAGCCAGGACTCCCATGGTAGATACGATGGCTTCCTTTGCCGTGAATCCGGAGATTGAAGCCGCAACCGGCTGCCACTCTCCAAAGCCAAGGGGAACGAAGATCGGAGCGATAACCCCGCCGATCATCGCCAGCAGGCTGTCCGCGCTGTCCTCTACCATTCCAAATCTGCCGTCCGCAAACCCATATCCTCCCAGGAACCACATGACCACGCATGCCAAAAACAGAATGGTCCCGGCTTTGATGATGAAGCCTTTCAATCTCTCCCACACATGAAGCAGGACAGTCTTTGCCTGGGGAATATGATACTGGGGAAGCTCCATTACAAAAGGAGCCGGTTTTCCGGAGAAAGGTTTCGTCTTTTTCAGGATGATGGCAGACACCAGCACTGCCGCAATACCGACAAAATACATGAGGGGGGCGATAAAGGAGCTTTCCGTGTATCCCGCAGACGCCCCTGCGATCACGCCGCCGATCAGGGCGATGACAGGCAGTTTGGCTCCGCACGGGATAAAGGTCGCCGTCATGATGGTCAGGCGCCGGTCATTATCCTGCTCAATGGTCTTAGATGCCATGATCCCCGGCACGCCGCATCCCGAAGAGATCAAAAGCGGGATGAAGCTCTTTCCGGACAGCCCGAAGTGGCGGAACACACGGTCCATGACGAACGCGATACGGACCATGTATCCGCAGTCCTCCAGGATGGACAGGAAGAGGAACAGGACTGCCATCTGGGGAACAAATCCAAGGACCGCTCCCAGACCGCCGATGATGCCGTCCACCACAAGGCCTGTCACCACATCACCGGCCCCGATGAATCCCAGGAAGCTGCTCACCGCATCCTGGACCGCCACAACAAACACATCATTGGTCCAGTCTGTCACCCAGGTACCCACGGTTGTTACGGACACATAATAAACCAGCCACATGACCACGATAAAGATTGGGATGCCCAGGATACGGTTGGTGACGATCCGGTCGATCTTATCAGAAACCGTAAGCTGCTCTTTCCCTTTCCGCACCGTGGTACCCACGATCTTCTGTATGTACTTGTAACGTTCATCCGTTACAATGCTTTCCATGTCATCATCATGTTCCTTCCCGATCGCCTCTCTCAGTTCAGCGATCTTTGAAAGAGAGGACGCGGGAAGCTTTACGCTTTCCACCACCCTGCTGTCATTTTCAAGGAACTTGACCGCATACCATCTTTTCCTGTTCTCCGCGATGCCATCCGGAAGGAGAGAACCCGTTTCCCGCACCGCGCTTTCCAGCTCTTCGGAAAAAATCTCTCCCGGAAGCGCAGTCTCATTCTTTCTCGCCACCTTCACAGCCTCATCGATCAATTCTCCAAGGCCGGTCTGCCTGAGAGCAGAGGTCTCAATGATCGGGCAGCCAAGAAGCAGGGAGAGGCGTTTGGTATCGATCTTGATCCCTCTTTTCGCAAGCAGGTCTGACATATTAAGGGCGATCACCACCGGCACGCCCGTCTCTATAAGCTGCGTGGTCAGATACAGGTTGCGTTCGATATTCGTGGCGTCCACCAGATCGATGATCACATCCGGATTCTCTTCCAGAATATAATCACGGCTGACGACCTCCTCCAGAGTATAGGGGGAGAGGGAATAAATGCCCGGAAGATCCGTCACGATAACATCTTCCCCCTTCGCTTTTCTGCTTTTTACTTTTCCTTCCTTTTTCTCAACCGTGACGCCCGGCCAGTTTCCGACATACTGGTTTGCCCCGGTCAGAGCATTGAACATGGTCGTTTTTCCGCAGTTCGGATTACCGGCCAGCGCAATTCTGATTGCCATTTCTTACTACCTCCTTTGATTCTGCCTGATGTAAGATACTTTTATTTTGCCTGTATCTGCACACACTGCGCGTCATTCTTTCTCACAGACAGTTCATATCCTCGGACTGTGATCTCAACCGGATCTCCTAGGGGCGCGACCTTTCTGATATAGAGTTCGCTGCCTTTGGTGATCCCCATATCCATGATCCGGCGCTTATAAGCACTGTCGCCCTCTATCCTGGTCACGACCACCGTACTTCCCACCTTTGCATCACCTAATGTCATATCCTCTCTCTCCTTTCCCTGTTTTCCTGCGGCCCTAAGTCCAGGAGTCTTCCGTTTGCCCTTCAGAACGGATACTATAAAAAATCATTACAGATAAATATGCCGTGCCATTTCGGCATTTATGGCAACTCTGGAGTCTTTGATGTTCACAATGACATTTCCGCTGATCGCAGAAAGCACAGTCACCTCCGCTCCTGCCACAAATCCCAGGTTTTCTAGGAATCTCCTTGTTTCTTCATTTCCTCCGACCCTGCTGATCGTATTCATTTCTCCAATGGCAGCCATCGTAAGCGGCATACATGATCACATCCTTTCCTCAGCCTTAAATTAGTATATACTTACTATGGTTAGTTGTCAATAACCATGATGAGAGCATTTCTCAATAACCGGATATCTATTAAAAAAAGGATCGGAAAGTCTGACCAGACCGGCAGAACCGCAGGATTGATCTTCCTGCAGATATGACATTCCCCGCTGTCTGCCTGGAACAGCGGGGAATAGGAACATAAAAAATCTTTATCCGTTCTTTTCGCTTTCTTTCCACATCTTCCGGAAGACAGGAATATACATCAGGAAGGAAAACAAAAGGAACACGCCGCAGACCGTGATCAGCACATTGGCTGCCGTCGTCCCGATCTCAGGCAGAAGCAGCAAAACAAACAGCACCGCATACAGCACAGCCGTGCAGACCTTGCCAAACCACATGGCGCCGTCCAGCTTCTTTCCGCGCGGAAGGAGCAGCCCGCCCATGACCACCATGAAGCCTTCTTTGATGATAAACAGGACCAGCACCGCCCGCATCAGCGGATAGCGGACAGCCAGACAGATGAGCAGGGCTGCCTGGGTGAGCTTGTCAGCCAGCGGGTCGATGAATTTTCCCAGTTCGGTGACCATGTTGAAGTGCCTGGCAATCTTGCCGTCAAACATGTCCGTCAGTCCGGAAACACCCACCACGGCGGCGGCCGCATAATAATCTCCCGTACTGTCCGCCGTGCAGTACAGCCAGGAAAAAAGCGGGATCAGCAGGATCCGAAAATATCCCATGATGTTGGGGATCGAGAAAATTTCCTTTTTGTCTATTCTGTTTTTCATCGGCAGTGTCTCCTCCTCGTTTCCGCCGCCGTCCGCCGTCAAGCCTGCGGGCGCGGCCGTCTTTCTTTTGTTTTTCCATTATAACATCGTTTTCCCCTTGACGCACTGTTTTTGCTGTGCTATTCTTTTTTCACCAAAAGGCGTTGAAAACCTTTGTCTGAGCAGTCCGCCCTGAACATATCCGGCCCTGAGCTGCAGGGAAGAGATGTTCAGGGCATTTTCTATACAGGAGCAATTTCAGCGGCGGCCCGTCCGGATGCTGACGCTCCGGAAAGGAGATCATATGAAGCTTTCAAATCTGGTCGGCGACCGTTTCAAGGAAACCCCGTCCGACTGCGTGGTGGCGAGTCACGCGCTCATGCTGCGGGGAGGCTACATAAAATACGTGGCAAACGGCATTTATTCTTCTCTCCCGCCGTTAAAAAGGATCACAAAGAAGATCGAGGAGATCATCCGGGAGGAAATGGATGCCCTGGGCGGACAGGAAGTTTCCTTCCCTGTGGCGCTGCCCGCTTCCCTCTGGGAGGAATCCGGCAGATATGAGTCCGTAGGCAGCGAGCTTCTGCGGTTCACGGACAGAAACGGGGCAAAAATGGTGCTCGGCATGACCCACGAGGAGGCCGCCGTCCAACTTGTGCGGGATTACGCTTCCACCTACAGCCGTTATCCATTCATGATCTATCAGATCCAGACTAAATTCCGGGATGAGGCCCGTCCCCGCGCAGGACTGATCCGGGTAAGGGAGTTCACCATGAAGGACGCCTATTCCTTCCATACCTCCCAGAAGGATCTGGAAAGCTACTATGAGCGCTGCCTTAGGGCCTATCAGCGCATTTTTGCCCGTGCAGGCATTCCTGAAGTACACTGTGTGGCATCGGATTCCGGCATGATGGGCGGAAATCTGTCCCATGAATTCATGCTGCTCGTGCCTGCCGGAGAGGATTCCATCGTCCTGTGCCCGGAATGCGGCTACAGCGCAAATATGGAAGCGGCGGAATGCGTATATGCATCGGAGGGGACAGACGGTGACAGACAGGAGGAAAGGGCCGATGACAGGCAGGACGCGCTGCTTCCCGTGGAAACGCCCGGCGTACATACCATCGAAGAACTGACGGATTTTCTGCATATCGCGCCTTCCCGCACCTGCAAGGCTGTGGTTTACCAGAAAAACAAAGATGATTCCTATGTCATCCTGTTCCTGCGCGGCGACCTGGAGGTAAATGAGGCAAAACTGACCGCTTTTCTCGGGGAGGACATCTACCCCGCCGTCATTACGGAAAAAAGCGGCCTTCATGCAGGCTTCATCGGTCCGGTTTCCTTGCATGCGCCGGAGGGAAGCACGGTCCTGTTTGACCGCTCTCTGAAAGACCTTTCCGGGCTTTCCTGCGGAGCGAACCGGGAAGGATGGCATCTTGTGGGACTGGATATGAAAAGGGACTGTCCGGAAGCGGAATACCGGGATCTTGCCAAGGCTTTTGCGGGGGGCATCTGCCCGGTCTGCGGGAGGAAGAGCCTGACCATCTCACGAGGCATCGAGGTGGGCAATATCTTTCAGCTTGGCGACAAATACACCCGTTCCATGCATATGCAGTATGTGGATGAAAAAGGAAACAGTCACATCCCCGTTATGGGCTGCTACGGGATCGGCATCGGCAGGCTTGCTGCCTCTGTCTGCGAAGCCCGGCACGACGACTACGGCCCTATCTGGCCCATCAGCATCGCGCCCTGGCAGGTACATTTGTGCTGCATGAGAGGGGACAACGCTGAAGTGCATGCCCAGGCGGACCGCCTGTATGAAGCCCTGCAGAAGGCGGGTATCGAAGTGCTCTATGATGACAGAAATGTGAGCGCAGGCGTCATGTTCTCCGACGCGGACCTGCTCGGGATTCCCGTGCGCCTGGTGGCAAGCCCCAGGAATCTGAAGGAAGGCTGCGTGGAGCTGTCCCTGAGAGGCAATAAAGCCAGCGCCGTGAAAATTCCGGAAGAAAAAGCGGTGGGCAGCGTCCTCTCTAGGATCAGAGAACTGACCGGGGCGCTTGAGGCAGAGGTACCGGAGCGCATCTAAGCGTCCGCACAACAGCAGGGGCAGACCGTCGTCAGACAGTCTGCCCCCAAAGTATATCCAGCCGCAAAGCTTCCCAACTCCATGGATCGAACGCAGCGATCCGTATTGAGCGTACTGTGCTCAATGAGCCAGGATCTCGCAGCCATCCTCCGTGACAAGGACCATGGTTTCCCACTGTGCGGAGGGCTTCCCATCCGCCGTATAAATGGTCCATCCATTCTTATCATCCACATAGATGTCGGCTGTCCCCATGTTCACCATCGGTTCGATGGTGAAGATCATTCCGGGGACCATCAGCATTTCCGTTCCGGCAGGTGCCACGTAGCTGACGAAAGGATCCTCATGGAATTCCAGCCCCACCCCGTGGCCGCCGATATCGATGACCACACTGTAGCCGTTTTCCTTCGCATGACGGTTTACCGCATCCGCCATATCTCCCAGGAACTTCCAAGGCTTCACCTGCTCAATCCCCTTCTCCATGCATTCTTTTGCCACACGCACCAGCCTAAGATTTTCTTCCTTCACATTTCCGATGCAGAACATGCGGGAGGAATCCCCGTAATACCCGTTATAAATCGTGGAAACATCCACATTTACGATGTCGCCGTCCTTCAGCACATCCTTTTCGCTGGGGATACCGTGGCAGACCTGGCTGTTGATGGAGGTGCAGACGCTCTTGGGAAAGCCCTCATATCCCAGCGGCGCCGGAATGCCTCCGAGCTCTCTGGTCTTCGTATCCACCAGCCGGTCGATCTCCGCCGTGGTCATTCCCTCCCGGATGTGCTCCGCCACATAGTCCAGCACCTCTGTGTTGATCCTGCCGCTCTCCCGGATGCCCGCGATCTGATGTGGGGTTTTGATCATGTCATGGGTGGGTACCATGTGTCCCTCCAGTTCAAAATGCCTGATCTTTTCATCGAATGCCTCATGGCACTGTTTGTATTTTTTGCCGCTTCCGCACCAGCAGTGATCATTTCTTCCCAGTTTTTCCATCTTTTTGTCCTTTCTTACGTTTTCTTTTCGCTGCCGCCGGTTTCTATTATACCACTCCGCGCCGCAAGAGAAAACTGAAAAGACTCTTATCCGCCAACATATGCATGCGGTTCCAGTTCACAAAGCGGATACAGAAAATGCTTACTAGCATAGCGATATTTTCCCACAATCAATACCTGCTCTGTTCTTGATTTCGCTCGGAGACTCCTCCAACCACGTCATTCTGTTTCCGCTTTGAGGGTTCTTTTTCCCCTTCCTGCTTTTACCATTTAACAGGGAATTTGTACATATATGATAACATTGGCAAGAGAAAAACATTGTAATAATTATCGTATGCTAATCCAACACAAACTCATGTCTTCCTGGACCCACCATGAAAACATTCCCATTCAGGATAACCTTTGCCTTGCATGGGACCGTCACCTGCAAACGCTTTCTATCATAGAAGACCTGAATATCCCTATGGCTTGCATTGACGAAATCCAGCTCTTTTAAAAATACAGGGCAGATCTCCACTCCTTTTTCTGATATCCGTATTCCGCCCAGAAAACGGTAAAACCAGCAGTCCACTTCAGAAAACATGTGGTGGTTCAAAGAACTTTTCATTTGCCAGTGCTCACACAGAGTCGTCATTCCCTGCTTTACCCAGTAACCGTATCCAGGCATTTCAGGATTAGTCACCATCCGATACAATTCCTCAGCATATCCATTCTCGGAGAGTGCAGAAAATATATACTTGGTCCCTAAAATGCCGCAGTCGATATGATAGTTGTTGTGTCTTAACAGCTCTGCTAAATGGGCAGCCGCAGCAGGAATCTCTTCCGGATCGCACAGGCCCTGGTAGATCTTGCAGGCTACAGAAGTCTGGCTCTTATCCTCTCGGATATCTCCGCTCATAAACTTTTTACGGAAAGCTTTCCGAATCCGTACCGCCAGCTTTCCATACCTTTCTCCTTCCTTTCCCAGCACTTGCGCGGCCTGTGCCATAATGCAGGCATTCCTGTAATAATAGGCGGTATCTGTCACCGCTGTGGGACACAGAACAGCCCCAGGAGGAGGACACCAATCGCCCAGCCCATATTCCACAATTCCGTCCTCCTCCATTGATTCCATATAACTCATGTACTTTTCCATCGCATCCCACATCAAAGACAGGAGGCTGATATCCTGCGTATTCTGATACACATACCATGGAATATGGATCATGGCACTATCCCAAGCCGGACCACTTCCCCAGTTATACCCCCAGCCGGAAGTAGGCACAATCCCCGGCACCTGTCCGTTCGGCCTTTGTACATCGATAAAATCCTTCATCCACTTTTCATAGGCATCTCTCATATCAAAATTAAGAAGAGCCTGTTCGCTGGAAAGAAGGGCGTCTCCAGTCCAGCCGTTCTGCTCCCTATGCGGACAGTCTGTGGGAATCCCATGATAGTTGGATAAAGTGGATCTGACACACATGCGGTGAATCTGATTCAAAGTTTTATCAGAGCAGGAAAAATCTCCCACCTGTTTCAGGTCTGTATGAACCTCCACTGCCCAGATGATAAAGTCACCGGGTGGATTTTCCACCTTCACATACCGAAAACCATGATACTGGAACTCCGGGCAGAAAGCTTCTTTTCCTTCTCCCCGGAAAATATACTGATCACAATGCTTTAATTCATGGAGCGTAAATTCACAGATGTTTTTTCTGTCCAGTTCCCCATCCTGATATCTTTCTGAAAAATACAAGGATGTTTCGTGTCCAGCCGGCGCTCTACCGGTAAAACAGACCCATCCGCTGATATTTTCCCCAAAATCATAGATACCATTCCGCAAAAGTCTGCCCTCCAGGCGACGAATGATCCGCTCCGGAGGCATATTGGTCTGTTCCAGTTTTCCTCCCGGCCCCCTGCATATGTCCGCTGTCAGCCACAGACTGTCATCGAAATCCGCTTCATTCCAGCCCTTTATCACTTTTCTGGCATCCACACATTCGCCTTCCCGGATATGGTTATAGGTCACCGGTCCCTCCTGGGCCTTCCACCCGGAGCCGGTCTTTATATAATCTTTTTCTCCGTCTTTCCAGGTTAGTTCCAGAGACGCGATCATCTTAGGATGATGCCTCCAAACCGCTTTTTCATAATCCCAGGTTTCTGCCACATCGTTATACCATCCATTTCCCAAATGCACAGCAATGACGTTCTTTCCCTTCGAAACAAACTCGTCCACATCATAGATCTGGTAGATTACTCGCTGATCAAAACGGGTAAAAGGAGTGGTCAGCACATCCTGTGTAACCCTTTTCCCATTTATATAGACTGTCCCATATCCCAGGCAGCAAACTGACAGCTTTGCCTTCCCGGGTTTTTTCTTTACACTGAAATCGCCGCGGAACAAAACACTATTGTGCCCACTTATCCTCGGACAGCCGATCCATTTGGCGTCCATTATACAACTTTCTTTTCTGTTCATGCTCTTCCTCCCTGCACTTTGAAAAACTTAACAGATTTTTCTGATGTCAGCCTATCACTTCTTTTCAGAGTAGTCGTTTTCCTGATATTCCCGCTCCCTTTTTCGATATTCTGATGCACTGATTCCATACCTGTCTTTGAATGTTCTTCGAAAGCTAGGAACATTAGCATAACCTACCATCGTAGCAATTTCATTCACACTGATATCTGTAGTGCGAAGGAGAATGCATGCCTTATCCATTCGGACCAAAATCAGATATTCAATATATGACATGTCAAGCTTTGCACGAAAGAGTTTACTGAGATAACTTTTACTGATCCCGCCGACAGAAGCAACTTCTTCAAAAGTCAGATTGCTGTTTTGATAGTGGGTCTGAATATAATCCAGCATTTTTGTAAAGCTACTTTCTTCTTTTCTGTTCAAACATTGATCAAGTATATTTGTGACTGCTTTGGTAAATTCTCTTTCGGCTGTCACATCCATATTCATGCATTCTTTCAAAAGTACCGCATTTTCTACAGTTTTCTCCTCATTCAAATACTGTACTATACACTGGAGAACAACATAACGCAGATAGAGCTGATTTTGACGTGTTGCATCCTTTGACAGACTGTTATACAGCAGCTGATGAAAATATTTTACAGCCCCATTATAATCCTGTTCATGCAACGCATGATCAAACAGATGGACCATGTCTTCGTTAAATAAAATTCCCAAAGTCTGCTCTTGTATATTTTCCCAGCAGGCATAGAAATCTTTCTGTTTTCCTTTCAGAATTTCATCCAGCATTCGGATCGCTTCTATACGTGCATGATCGATCAACACCGGATTAGTAAACACCTGACTCATCCCGATACGGACCTTACGCATCTGCTTTTGATTCAATTGATTTCGAATATTCTCTGCAATTATTTTTCTTTGCATCTGACTGTCATCTTCTGTTTTCAACTCACACAAAAACAATATGATTTCCCGCTCTTCGTGTTCCATTCGGATCCACAGGCACTCCTTTAAAGCAGGAGGCAGTTGTGAACGGTCAAACGTTGTATCTGCGTTGATTGCCCCAATAAAAAATTGATCCGGACACCCAGGAAAACCCAAGTCATGAAATGCAAGATTAATTTTTTCGGAATCAAAAAACACTCCACTGAAAATCATATAGGCAATCCTGTCTCTCAATTCCATCTTCTGCTTGTCAATTCTTGCTTTCAGTTCCCTGTTTTCCTGTCTTCCACTGATAATGATACTCTGCAAACTGCTGTAAATATTTCTTACTGACAACTCATCTCTAATATCCCCTTTTGCCATTTCTTCCAGGCGCAGGATTTCTTTTACCCGCTTTTGAGTCAGTACCCATGATAAAATTGTAGAGACTGCCACCCCCAATATAATGAGCAGTATGTTTAAAATCTGTACAATATCCAGCCACTTACTCATATTAAATGGCATTCCGTTATAATACAGCCGGATTATAATTCCGGGTACTTCCAGATCACTCTCAACTACCCGGTATTTTCCATTCTTTGATAATTGAATTCCCTTTTCTTCAATTACAACCATGTTGCCTGCTGTATTATCGTACCCCAATACCAGACGGTTTCCATCTTCTGTTTCCAATTCATAGTATTGTTCATTGTCAAACTGTGGCTCGATAAATCTTTCCAGCTGTTCAAAAGTCATAAGAAAATTGACAGACATATTGTTTCTCAGTTTAGTATTATAGCTAAACATCATATATCCATCTTTCTGATTCTTATATAACAGTATAGCCGTATCCTCACCGCTCTCTATTGCCATAACTCCTCTTTGAACGCTGTCATCATTACAGTCCAAAACCTTTGAAAAGTAGACCTCTTTACTGGATACGCCAGTGGATGAATATACTTTATCTGTTCCATAAGAAACAAACACGCTGAAAATATCATCGTCAAAGTAATTTTTCAATTTCAATATCTCGATTCCATCATATGCCTCGATAGGATTGTCTATCATTTTATCAGAAGAAAGTTCAGTCCTTCCGGCAATTAAAATGCTCTCATTCTCATAATTGAAGTATCCCTTCCATAATTCTGCTTTTGTATCTTCCAATTGATAAAGTGACAGCTCATTTTCCCTCTTTAAGATTTCATAAGAAATAACATTTGTAGCCAAAATACTGGTTAACAATAAGGGAATAACAATAGCAAAATGTGAGAAAAAAAATCGTATGATCTGTTTTCTTTCTTTATGCATATGCTTTTCTCCTTTTTGTTCCCAGTATATCGGATTTTAAATAGATGGGCCACTATTATATACAGCAACCCATCTGCTTTCGGCTTATTCGGACATATATCTGTCATATGCCGCCTGGTCAATCTCCAGCAGCCTTTCCAGCCCCATCTCATTCAACTTTTCAATATAGGAATCCCAGGACGTATCGATATCCATTTCTCCTGTAATGAATTGAGCCTTTGCGGTTTCCAGATAATTTCTGATATCCGTAACCAATATTGTACGTTCTGATGTTTCCTCTTCTGTGTAAAACAAAATAGGAAATCTGTCCATAATTGTCACATCATCTGCCCGTATTGCTGCTGCTCTTGTAGCATTTACGGTAGCAACTGCCCAACAATCACTATCAATATCCGTAAGTTCTGCCATATCAATATTATTTAACATATCGTAAATGGTTCCCTGAGGAAAACTACACAAATCAAATGCGTTTATCGCTATTACTTTGCCTCGATATTCTTCTGCATTGTCATACCCTGCTTCATTTGCAAGCTCAGTATGATCGGCTATCTGATAGCCATCAACATCTACATACTTAAAAGTTACGCCTTCATAACCATTAGATGCTGACAACGAACCTTCCTCTGTAAACAGATAATCTACGAACTTTGCAATTTCCTCTGGATATTCTGTTTCTGCATTGGCTATTAATCGAAAGTCTGCTGAATAATTACCTTCCAGCACTGCGCTTTTGGTGGTATTATAGCCATCCTGTATAAAGCCGACCACTCCATACCATTGCATTTTTTCTTGAAGTTCCTTGGTATTTCCTGCAGGTCCATATCCAGCGCAGTAACCAACCTGATTATTTACCATTAAATTTGGAAGCTCTGTATCATCCATAATAAAAGCATCCTGATTGATGAGACCTTCTGAATAAAGCTTATTCATATATTTTAAAAATTCTTTGTTATTTTCCGTCGTATCCCATATTCCGACATTTCCCGCCTCATCTACCATATAGGCCAACACATAATCCGTAGTATTCATACCAAAAGCCCATTTAATTGGCAGTTCGGTTCTACGCCTTCCACTACTCATCCCCATCGGTATTTCATCATCAGGATTGCCGTTTCCATTTGCGTCCTGCTCTTTAAACGCTTTAAGAACATTATACAAGTCATCCAAAGTCTCCGGACGGTCCATTCCAACATTGTCCAGCCATGCTTGTGATAGCAGATAATAATGATAATAATTGCTTATACCATAATTATTTAAATAGGTAAAACCATAAATTTTGCCATCATCAAAGGTTATGGTCTTTGCCCAATCCGGATTGTCTTCCATAGCCTTCTTCACATTAGGCATGATATCCAGATACTGGCTGAAATCTAACAGATAACCATCATTGGCGTATTTCTGCACATCTCCACGGGTCATTGTCTGAGATGTCAGCGACAAAATATCCGGCATTTCATCTGAAGCCATCATTAATGTTACTCTACTGCTCCATTGTTCATTGGAATAAGTTGTTGCATCAAATTTAAGACCCAGTCTTTTTTCATATTCAGCAAACTGCAATGTTGAATTCCAGTCAGAAGCTGTTGCTCCACTTGGGCCTGCCACTGTTAAAGTGATAACTTCATCTGAAATCCGAGGAGACTCGCTATCTTCCTGTCCTTCGGTGCTTTCACCAGCACTACTGCTTTCCGTGTTTTCGGTGATTCCACTGTTTTCAGTATTTTCACTGCTTAGAGTACTTTGTTGATTCTCTGCGACTTTATCCACACCTCCCTCCGTTCCTCCGCATCCAGCTAACAATGTCCCTGCCATTGCAATGGAAAGAAATGTGCATAGAATTTGTCTGCGTTTTTTCATAGATAACCCTCCTTTTTATTTTAACTGCTTTCTGCAGTTAATATCATCCTTTGACTGACCCGATCATGACTCCCTTTTCAAAATACTTCTGAAGCTTAGGATAAACAATCATCATTGGCAGAGTCGCCACTATGATCACACAATATTTGATCAATTCTGCTGACTTTGCCATTTCTGACAGCCTTTCCATTTCCTCTACAGATACTAATCCAGCATTTTCAGTTTCGTTGGCCAACTTTGCCTGTAACAGTATTTCTCTTAAAAACATCTGAAGCGGAAATTTATTTCTGTCTTCCAGATAGATCATTGCATTAAAATAAGAATTCCAATGACCAATGCCATAGTACAAAATCATTACCACTGTGATCGCCTTAGATAACGGCATCACAATTTTACGAAAAATAGAAAAATCATCACAACCATCTATCTTGGCGGCTTCCGTTATTTCATAAGGTATTGTGTTCGCAAAAAAAGTGCGTGCAACTATCAGGTTATATACGGATAGGGCCCCTAAAATCACCAATCCGATCCGGGTATTTACAAGTCCAAAAGATTTCATATTAAGATAACTTGGAATCAATCCGCCACCTACATACATCGTGATCAAAAAGAATGTCATTATGTATTTTCTGCCAATTAGCTCTTTTCTGGAAAGGGCATATGCGCATGGAAGGGTTACAGCAAGGTTAACCAAAGTCCCCACAACTGTATAAAAAATAGTATTTCCATATCCGATCCAGATTTCACCATATTCCAGAATTTTTTTGTATCCATCCAATGTAAATCCTTCCGGAAATAAAATGACTTTTCCGGCAGCGACTGCATCGGGATCACTGAAAGAACAGCTAATCACATAGGTGATAGGATATAATTCTATGATCAGAAATAAAAATAGCAGCACATTTACTGTTGCCTGAAATAAACTGCTTCCTCCCAATCTCTTTTCCCATATATTCATCTCATTTCATACTCCCCTTCTTTTAAAAAAGACCCGATTCTGTAATTTTTTTAGATAAATTATTAGCAAGGATCAGGAATATACAGTTTACCACTGTGTTAAATAAACCGGCCGCTGTAGAATACGCAAAATCAGCCTGTTCCAAACCAATCTTATACACGTAGGTGGATATCACCTCCGACCCCACCAGATTCATACTATTCTGAAGCAGATACACTTTTTCATAGCCAATGCTTAGAATTTGTCCACAGCGCAAAATAAACATCATGATAATGGTCGGTAAAATTTCAGGTATGTTAATATGCCATATCTTTTGAAAACGATTGGCGCCATCTACGTCCGCAGCCTCCAGCAGAGATCTGTCAACACTGGCCAACGCCGCAAAATAAATGATGGAACTCCATCCAATCCCCTGCCATATATCGCTTATGGTATAAATCCATTTAAACATGGATGCTTCCTGCATGAAATAAACGGCATCAAATCCGAGCAGTGTGATAAACTTATTTATAATACCAGTGTTCGGATTCAAAAACATGGTTATCATACCGCACATGACAACAGTAGAAATAAAATGCGGCGCATAAGATACAGTCTGCACTGTGTTGCGGTATCTTGTACTTCTCACCTCATTTAGCAGCAACGCTAATACGATGGGAAGCGGAAATCCAATCAACAGACCAAGAGCACTAAGCGTAATGGTATTCTTTAATATAATCGGGAACCAATACGAACTGAACAGTCTTTCAAAATTGGCAAATCCTACCCATTCACTTCCCCACACCCCCTTTCTTATACTGAAGTTTTTAAATGCAATCAAAATTCCATACATGGGTTTATAACAAAACAGTGCGGTATAGAGCACTGCCGGCAGCATTAATAGATAGAGCTGTCGTTGACGCAGCATCATTTCCATCGTTTTTCTGGCCCTTGTTTTTTCTGTGCTGTTTCTTTCTGCACCCCTGTTGCCTCCTTCCCTTTTCCCATTGCATTGTTTATTTGCACATATATTAAAAATATATCCTGTTTTTTTCAAGGCAATTTGATTGCACAAAAAATAATACTCTGTGCAACTAATTCACTCTTTTATCGGTATTCATTATAATTTACATCAAAAATAACAAATTACTCACCATACCGATGGTAACTACGGCAAATAATATTTGCTTAAAACCACGTTACCAATATATACTGATAATCAGCAAGGAATTGATGAAGAAATAGATTTGTAAAGTAGACTTGAGAAAAATATTTCTCTATCTTATCCAGACACGGAAAGAACTTAATTAATATATTTTAATATAATATGTAAAATCGACGTCAAAGAATTATATGATTTCGTTATTCATTACTGCTGGAGCTCTTCAGGTAACCCGTATTTGTAAGACCCTTCCCGCAGTTACGAATGGAAGGAAGACTCTGCCTTCCATCCGCAACATCCACGGCTAAAGCTCCTTTTTTTATTGCCTCCGGCATATCATCTCCTCACTGTCCAGCGATCTTTTCCGCCAGCTCCTCCAGATACATCCACCGCTCCATCTTCTCCTCCAGGGCAGCCTCCGCCTCCGACTTCTCCGCCATGAGCTGATCCAGTTTCACAAAATCACTGGCAGAAGCCTCGATGGCCTGATTCAGAGCGGCGATCTGATCCTCCAGCTTCGCCATATCGGCTTCTATCGTCTCGTAGTCCTTCTGTTCCTTATAAGTGAACTTCAGCTTCTGCGGTCCTCGGGCGCGCTGGCCTTTTCCCGCTGCAGGCGCGTCCGAGGAAGCGCTCTGCCCCGCAGAGGCATCTCCCTTTGCGGAAGTCCCTGCTATCGCGGATCCCCCGCGCTTTCCTTCCCGGTCTTCCTCCTGCGCTTCTCTCTCCGCAGCTTTGCGCATCGCATAGTCCGTATATCCGCCTTCATACTGCCGCAGCTTCCCGTTTTCCTCAAAGGCGAAGATCCGTTTCATCGTGCGGTCCAGAAAATAACGGTCATGGGATACGGTCACCACAATTCCTTCAAAATGATCCAGATAGTCCTCCAGGATCGTCAGCGTGGTGATATCCAGATTGTTGGTCGGCTCATCCAGAAGCAGCAGATTTGGGGAGGAGGCCAGCACGCGCAGCAGGTTCAGGCGCTTTTTCTCCCCGCCGGAGAGCTTTCCGATGGGGCTGTACTGTTTGTCCGGCGGGAACAGGAAGCGTTCCAACATGGCCGATGCGGACAATACGCCGTCCGTCGTCTGGATATATTCCGCAGTATCCTTCACATAATCGATGACTCTCTGCTCCGGCTTTTCCAAAACGATCTCCTGGGCATAGTATCCCATTTTTACGGTCTGTCCGACCACCACCCGGCCGGAATCCGGCGGAAGGAGCCCCGCGATGATCTTCATCAAGGTGGTCTTTCCGCAGCCGTTGGGGCCAATGATCCCCACCCGGTCCCCTTTCAGGAAAATATAGGAAAAATCATCGATCAGTTTTCTTTCCCCGTAGCTTTTGCAGATATGCTCCAGCTCTACCGTGGTTTTCCCCAGTCTCGTTGAAATGGAGCCAAGCTCCACTCTGGAATCCTGGACGGGAGCCTGCCGGTCCCTCAGCTCCTCATACCGTTTTATGTGCGCTTTCTGCTTGGTGGAACGGGCCCTTGCCCCCCGGCGGATCCATTCCAGCTCCACGCGCAGAATGGACTGGCGCTTGCGTTCGCCTGCTTCCTCCATCTCCTGGCGCTGTGTCTTTAGCTCCAGGAAACCGGAATAGTTGGTCTGATAGCTGTAGATGGAACCTTTGTCAATCTCCACGATCCGATTGGTCACGCTGTCCAAGAAATAACGGTCATGGGTCACCATGACCAGCGCGCCTTTCCATTTTTTCAGATGATCCTCCAGCCAGTCTGCCATCTCATTGTCCAGATGGTTGGTGGGCTCGTCCAGCAGCAGAATATCTGCCGGAGACAGCAGGACCGAGATCAGAGCCAGGCGCTTGCGCTGGCCTCCGGAAAGCTGGCCTGCCGGCTGGGCAAAATCCCGGATTCCAAGCCGGGTCATCATCGCCTTTGCGTCACTTTCAATGGCCCATCGGTTCTCCTCCGACACATTACCCTCCAGCACACATTCCAGACTTGACATCTCCGGGTTAAATTCCGGATGCTGGGGGAGATAGCGGATCACCGCATGATTGGCAGTTGTGATGCTCCCTTCATCCGGCTCCTCCAGTCCCGCCATCATTTTCAGGAGCGTGGTCTTTCCGGTTCCGTTGATGCCGATGACGCCCACCTTTTCGCCCTCCTGCAGGGAAAAGGAGGCTTCATCAAACAGTTTGTGATCGGTAAATGATTTTGTGATTTTTTCTATGTTGATCAAATTCATTGAGATACCTCTTCAGTTGCGTTTTCCTTATCCAACCATTCATTATACACGGAATAAAGAAAACAGTCACCTGTTTTTGACTGCTTTTCATCAACATTGAAAATGAGATTGCATCTGTCTGGAATTCTTCGTTATAATAGGGGAGACATAGATGGAAAGGCAGAAAAATGAACCAGAACCCGGAACCGATCATATTCGAAAAAAATTTCATCCTATATGTGGAAAGCGGCGCTGACCAGGCGGCGGCCAGGTCCATAGCGGACGAATTGAAAATAGAAGTCATGCCAAAGGCCTCCACCGCTTCCTTCCCGGACTGTTACCTGCAGATGGATGCCGAAGGCCTTTCTCTCGTAGAAGGAGCCCATACGCTGCGGGGCGATTTCGCGCGTTTTCTGCCCCGTCTCATCCCCAACAACCTGAATCATGAGCTTCTGGTGAGGGCCGCAAGGGTAAAGGGAGCGCAGGGTCCCCTGATTGCCGTTGATGCCACCGCAGGGCTGGGTGAGGACGCTTTCCTGCTCGCGGCTGCCGGTTTTCAGGTGAGACTGTATGAACGGAATCCCGTCATTGCTTCCCTTCTTCAGGACGCCCTGCGCAGAGGAATGGAAAATCCTGCGCTGGAGCCCATTCTTTGCCGCATGCATTTTCAGAGGGGAGACAGCATTGAGGAGCTGCCCCGGCTGGATCTTGCGCCGGACATCGTCATCCTTGACCCCATGTTTCCGGAGAGAAAAAAGAGCGGGCTCATCCGGAAAAAGTTTCAGATGCTCCATCAGCTGGAAAGCCCCTGCTCGGAGGAAAAAGAGCTGCTGGAAGCAGCCCTTTCCTGTCATCCCGGGCGGATCGTGATCAAACGGCCTCTGAAAGGGCCCTGTCTGGCCGGCCGGAAGCCCTCCTATTCTCTGAAGGGGAGGGCGATCCGCTATGACTGTATCGTTCCGCCACAGGCATCAGCGAAAAAAGGAAACACTGTCGGCCCGGATTCTTAAATTTTCTTTAATCCCACGCAAAATTTCCTCCCGTACCTGTTTTCTTCCGTCCATTTCTGATATAGTAAAATGAAGAAGGTGTTATTCATACGCCTTTAAAAAAGCCTGCTTTCCGGCTCAGAGCCGGAGCGAAACCTTTCATGGGAGGATTTGTTTATGAAAAAAAAGATCACAGTACTTCTGTTCTGCACGCTTCTTCTGCTTTCCGCCTGTCAGCCGGAAAGCACCGCAGAAAACACACCTGCAGGAGAAACCGCCAGAAGCGTTACTGTCAACAGTACGGAACAGGTTTCCGTAGTGCCGGATATCGCGGAAATCGTATACTCTATCCAGACACGGGACTCCGATGCACAGACCTGTCAGGAGGAAAACAGCGCGACGACGGATCAGGTGGTCGCTCTGCTCAAACAGCTTGGCGTAGCAGAGACTTCTATCCGGACCACCGGCTATTATCTGGATCCGGTCTATGACTGGAGCGGCAGCATGCAGGTACTGACAGGATACGAAGCAGTAACAACGCTCACCGTTTCCGATCTTCCGATGGATCAGGTGGGCGATATCCTGACGCAGTCCGTCGATGCCGGCATCAACAATATCCAGTCTGTTTCCTATCTTTCCAGTGAATACGATGAGGCCTATCAGGAGGCGCTTTCTCTGGCCGTTGCCGCCGCCCGCACGAAGGCAAATGCGCTGGCGCAGGCGGAAGGATATGCCGTCGGAGAGATTCTTTCCATCCAGGAGACCAGCGGCTACTCCGAGGCACGCTACAATGACACTGCGCTGCTGGCACGCACTGAGGCCTCCTCTATGGCCGACAGCGTCAGCATCATGCCTGGCGAGCTGGATGTGAAAGCCTCTGTGGTCGTGGAATTTTCCATACAGACGGCGGACAGCGCGGATTCCTAAGCTCCCTGCAAATGTCCGCAGCAGGGATTTCGGATCAGATGAAACACAGATAAAAACAAAGGAGATTTCATGTGAAAATCGTAGTCATAGACGGACAGGGCGGCCGGATGGGCGCCCTGCTCTGTGAAAAAATAAAAAAGATCAAAAGAGAACGGCTCGACAGCGCGCAGCTTATCGCCATCGGAACCAACAGCGCAGCCACAGCCGCCATGCTGAAAGCCGGAGCTGACTGCGGGGCCACTGGGGAAAACCCGGTACTGGTAGCCTGCCGGGACGCGGACTTTATCATCGGCCCTCTTGGCATCCTGGCCGCCGATTCCCTGATGGGAGAGGTCACTCCCGCCATGGCCGTCGCCGTAGGGAGCAGCCTGGCGCAGAAGATCCTGCTGCCGGTCAACCGATGCAATCATCATGTGGTAGGCGTGCAGGATTATTCCATGGCAAAGCTTACTGATGAGGCTGTAGAGGATCTTCTCTCCCTTTTATAAAACCCGGCTTTCATCCCACGATCCTTCTCACTGACAGAATGGTCTTGTAGGTTGCATTCCCATACTTAATGCCGGTCTTGACGCTGCTTGCGTGGACGATCCTGCCATTTCCAAGATAGATCGCCACATGGCCCGCATAACAGATCAGATCACCTGGCTGGGCCTCCGCATAAGAGACTTCCCTGCCCGCGCTTCTCTGTTCTGAAGAGGTCCTGGGGAGGCTGTATCCAAACGCCTTGAAAACGGACTGGGTAAAGCCAGAACAATCCGCTCCGTTCGTCAGGCTGGTGCCGCCCGGTACATAGGGATTCCCCACAAATTGGCAGGCATAGCTGGCGATTTCGCTTCCCTTCGCAGAACCATTGGTTGATGACGGCGCGGAAGCGGTTGAAGTAGAAGAGGTCTTCGATCCGGACTCCTTTTCAGGTTCCTTTTCGGATGCTGCGGAAGACTCCGATTTTTTTTCTTCCTCCGCTTTCCTGCTCTCCTCGGCCTTGCGGCTTTCCTCCGCTTTCCTGCTCTCCTCCGCCTTGCGGCTTTCCTCTTCCGCTTTTCTCTGGGCCTCTTCCTCCTCAGCTCTCTTGGACTGCTCTGCGGCTGCCAGCTGCTTGATCTCCTCATTCTGTTCCTGGATCTTCTGCTTATAAACGGCAGCCTCTTCCCGGGCTTTTGCCAGATCCTGTTCGTAGTCCGCGGATATCGCTTTCTGTTCATCCAGAGACTGCTGAAGGGAATCTTCTTCCTGTTCCAGCTCGTACCGTGACGCCTCCAGATCGGATTTTTTCAGCTCCAGATCCTCTTTCAGCTGCGCCACCTCCTCTACGGTAGCCGCATAATCGTCCAGCATCTTCCTGTCATAGGTATAGATTTCCTGCACATATTCCGCCTTGTTCAGAAGATCGCCCCAGCTCTTCGCCTCCAGGAGGACCTGAAGATAGCTGTTTTCGCCTTTTTCATAGAGGTACTGGATCCTCTTTTTCATGGCGGTATACTGTTCTTCCTCTTTCACCTTTGCAGCATCGTAATCCTTCTGGGCCTGTACGATCTGTTCCTCAGTATCGGCGATCTCTTCTTCCATCAGATCGACGCTGACCATGATCTCCGCGATCTGGCTGGTCAGCTCACTGATCTGCGCGTCTACATCTTCTTTTTCCCCGGACAGGTCGCTGATCTGATCGTTTATGGCATCCAGCTCGCTCTGGGTGCTGCTTTTCTGGCTTTCCTTCTCTTCCCTCTGTTTTTTCAGCTCGCTGCTGCTGGTAGCGGAAATCGGCTGTACTGTCGAAAACGCCACCATAATGGCCAAAAACAGACTGAAAAGTTTCTTTCGCATATCCTGTCCCTTCTTTTATCGATACGTATTACAGATCACAATTTTTCACAGTTCTCGGGAACGGGATGACATCCCTGATGTTGCCCATGCCGGTCAGATACATGACGCAGCGCTCGAATCCCAGGCCAAAGCCCGCATGGCGCGCGGAGCCGTAGCGTCTCAGATCGAGATAAAATTCATAGTCTTCACGCTTCAGTCCCAGCTCGTCCATTCTCTTTTCCAGAAGCTCCAGCTTGTCCTCTCTCTGGCTTCCGCCGATGATCTCACCAATGCCGGGGACCAGGCAGTCCATGGCTGCAACCGTCTTCCCATCCTCGTTCAGCTTCATATAGAAAGCCTTGATCTCCTTGGGATAATCCGTCACAAATACCGGCCGCTTGAATTCCTTCTCTGTCAGGAACCTCTCATGCTCCGTCTGCAGGTCGCTTCCCCAATGTACCTTGTATTCAAATTCGTCATTGTGCTTTTCCAGGATCTTGATGGCCTCCGTATAGGTCACATGCCCGAAGTCGGAAGAAAGCACATGCTGCAGCCTTTCGATCAGCCCCTTGTCCACGTATTGGTTGAAAAATGCCATCTCCTCCGGCGCGTTTTCCAGGCAGTAGCGGATGATGTATTTCAGCATGCTTTCCGCCAGGATCATGTCATCCTTCAGGTCCGCGAAGCACATCTCCGGTTCGATCATCCAGAACTCCGCTGCATGGCGGGTGGTATTGGAATTCTCCGCACGGAAGGTAGGGCCGAAGGTATAGACGTTACGGAAGGCAAAAGCAAATGTTTCCGCATCAAGCTGGCCGCTCACCGTCAGATTTGTCTCCTTTCCGAAGAAATCCTGGCTGTAGTCCACCTTTCCGTCCGCCGTTTTCGGAACATTTTCCAAATCCAGCGTGGTCACCTGGAACATCTCTCCGGCGCCCTCACAATCGCTTCCCGTGATCAGGGGGGTATGCACATAGACGAAGCCCCTTTCCTGGAAGAAGCGGTGAATAGCATAGGCCGCAAGGGAGCGGACGCGGAACACCGCCTGAAAGGTATTGGTCCTGGCGCGGAGATGAGAAATGGTGCGCAGATATTCGAAGCTGTGGCGCTTCTTCTGAAGCGGATAATCAGAAGGGGACGCGCCCTCAACGATGACTTCCTCCGCCTGCATTTCAAATGGCTGCTTCGCGCCGGGCGTCTCCACGATGGTTCCTGTCACGATCACTGCGGCTCCCACGCCGATTTTGGCGATGGAAGCGAAATCGGCAAGCTGATCGGAATAGACCACCTGAAGCGGCTCAAAAAAGCTGCCGTCATTCACCACCAGAAAGCCGAACGCTTTGGAATCCCGGTTGCTTCTCACCCAGCCGCCTACTGTCACCTTCTTTCCCGTATAGTTTTCCTTTTCCCTGAACAGATCTTTAATGTTTGTCAGTTCCATTGTATTACTCCCCTTTTCATGCCGATACGGCTGTTATTTTAAGATTCGGACGTTTCCTCCGCGCTTCCGGTCTCTGTGGTTTCCGTTTCCATGGTTTCCGTTTCCATGGTTTCCGTTCCCGCGGTCACTGTCTCCGGCGTCTCCGTCCCTGCGGTTTCCGTCTCCGGCGTCTCCGTCCCTGCGGCTTCCGTCTCCGCCCCCACGTCCGTCACCACAGCGTTTTCCAGCAGAAAATCGAGCACCTTCTCTGACATCATATATTCCCGGTACCCTTCCACATCCAGGGAAGCACGGTACTCCTCCACGTCGTCATAACCAAGAGACTGAGCGTTGCTTTCGATCTCCGCCTCCAGCTCCTCATCCGTCACTTCCAGGCCCTCCGCTTCGGCAATGGCCTGCATGGTGATGATCTCCTGCGCCGCCTGCACGGAAGATTCCCGGATTGAATCCTCGCTCATATTCTGGGCGGCCAAAAAGCTATCCAGGTCATATCCATACATGGATGCATAATAGGTCATATTGTCGATGATCCGGCTGTAATAGCGGTTCGTCATATCCTCCGGAGGGTCCTGAAGCTGTGCATTTGCCATGACCGCCTCCAGGACCGCGATCTCCGCGTTGGAATCGTGGGCCGCCTGCTGTTCGTCCATCAGCAGATCATAAGCGTACTGCCGGAATTCTTCCACCGTATCCACACCTACTCCCAGCCCCTGGACAAATTCATCCGTCAGCTCAGGAAGGGTTTCCACGCTGATGCTGTTTACCGTAACGGTGAAAACCGCATCCTTTCCCGCCACCTCTTCTCCACGATAATCCTCCGGGAAGGTCACCTCGATATCCAGCGTTTCTCCAACCTGCGCGCCGATCAGCCCATCCTCAAACCCGTCGATAAACGTGCCGGAACCGATGGTCAGGTCATACCCTTGTGCAGTCCCGCCGTCAAACGCCACGCCGTCGATCTTTCCTTCATAATCGATGTTGACGATGTCGCCTTCTTCCACCGGCCGGTCCGTGACCTCCGTCGTGACCATGTTGCTCTGGAGCACATAGTCAATATAACTGTCAAGATACTCGTCCGTCACCACCGGAGCGTCCACGGACACCTCGATCCCCTTATATTCTCCAAGCGTCACATAATCCGCTACATTGATCCCGCTCAGATAGGCCTCTGGGCCGTAATCCTCCGTTTCAGCCTCTGTGCCTGTCCCGCTTTCCTGCGTTGTTTCCGCCGAACTCTCCTGCGCCGTTTCCTCCGCGTCCGTGTCTGCATTGCCGCAGCCCGCCGCCAGTATGCCCAGAAGAGCGGCTCCTGCAAGAGACAGCGCTGCTCTTATGATAAATTTTCTCATTCCTCTTTTTCCTTCCTGCCGCCATTGGCGGCGCCTTATTTTACAGGCATCTGCTCCATGCGCAGATTTCCAGGGTGAAAGCCAATGGGCTTTCTACCGCCACACTGTCTTTCATTGTACCATATTTTTTCTTTCCTTAAAACCCTTTACACCGGAAATTCACAAATGAACCTTTCCCTTGCCTTATCCACGAAATTCTGCTACAATGTCCTTGCATTTGATCAAGAGAAAAATGCCGTCATATGGCGGCGGAAATGAGGAGGTTGCCTCGTGAATCCCGTAACGATCGTACTATTGGTAATTCTTGCCGTTTTAATCATCGCCGTTGTGGCGTTGTATTTTTTCGGCAAAAAAGCTCAGAAAAAGCAGGCGGAGCAGCAGCAGCAGATCGAAGCGTATAAGCAGACCGTATCCATGCTGATCATAGACAAGAAGCGGATGAAGCTGAAGGATGCCGGACTGCCCGCCATGGTGATGGAACAGACGCCCAAGCTTCTGCGCCGCGCCAAACTTCCCATCGTGAAGGCCAAGATCGGTCCTCAGATCATGACGCTGGTGTGTGAGGAAAGCATTTTTGATTCCGTTCCGGTGAAGAAGGAAGTCAAGGCCACGGTGAGCGGTATCTATATCACCGCAGTTAAAGGGCTTCATGGAAATTCTCTCGCCAAACCGGCCCAGAAAAAGAAGGGCTGGTTCAAGCGTCAGGTGGAAAAGCTCCAGGAGAAAGCGGGCGCAGAGCCGCTTAAATAATTTTCGTGAGATATTTTCATGCAGCAATGCCGCAGACCATTCGTCGTCTGCGGCTCTTTTTTTCGGGAGGGATTATCCTGTTGAAGGATCCGGCGATCAAAAACAGAAGAATCGGAGAGCTTTCCCATCACAGTTCTTTCAACAGGAACGCCATATAGACCTTGAATACATCCTCTTGGGCATTCCCGTCCAGAGGCAGTTCAGTAATGCTCAGATTGTAGCAGCGGACAATGATGTAACAACTTTTTCGATATATCCCATAATCTTTGCCGCCCATGCGCGGGAAAATATCGGCTTCTGCAGTGTGCCGGATTGGTGCAGAGGAAAACAGAGCCGCTGAACGAATCGGAACCGGCGCATAAGATCGCGCCGGTTCCGACTGCCCATGTTCTCTTTACTTATCTCATTATCTCAGGTACGCATCAGGCTTCAGATCTCATCCACGCAGATCACGTACTCTCCCGCCTCCACTTCTTTTTCTTTTCCGTCGATCACGATCACGGACGGAGAAGGAGTGATGATCTCATAGCGGACCTTTTTGCAGCCGTTTTCTTCGATGTGGCTCCAGGAAGAACGCACCAGGCCGTGTCTGGTTTCCAGGGACACTTCCAGCCACTCCAGCCGGCTGTCCGGCTTAGGCGCGATGCGCACCCTTGCAAAGCCCGGCTCCTCGGGTTTGATCCCGGCCGCTTCCTCATAAACCCAGTCCGCCACAGAACCGTATGCGTAATGGTTAAAGGAATTCATGTCCGTGCTCCAGAAATCGCCGTTTTCCATGATGCCGTCCCAGTGCTCCCAGATGGTCGTCGCCCCCTTCGTCACCGGATAGAGCCAGGACGGATACTCTCTGCGCAGCAGCAGGGTATAGGCAAGGTCCGTATGTCCGTAACCGCTCAGCACATGGAGCAGATAAGGAGTTCCCACAAAACCGGTCTGAAGCTTGCTCCCGTCCGCGATCACTTTTTCGGCGAGCTGGTCCGCCGTTTTCTGAAGATCCTCTGCCAGGCCGAAGTGGACGGCAAGGACCATTTCCGTCTGAGTCCTGTAATCCGTAAAGGTTTTGCGGAAGGTTTTCACGATATTATCATACAACGTTTCATATCCGCTCACATCCTCGCCCAGCACCTTTCCGGCTTTCACCACCAGGCTGGTGGAGTGCGCATAAAACGCTGAAGCGATGAAATCCGCTCTGGAAGATCCCTTATAGCTTCCCACCGGAGCGTCCAGTCCCAGCCAGTCCTCATAATGGGTCCCGCCCGTCCACAGGTATTCATCCTTTGTGGAAGATGTGATAAATCCGATATAGTTTTTCATGCAGTCAAACTGCTGGCGCAGGATCTCCGGGTTACCATAGGTCATGTAAATCTGCCAGGGGCAGATGGTCGCCGCGTCATCCCAGGCCGCGCTTCCGCTGCCTAAACCACAGGCCGGGATCACATGCGGGATAGAACCGTCCGCGAACTGATCGGCCGCCATGTCCGCAAGCCATTTGGTGAAAAATCTTTCCACGTCGTAATTGTAGCTCGCCGTCTTCACAAATGCCTGCGCGTCTCCCGTCCAGCCAAGCCGCTCATCCCGCTGCGGGCAGTCGGTGGGAACATCCAGGAAATTGCCTCGCTGTCCCCAGACCACGTTGGAAAACAGGCGGTTCAGAAGAGGGTTGGAGCTGGAAAGACGTCCCGTGCGCTTCATGTGGGAATGCACCGCGACCGCCGTAAATTGCTCCGGCACAGGCGTGCCCGGGAAGCTGTCCAGCCGGATGAAACGAAATCCGAAGAAGGTCAGATGGGGCTGATACGTCTGCACGCCGTCCTTACAGGTATAGCAAAGCTTCGCTTTCGCGCTCCGGTAGTTGGCATTATAGAAGTTTCCTTCCTTATCCAGCACCTCGCCGTGGGAGATCTCCACTCTGTCTCCTGCCTTTGCGTCCACGGTAAAACGCACATAGCCTGTCACTTCCTGGCCGAAATCCACCACCGTTTCTCCCTTTGGCGTGGTGAAAACGCGCTCTGCCGCCACATATTCTTCTTCTCTTATCTTCTCTCCCTGCTGCGGGATCAGATTCTGCGTCCCCTTTTCCAGGCACACGACAGGCTGCGTTTCCGTCGCTTCAAAAGTTGCGTCGCAGGTCTCCCCATCATAGATCTCGCTGAAACGGATCCGGCTCTCTTTGGCTGTCCAGCTTTCATCTGTGATGACCACCTTTTTCGAACCGTCCTCTCCCGTCAGAACAAGCTGTGCGATCAGGCCTGCAGGAAGATGTGCCTTCTTATTTTTCCCTTCTTCATTCGTCCAGCCCGGTATGGGACTCCGATACCAGCCCTTTCCCACAGTAACTTCCAGAGAATTCTCCTCCTTCAGCAGTCCGGTCACATCATAGCACTGATACTGCTGTCTTTTTTCATAGGATGTCCAGCCTGGGGCGAGCACAAAATCTCCTACACGTACACCGTTCAGCCTGGCTTCGTAGACGCCCATCGCGGTGATGAAAAGCTCCGCCTTTGAAATATTATCTCCTTTTGAAAACTCCTTCACAAATACCGCGCACACATCTCCCATATCCTGTGCCGGCGCGATCCACTTTGCGCTCCACTCCATGATTCAACCACCTTTCTGCCGCCAGAGGCGGCCCCTTTTTCAAATACTGATCCTGCTGCGGATATTACGGTACTGCATCGGGGTCATGCTGAAGCTTTCCCTGAAATTCCGGTAAAAGCAGCTGATGTCCGCATAGCCGACCGCCGCCGCCACTTCCTCGATGCTGCAGGAAGAATTTTCGATCATCTGCACAGCCTGCTTCATGCGGAACTCCTTTAAGAGGAACCGGAAGGTCTTTCCTGTCTCCCGGCGGATATAGCGGCTCAGATACCCCTCGCTCTTCCCGAAGTGCTCCGCCAGAGTGGGAAGCGTTACTGTGGTGTAGTTCTTCCGGATATAACGGATCATTTCCGGAAGGACCGCATCCGCCTCGCTCAAATGTCCTATGCTCTCCATTTCACCGGAGTGTTCCTTCATGGTCCTTCCGAAAAGAAGCATCACATATCCCTTCATCATCAGGTTTTTCCCTGCCGCGCTTCCCCTCCTGTCCAGGATCCCTTCCGCGCACATTTCCAGGATCAGATTTCTCAGCCGCCCGTCTCTGCCGCATCGCACCAGAAGCGCCCTCTCGTTCCCCTTACTGTAGAGCATCTGCCAGAAAAAATCGGAAATACTGTCGTTCTCCATCAGCAGGCTGTAAAACGCCTCCCCAAAGGTGCTGCGCTTAATGATGACGTTCACCGTGACCGCGCCCTCATCCCCGGTGAAGACCGCCTGGCTGACCTCCGGCGGGATGATGACGAAATCCCCTTCTTCCATCCGCGTCCTGCGGTCCCGGCCGTTCTCCCTCAGATAGAAGAAAAAGTCTCCCCGCAGGGCATAGACGATCTTGATGAATTTCAGGCTGTGATAGAACGGCGGCACATACCTGTCATGCAGCAGGACAGAGACCTCTTTTCCCTCCTCCGAAAAGAAATCCTGCTCCGTGAGCAGACTTTTCATGGAAAAGCCTGGCTTCTCCCCCAGTTCCACTTCTGTCCTGGCCGTCCTGCGAAAACCTTCAGAGAATTCCTCCCAGCTCCAGACCACATGGTCAAAGGCCTCCGGATTGGATCCATACAGACATTTCGCATTTTTTTCATAATCACGAAGCTCCATGAGGCCCCGTTCAATATCCGCATAATCCATTCTCCTACCTCCTCCCCTGAAAGGATGTTGTCTTTTTCATCCTCCTCCGTCACGTATGTTCCCATTTTTTCAAAGCAAAGCTTTTTTCCCGCAGTTTCAGGTTCTTTCTCATCTTATCCCAATGGTCAGGAAATGTCACTATCCTTTTTGGCTGTCTTTTTATGACTTACAGTACCACCCCGATCTTCACCGGCCGCATTCCCGTAAGTGCAGCACTTCTCTCATCCGGCTGGCTGGTTCCCACATACAGGCTGAAATGTTTCCCGTCCACATATCTCCTGCCTTCCTCGTCCACAATGGTGAATGCAGCGGCAGGGATCGTCAGGCTCACTTCCTTTTTCTCTCCCGCCTTCAGGCTCACTCTGGCAAAGGCGCAGAGGGAAGGATGCAGCGGGGCGAACGCGGAATCCTCCGCGTGGATGTACACCTGAAGCACCTCGTCCGTATCGTATGCGCCGGTATTTTCCAGCACCGCCTTCACGGCATGATCCCCGGCTTTATCCGGCATATCCGTTTCCGGTACTCCCTGTCCCGCCTTCTTAGGCGCGGACTGAGCAGGTTCTTTCTCCAAAACGGCCAGGCACTCTGCCTCCCGCACCTCAACACGTCCATAGGTCAGCCCGTAGCCGAAGGGGTACAGGGGCTCCTTTTCCAGGTAACGGTAGGTCCGTCCCTTCATGGAATAGTCCTCAAAGGCCGGGAAACCGTCCAGATCCCGGTAGAAGGTGACAGGCAGCTTTCCGGAAGGGGAGCAGGCACCGAACAGGATGTCGGCAGCGGCCTTTCCGCCTCTCGCGCCGGGATACCAGACCTGCAGGATGGCGTTCACATGCCCGTCGGCAAAATTCAGATCCACCGCGCTTCCGGTGAGCACGCACAGAACCACAGGCTTTCCGCAGCCTGCCACCGCTTCCAGGAGCTCCCTCTGGACCTCCGGCAGCTGCAGATCCGCCTTATCTCCGGAGGCATAGCCGTTTCCGGCATCTCCTTCCTCTCCCTCCAGCGTCTCGTCCAGCCCCAGACAGAGCACCACCACATCGCTGTGCTCCGCCACGGTGAGCGCTTCCGAAATGCGGTCCTGTCTCCAGGCAAGGTTTTCCACGCGGTCTTTGAACAGATGGCAGCCCTCTGAATAGAGCACGCGCACATCCTCTCCCACCGCATCCTGAATGCCCTCCAGCATGGTGATATAGCGGGAGGAGGTTCCATGATAATTTCCAACCAGAGGGCTTCTGCTGTCCGCGTTCGGTCCGATCACGCCGATGGTCTTCAGCCTGTCCTTCCTAAGCGGCAGAGTACCGTCGTTCTTTAAAAGCACCATTCCCTCTCTGGCGATCTCCTGCGCCAGCTCCAGATGCTCCCGGCATTCCACTACCTCATAGGGGATTTTGTCATATTGGTTTTCAGTAAAGCAGCCGAGCAGATACCTGGTGGTGAACAGCCGCTCCGCTGCCTGTGTGATCTCTTCCCCCGTCACAAGTCCCTGCTCATGCGCTTTGAGCAGATGCAGATAGGTGACGCCGCAGTTCACGTCACAGCCCGCCTTCAGCGCCATCGCCGCGGATTCCTCCGGCGTTTTGGTCACGCAATGATGCTGATGGAAGTCCTGAATGGCCCAGCAGTCTGACACAAAATGTCCCTGAAAGCCCCATTCTCCTCTCAGGATTCCCCGGACCAGCGTGTTGCTTCCGCAGCAGGGCTCTCCGTTGGTCCGGTTATAGGCGCCCATGACGGCTTCCACTTCTCCTTCTTTTACGCAGGCCTCAAAAGCGGGTAGATAGGTTTCGTACAAGTCCTTTTTCCCCACGACGGCATTAAATTCATGGCGCAAGCCTTCAGGTCCGGAATGCACCGCGAAATGCTTGGCACAGGCCGCCGTTTTCAAGTATGTGCCTTCTGCGTTTTCCGTTGTTTCATTTCCCGCGGATCCGGTTCCCTGCAGGCCTTCCACGTATGCCACGCCCATGCGGGAGGTCAGGTACGGATCTTCCCCATAGGTCTCATGTCCTCTTCCCCATCTGGGGTCCCGGAAAATATTCACATTCGGGGACCAGAAGGTGAGGCCCTTATAAATATCTCTGTCATTATGCTTTGCGTATTCGTTGTATTTGGCGCGTCCCTCCGTCGCCACAGCATCTCCGATGGTGCGAAGCAGCTCCTCGTCAAAAGCCGCCGCCATTCCGATGGCCTGCGGAAAGCTGGTTGCCACGCCTGCCCTCGCCACGCCGTGAAGCGCCTCATTCCACCAGTTGTAAGCCGGAATCCCGAGCCTGGGGATCGCAGGCGAATCGTACCGCAGCTGGGAGGCCTTCTCCTCCAGCGTCATCTGTGATACCAGTTCCCTTGCAGCCTCTTCGGCCTTCTTTTTTGTCTCTCATTTTCAGTCCTTCCTCCTCCGTGCCGCCACGTCCGCGGCATTTCATTCCTGTTTCTTTTATCAGATCCAGTATATCTCCTTTTTTGCATCCACTTCCGAAATATGGCTTCCTAGTGGTCAGATTGTGCGCTCTGCAGGGAAAGTCATTTCCCCTTTTTCCGGCATTTCCCCAGGAAACGCATCAGTGCGACCGCGCCTGCCGTGGCGGCGCCGATTTTCACCAGAGCGGAATAAGCGTCCGTGTATTCCATGATGGTCTCCCAGGACTCTCCTGCCATTGCGCCAAGCACTACCAGCATGGTATCCCAGATCAGGCTGCCGGACAGGGTAAACAGGGTAAAGCGCCCCGCCTTCATGCCCGCCATCCCGGCAGGAATAGAGATGAGACTGCGCACGATAGGAACGCAGCGGCCGAAAAATACCGCCCGTTCTCCCTTCTTTTCAAACCAGGTCATCGTATCGCCGATTTCCTTTTCCCGAAAGCCAAGACGCCTCGCCAGCCTTCCATACATCAGGCTCTGCATGCGGCCAGGGCTGAGCAGGCGGCCCAGGCCATACAGAAGCCAGGCGCCCGCGAGGGAGGCAAGGGTAGATGAGGCGATCACGCCGATGACGGTCAGTTCCGTACAGGTCGTCAAAAACCCGCCGAAGGTGAGGATCACCTCAGAAGGGATCGGCGGAAAGATGGTTTCCACAAGGATCAGCAGCCCGATTCCCGGATAACCGAATTGATTCATGATATTCTGTACCAGCTCCTGCATAGACCGTTTTCGCTTTTCCCTCTGCCTTTTCCCTCCAGTCTATGCGGTTTTGGGAATGTCCCATTCCGGCCTTTTCAACCTTCCTCCTGCGCTTTTTCTGTCGTCTCCGTTTCTTCCTCCAGGTATCCCTTCAGCCGCAGATAGGCGATGATCAATTCCACCGCCCCGTCCACGCCCGTCTGGGAGGTATTGATCATCAGCGCCTTATTTTTCTTGTCTCCCCAGACCTCATCCGTATAATACTGGTAGTAGTTCCTGCGGATCTTTTCCGTTTTCCGGATCATCTTCGCCGCTTTCTGCCTGTCTCCCAGATGATACAGCCGCTTGATGCGGCGGATCTTGTCTTCCATATTCGCATAGATGAAAATATTGATCACGTCATCCTGATAGGCAAGGATCACATCCGCACAGCGCCCCACTATCACGCAGGACTCCTCTCTTGACTTGTGCAGGATGAAATCCGCCTGCATGTCGAACAGCTTTTCGTTCAGATTTTCCGATTCAAAATCATAGGGAATGAGCGTTTCCCGGAAAGGCGAAGCCTTGACTTCATCCCGGTTCATCAATTCCTCCACGCTGATCCCGCTTTTCTTTGAGATTTCGTTCAGGATATTCCGGTCGAGAAAGGTGTAGCCCAGCCGCTCAGCCAGCTTCTCCCCCACCTCGTGTCCGCCGCTTCCATATTCCCTTCCGATGGTGATCGTCACTTTCTTCATGTCATACCCTCCTTTTCTTTCCGTCCACTCCATTCTGTTTTTATTATAACATGAATCCGCTTATGCTCCAAGAAGGGAAGCGGATAGGGGAAGCTCCTTCCCCTATCCGATCTCCGCGATATCCGGACAGCTCACAGCAAGCTGTTCGCTCCGTTGCCCGGCAAATGGCTGCTCGTGCGCACGCGGCAGCCGCTTGCCGGGCGTATAGCACAAAAAACTCCCGCCTGATCCGCTTCAGGCAGGAGTTTTTCTACAGCTTGTGTCTTTTTCAGGCCCACCACATCTCGCCGGCCGTTTCGTAGATGATCGCGTTTTTAAGAAGCTTGATCGCCTTTTCCAGGCCCTCCTTGGGAGACATCAAGGCGTCCTCGTGCTCGATGCTGATCGCGCCGTCATATCCAACAGCCTTTAAGGTGCTGATGATATTATTCCAGACCTCCTGAGAATGCCCGTACCCGACCGTCCTGAATATCCAGGAACGATTCAGGATATCTCCATAATCCTTCGTGTCCAGCACTCCGTTTTTCGCGGTGTTGGCGGCGTCGATCCGGGTATCCTTCGCATGGAAATGATAGATCGCTCCCTTCAACACTTTGATCGCTTCGCAAGGGTCAATGCCCTGCCAGAACAGATGGCTGGGATCCACATTCGCGCCGATGATATCGCCTACCGCATCACGTAAACGAAGCAATGTGGCAGGATTATAGACACAGAAGCCCGGATGCATTTCAAAAGCTATCTTTTTGATCCCGATTTCTTCCGCCAGCTTTGCCGTCTTCTTCCAATAGGGAATGAGCACCTCGTTCCACTGCCAGTCCAGAGTCTCCAGATATTCCGGCGGCCATGCGCAGGTCACCCAGTTGGGATTTTTGGAAGCTTCACAGTCACCGGGGCAGCCGGAAAATCCGATGATCGTATCCACGTCCAGCATTACAGCCACCTTCATGGCATCTACGAATTCTTCATGGGCACGTTTTGCGATTTCTTTGTTCGGATGTACCGGGTTCCCATGACAGGCAACGGCAGACAGCTTCATCTGATACTTTTTCAAAAGCGCCTTTGTCTCTTCTGCTTTCGCCGGGTTTCCCAGATAATCCTTAGGATTCAGATGTGCCTTCCCCGGATGCCCGCCTGCGCCGATTTCCAGGCTGTCCACACCGAGACTGTGCAGATATTTCAAAGCGTCTTCCAACCCCATTTGATTCAATACAGGGGACATAACTGAAAGTTCCATTTTTCCTCCTCCTTATTTTTCAAGCGCCTCAAAATGCGGGCAGATCAGTTCGATATTCTTCCGGACCGGACAGGCCCACTCCACGGCATTCCGGATGATCTGCTGCACATATTCATTTTGGAAACCCTTATTCGTCTCATGCCCCGGCTGGAAATAGAAGATTTTTCCGTTTCCGCGCACCCAGGTGCATCCGCTCCGAAATACTTCTCCCCCATTAAACCATCCCATAAAGACCGTTTCCTGCGGGTCTGCGATATCAAAGGGTTCGCCATACATCTCTTCACAGTCCAGAACGAAGGTTTCCGGTATTCCTTTGGCGATCGGATGGTTCGGCTTCACCGTCCAGATCCGTTCCCTCGCATTATCGCGCCATTTCAGATTACAGGTGGTTCCCATCATCCGTCTAAAAATTTTGGAATGGTGACCGGAGTGCAGCACGATCAGCCCCATGCCGGACAGAATGTATCTCTGCACTCTGTCCACGATCTCATCCGGCACACGGTCATGTCCCATATGCCCCCACCAGATCAGCACATCGGTATCCGCCAGCACTTCCTCCGTCAGTCCGCACTCCTCTTCGTCCAGAGTGGCCGTCCGTACTTCCACCTCATCGCTTCTTAAAAAACCTGCAATATATTCATGCAGCCCTCCCGGATAAATTTCCGTAACCGCCGGAGATGTTTTTTCATGGAGGTTTTCATTCCATACAGTAACCTTCATTGCCTATATCCTCTCTTCCATATTCTTGATAACCGTATTTTCCTCGCCGGACTCGAAAACAGCTTCCATAAACTTCATGACACGCATCACTTCTTCATGTTTGACAAGCAGTTCCGATTCGCCGTTGATCGTATTTACCACATTCCGATAGAAATCCCGAATGTCGCTTTTGACCTCCGGCATCGGATAAGTTTTGATGGTTTCCTCTGTTCTGGGGGCCATCGTCTTGGTCAGACCTGCGGCTGTGACCACAGGCACCGCGTCCCGCTTCTGCCAGTCAGATACCATGACGATCTTTCCACGGTCTGACCAGTCGCTGATCATGGCAGAACCATTTTCTCCCAGCATATACCATCTGGGCAGGCTGATGAAGTTGCTGGTACCCACCTCTACCACCACCGTGAGATCGCCCTCAAATTTCATGGTCACGGTAAAGCCATCTTCACAAGCTTCATTGGTTACATAGGAAAGCTCCGCGTAAATGGAGATCAGCTTTCGAGGGATCATCTGCATGATCTGGTCAAAAAGATGCACGCCCCAGTCGAGGATCATGCCGCCGCCGCATTCCTTCTTATTTCTCCAGTCACCAGGTATGCCCCGGGAACCGTGCACACGGGATTCGATCCTAAATACCCTGCCAAGCATATTCTCATCATAGACCTTCTTGATCGCCCGGAAATCCTCATCCCAGCGCCGGTTCTGATGCACGGTGAAAACGACTCCGTTTTCCTTCGACGCATCGATCATCTCCTGCAGCTCTTCATGGTTTAACGCCACCGGCTTCTCACACACCACATTTTTGCCCGCCTGCATCGCCTGAATACAGATCGGTTTGTGCAGCTGATTAGGAATAGCCACCGTAACCAGCTGTACGCTTTTATCAGAAAGAAGCTCTTCCAGAGATTCATAGGCAAAAATCCCGTTCTGCCTTGCGGCTTCCCTTCTTTCCTCCAAGATATCATAGATGCCTGCCAGCTCCAGTTCTTCTATTCTCTGGATCAGATTACAATGCCAGCCACCCATGCCGCCATATCCTATCACAGCAATTCTCATTGGTTTTTCCTGCTTCATGATAGCAGCCCTCCTTCACCCTTATCGCTCAGCATTCAGGAATTGTGATCTCAATCTCGTGTCCTGCTTCGGCAGATTTGACAATACCATCGATGATCGCCTGGTTGTAAATGATCTGGGAGGTGGGCACCGGAGCCCCTGTGCCATTTTTCACGGCATCCAGGAAGGAACGGATCTTCTTGTCAAAAAGGCTGCCATCCCCTTTGATGATCGGGATCTTCGTCTCGGTCTGCTGACCGCAGACATCCTGATATAAGGTCATCTCGCCGCCAACGCTTCCGTTCCAGCACTCTGTAGAAGGAATGCGCAGGCTTCCTTCCGTTCCCATAATGATCGTATCGCCGGAGGTATCCAGATTCATCGCCCATGCGATACGGAAATCAAGCACAATGCCTCCTTCCAGACGGACAAACGCCGCCGCAAAATCATCTACCTCAAATTTTTTCGCATATTCAGGGTGCTCCGGATAATAATCAGGACGGGTGCCGAAGAAATTGGATTTATAACCGGATACCGTCAGCGGCTTAGGATAGCCGACCGCATTCAGCACCATGTCCAGGGAATAGCTTCCGATATCGCCCACAGCGCCGATACCGGCGGTTTTATCTTCAATAAAGCTCGTTCCGTAAGGGGTGGGGATTCCGCGTCTTCTTCCGCCGCCCGTCTGAATGTAGTATACCTTTCCAAGCTTTCCAGACTCTACGATCTTCTTGATCATTTTCATATTTTCGTCCATTCTGGGCTGGAAACCGATGGAAATAACCTTTCCGCTTTCCTTTTCCGCTTTCCGGATCGCGACCGCCTCATCCAGAGTAACGCACATAGGCTTTTCCAGAAGTACATTGACGCCCTTCTTCAGCGCATAGATCGCGCATTCCGCATGGGTCCTGTTATATGTACATACACTGACGGCGTCCAGCTTTAAGGATTCATCATCCAGCATTTCCGCATGGCTTCTGTAGCACTTCACCTTCATGCCAAATTTATCGAAGAAGGCTTCCGCTTTCCCTTCCACCAGATCAGCGGCAGCCACGATCTCCACATCAGGCTGCTTTAAGTAACTCTCCACATGCGCCTCAGCGATCCATCCGGTTCCGATGATCCCCACACGCACCTTTTTGGAGGCATCCACGACCTTTTCCTCTTTTACCTCTTTAAAACGATCCAGAATATTATCTGCCATGATCTTTTCCCTTCCTTTCCAGCCCATAGGCCCTTTTCCTATGATCAAAAATCAGCTAATACCTTCTTTAAATAATCTACGCTGACACGCGCACATTCCAACGGGCTCAATCCCATGCTGGGCTGATCCTGCTCCACGATGAACCACTTGGCGCCGCTTTCAATAGAAGCAGCCACGATTTCCGGGATATTCTGCAGTCCCTTGCCCAGAGGACGGAATTCAAACGCGCCAGTATCTTTCTTTTTATCCTCATCAATACCGATCAGAGCATACATATTCTCCGACTTCGCTCCGGCAAAATCCTTTAAATGAACGGTGGGGATCCTTCCCGCATATTTTCTCACGTAAGCTGCAGGATCCTCTCCTGCCACGTTTACCCAGCAGGTATCGATCTGCGTCTGCAAAAACTTGGGATCCACTTCTTTGTACAGCACATCCAGAGCGTATTCCCCATTGATCTTGGTGAACTCAAAATCATGATTGTGATACTGCAGGACCATTCCCTCTTTGGCTGCAGCTTCCCCGATCACCCTTGCGCCGCGGATCACTTCGTCAAACTTTTCTGCGCCGGGCCTGTATTCCTCTGTCAGATAAGGGATCACGATGTATTGGCAGCCGATCTGCTTATAGCATTTCACTACGCCCTCCGGATCCGCCATCATTTCTACAAACGGAACGTGCGCCGAAAGCGGGATCAGTCCAGCCTCCGCACACATTTCCTTTACCTCCTGCGGGCTATGCCCGTACAGTCCTGCGAACTCCACCGCAGTGTATCCCATCTCTTTCACCTTTTTCAGCGTGCCAGCAAAGTCACTCTGCATATCGTCTCTGACAGAATACAGCTGCAGTCCGATCTTCTCTTCCCACATGTTCTTTTCTACCTTTCTTTTTTTGCTATATTTTTTGGGCATCCAGGTTGTATTTTTCATGCGATATTGATAAAATAGAAAAAGAATCCAGAATGCCTTGATATCTATGTTATACAAAAAAGCATTTCTGATGTAAATAACGATTTTGGCAAAAAATATAACAATATTGATATTGCAGGAAAGATGCGTACAGAATTAGTGACTCCTACAGTGGCCGGTTCTTCCATCCATTTCAGTCCAGACAGAAGGCTGGCGGAAACGGAAAGTATATGTGACTGGCACCTGCATGATGAATATGAACTTGTTTATGTCTTTGAAGGGACCAGGATATTTTATGTGAACAATGAGGAATACCGCCTGGAAAAGGGCGATATTATCTTCGTGAATGAACGGGTGCCGCACCAGACAAAGTCACCGGTGGGATCCGGCGGGTTATTATTGCAGTTTGGCGTGCCGGACAGAGCAAAGGATGTCGGCATCCTCAGCGGCGTTCTGCAGCTTACCGGAAGCAAAACGGCAGATGCGGCTGTTTTAAGGAACGGGACCGTTCTGAATAAGCAGATAACGGAATGCGTGGAAGGAATAGAATCGGAATTTATCCACAGGGAAAAAGCGTATGACCTAATGATCAAAAGCTATGTGAATACGATCCTTACACTGCTATACAGGAACAATGTCATTCCATGGCCGGAGGATTTTCTGGACAGGGAGGAAATCCATAAATTTATCCCCGTATTCCAATATGTAAACGAACATTGCGACAGCAAGCTTTCTCTGTCCGAAGCAAGCCGTCTGCTCAATGTGGATAAGTCCCATTTCTGCAGGATTTTTAAAAAGGCTTTGAAATGTTCCTTTATACAATATACAAGTCTTGTGAGAATATGCCGCGCGGAGGAAATGCTGACAGAAACGGATAAAAGCATTGCTGAAATTGCCTATGAGACCGGTTTTGCATCAACCGCATACTTCATCAAAACCTTTAAACAGAGGAGAGGCTATACCCCTCTCGCTTATCGCAAAATGAAACAGTAGGGAACCCGCAGTCCCGGAAAGGCAACCTGAAATCCATGAAGTCAAAAAAGCGATCTCTTTTTTCTCTGTTCTGTATCCTGGCACTGCTTGCTGCCGCCGGAATCTGGTTTTTCTCTTCCCGAAATCCCCGATACATCCGGGCCTCTGATCCTGTATCCGGCTCTCGGATGCAGCCGGGATCGGATATCAACCCATACCCCTCCCTCAGCGTTCCTTCCTGCATCACCAAGATCAGGGAGGATTATTTTATCGTGGATACCTATCACGATCAGATCCTCTTTGGTGACAGCCTGAAGCGTCCCATCGAAGAGTGGCGGGTGGTGACGGATCAGATCAGCAGGGGACATACCATCGCAGGGGACGGCACGGTCTATCTGGCAGACGATACGGAAAACAACCGGATCCTGGTCTTTGAAAAAAAGGACGGCATCTTCCTTCTCACCCAGGAATTTACCGAGATCGGGACCCGTCCCCATTATGTTGTTTATGACGAAGAGACAAAACGTTTCTATGCCTACAGCTCCATGACCGGAGAGCTGTACGTTTTTCTGCGGCTTTCGGATTCGTCGCAGATGGTGCTGGAGGACATCCGCAGCATTCCGAAACTAAATGGCATTTATGTGCGCTCCTTTACCATTATGGATCAGGAAATCTATTTTGTATCCGGCAATTCCTCCATCATCCGGGCAAGGCTTTCCGATCTGTCCATTCTGGAGGAATATCCGGTCACCGCCGAGATCGCGGGAATGATCCAGCTGGAAAAAATACAGGATTACTACTATATCACCGTCTCCACAGACGTTACCGGAAACCAGGATCACGCCACTATCCTAAGGACCCATGACCTGCACTCCCTCGCGGATGGAGAATATGAGGATATTTATTCCTATTTTGTGGGCGGCGGAACGCCCTACTATCTGGGAAGCTTTGACGGACACTATTACCTGACGGAGCACCGGATCCCCGGCTGCTCTATCTGGCAGTTCGATGTGGTCAAGAATGAGATTACCAATGTAACACTTCTGTATTAAATTCAAGAAGAAAGCACAGCCGCCTACTGCCTCTGATCCTTTTCCTCCTCCGCCAGGTTTACGATCAGGATACCCGCGCAGACCAGCGCCAGGGCGGAGAGCCCGGGCCAGCCGAAGGCCTGGCTTCCTTCTCCGAGAAGAAGGGCGGACAGAAGAAAGCTGAACACAGGGTTCATGAAGCCGAATACGGCGACCCGGCCCACCGGATTATATTTCAGCAGAATGCCCCACAAGGTATAGGCAGCCGCCGAGATAAAGCCCATGTAAAAAAGCAGCGCCCAGCCGCCCGCGGAAACGCCTGCCAGGTTCACCCGGCCTCCGAAAATGAACCCTACCGCTGTGAGCACGATCCCGCCACACAGGAACTGATAGCCGCTTAAAGCCACTGGGTCCTCCTTCGCCGAATATTTCTTGATCAGCCCGGAGGAAAGCGCATAGCTCAGCGAAGAAAACAGGATGAAGCCCTCTCCCAAAAGGGAAACGTTCATGTCGATGCCGTTTCCAGCGGTATTGATGACCACCACGCCCGCGAAGCCCACCACACATCCCAGAAGCTTTCTCAGGGTGAGCCTTTCCATATGGAAGATCGCGACCGCAATGAAAATGGAGAAAAACACGTTGGAGCCTCCGATGATGGCAGCCTTCACCCCGGTCGTATGGGCCAGTCCGATGTAATAAAAAATATACTGGGCTACCGTCTGCACCATAGCCAGCTTCAAGATCATGGGCAGCGAGGATTTCCGGGGCTTTAAAAGCTTCCCGCCGTTCTCCTTCCGGTCTAAAAGGCTTCCGGCCAGGATAACCATCAGTCCGGCCAGCATGAAGCGCATCCCTGCAAACACGATCTGCGCCATGCTGTCAGCGGCTTCGATCCCAAACAGGCGATATCCGATCTTGATGCTGGGAGCTGCGCTTCCCCATAAAAAACAGCAGATCAGAGCGCAGCCAAACACCACGCCCGTTCTGCTCATGCGTTTTTCAGCGTTATTCATGATCTTTCTCCTCTGATAAATGGCCCGGCAGCGCCGGGCCTCAGTTCTTTTTATCCTTTCCTACTTTAACGCTGGATCCGCATTTTTTCAAGCTTCTTTTTCAACGAAGCGACACCTTCACGCCGCTTTTCGTATCCGTTATATCCAGAGAAAGGCTTTTCAGGAAAGATATTTTCCATTGTCATTGATAAAATGATCTGCCAGCCTGGAAATAAACTCCAGATTGGTAGGCCTCCTGCTTTCCAGATGGCTGTAACCGAACAGCCTCCTCTGCGTCGTTTCATCCCCTCTCTGCCATGCTGCTTCGATCGCATGTCTGATCGCGTGTTCTACTGTTTCGGCACTTGTATGATAAACCCCTGCGATATCCGGATAAAGCCGTTTGGTGATCCCATCCAGCTCCTCCAGGCTCTGAATACACAGATCGATCCCCGTTTTGAGATACTGATAGCCCTTCAGATGAGAGGGTACGCCGAGTAAAGACAGCATCTGCTCCGTTTTTCTCCCACACTGCCCGACATTCTTTATATTCCTGTCCGGCGATCCGTAAGACAACAAAATCTGCAAATTCTCATCCTCTTTTATCATTTGGGTAAGATGATAAATATGCGACTGATTACATTCTGTTACCGATACCCACATCAAACTCATATGACCTCTCCTCTCACAATTTGTACAACATATTTGTGTATACAATTTTTTACACTTCGATATTTTATCAGAATATATGTATTTGTAAAGGTAATATATGGCACTATTTTTTTAATAGTATATTCTTTTTACACAAATTTAACAGTCACAGGCTTTCAAAAATCAACTAAAAAAAGACTTCCTGGACCAATGTTCAGAAAGTCTCCCATTTTGCATATTTATGAAAAAAACCAAGTTACCATCGCTGCCATGCCACAATGGCGCAGGCCACAGCGGTACAGACGCCCGCCCGGATTGTTCCCGCCGCAAAGAATGCCAGGAAACAACACCGAGATCATGCTGGCGTTCATACAGCCCGGACAGGATCACATAAGAGCTGCAGGCACGGCGGGGACAGTCGTGCCTGCACAGTTCATCAGATAATATGCGTACAGATTCCGATAGGTCGATTCGTCATAATGCAGACCGTCCACGATCCTGAGGCCAACGGCCTGCAGCCAGGAATAGCTGTCGATCCATATCACATAAGGCGCCAGATCCGCCTGAAGCTTCCTGTTAAACGCCTCCACCTGCTCTTTCGTCACATAAGGATTCGTCCATACCGGATTGACCGAAGCATAGTATACAACCGCTCCCCGCAGCGTCCACTCCGCTGCCTTCTGATTAAAGAACGTGATATAGCGGTCGATATTCCTCACATCATTTACGCCCAGGTTGATCAGTACCCTGGTTCCCGTGCCGATCACTGCGTCGGCGCGCTGGACGCCCTTTTCCTCAAACCAGTCCAGCCCTTTTCCGCTCTCCGCGATCCACACATATGGGTTCTCCCCCACCGCTTCTTCCATCTGCACGAAGCGGGAGTCACCGATGAAAACAATGGCGGCCCCCGGTATCTCTGTCTGTACGGCCGGAGGCTGAACAGCCTGTACGGGCGTCAGATACGCGCCGTTCACATAGCCGTCCGCGCCGTTGTAACGAATCATCTGCCATCCGGACGGATCCGTCTCCAGGACGGAAACCGTCTGCCCCTGTGCCAGCACGCCGATACTCTGCCACTGCACGCCCGGGCCCGTCCGCACATGGACCGGAACCACCGCCTGCATCGGGATACCCGCAGAAACGGCTAGTTCCAAGACAGCCGGACTTTCAGAGGCAGGCAGAGCAGCAGCCCGGCATTCCCCGCCGCAGCCGATCACCAGGAGCATCAGTGCCAATGCCGCAGCCAGCCATTTTCTCCCCTTTTTTCTTTTTTCCATCAGCCTTTTCATCATTTTTTGCCTCCCTTCTTTCCGACAGCGCTCATGTTCGCAGTCACCGCTCCCCAGATCAGAGAAAACATCCAGGCGCAGAGGACGGCGCTTCCAAATGCTGCCGCAAATCCGCCCACCGTCCCCAGATTCGCTCTGCTTGCTATCTGATAATACAGAAACGCATGCAGAAGATACAAATACAGAGAATTTTTCCCAAAAAACCGCAGAATGCCGCCGGCCGTCCGGCCAGGCAGTCCGGCAAAAGCCCTGCGGCATACAGCCGACGCCCCTGTTTTCCCAAACCAGGGAAGCAGGGCAGCCCACAGGGAAAAAAGAGTGTTCGCCATCATCTGCAGCCTGCCCTTTCCTCCCGTCTGCAGAAGCATAGCCCGTTCCCGCATTGCCGCCGGAACCAGAACGACGCAAAACAGAGTACAGGCCAATTCGGGCCAGGGCCGGATTTCCTTCATCCATGCAAGGAGCCGCTTCTCATACAGACCGCAGGCAGCGCCCAGAGGAAAAGCCAGATTGGAAACATACCAGAAATCCTGTCTTCCCATCCCGTACAGCCAGGCCGAAAAAATCACCGTAAACAGCAACAGAACCGTGATCCGCAGCCTTTTGCACTGAAAGGAGAGAAAAAAGGCCAGATAAAACACCATGATATCAAAAATAAACCAATAATCCTGCGCCAGCAGATATCTTATAAGCCTCGCAGGAGAAAACGCGCCTCCAGCGGCAATCTCAATGATACCTGCCAGAATGAGATAGGGAAGATAAGTCCCCCGGAGGCGTTTCAGCCAGAAAGCGGCTCCCGGCCTTTCCCCTGCCGTATTTTTCGCCATCGCATAACCCGACATCAGAAAAAAGATGTCTACGCCATATCTTCCCAGCCCCATGAGAAACTGCGTCAGCGCCGGAATGCCGATCCACGCTGCATACCATTCCCCATAGTGAGAAGCCATCACCATCAGGATGGCGATCCCCCGCATCGCATAGGACGCCTTACGGCCAAACAGTTCCCCGGGGGCGTCATTTCCTCCTTGCTCACATCTGGAACAGCCGTTTTGCCCCATAATACAGAATCCTCCCATAATTTTTCAGATTTACGCTGTCACCGGAAGCGAACACGATCAGGAACGCGTATAGAGCATGCTGCAGAAGCGCAGCCCGCAGGAAGATCAGCCCGTACCGAAAGGACACGCCCCGCGCCGAATGAAACAGAAAAAGCATCATGAGGCAGGAAGCCAGAGCGATACCTAAAGCCGCGTCCGCCGTATATCGCTGCAGGATTCCTGCCGCGTTTGCATCAAAAGCGCCAATTACCAGAGAGGCCCCCAAGGCGCACATGAGGATTCCCGAAAGCTCCTTTCCCCCAGAGATTTTTCTCCGGCATACAGGAAAGAGCGCCAGGCACCAACAGACCGACTGACTTGCCAGAATCCCTCCGAACAAAAACTCAGATACCATCTTCCCCATATATTCATTTTCCAGCCCATTTGTCATCAGGAAAGGGAATTTCGCCTCATACCGGGCAGGCAGGAAGAAGAAAGCGCAGAGCCCGTACAGGATCCGGCTCAGATTCGTTCCCCGGTGCGTCATATCATTATTCGTCAGACTGTAGGCCGCCCCGAAATCGAAGGGCGAGGAAAAACGCAGGGCGTTATAGTACATGATCCCTGCCGCCACGATCGCGTAGGGAACGAGCAGCACTGCGGCTTCCAAGGCTTTTTCCCTTTTCTTTTGTCCATTTCCGCCAAAGAAACGTCCCCAAAAAAGCGGCAGCGCAATGACGGAAAAGGCAAGCATCTGCGGCCTGCATCCGGCCACCAGCGCCATGCACGCAGAACCGGCCCCAAAAAGCAGCTTCCTTCCTCTCTCCCGGTTCAGCCCGCACAGCCACAGCCAGATTCCCGCCGCGGTAAACATGTTTGCCGCCATCAGCGGCACATGGTACATATCCGGCCTGGCCGTCAGATAGATGAAGCTCCCGAAAGTGAGCGTCACACCGGCCGCAGTCAGATAAAACACATAGGGGATCCCGGAAAACCATCTCCTCACGGCTTCCCGGTACAAGCCAAATACGGACAGAGCAAAGCCCGAGAAACAGAAATACACCGCAAGAAAATTCGGAAACGACTTTCCCGTCACGGCAAGACACGGCAGATAAAACAAAAGCTCCGGAACGATCCCGAAATAAACATAATAATTGCCTTCATAATAAGCATAATCCGCCAGATAAGGGATATTGCCGGCAAGCAGATAAGAGGTATCATATGGATTCTCCAGCTCCATCAGCTCTGGCTGCCGCCCCACCCAGACGTGCCCTTCCAGGATCGCAGAAGCAAGCTGCCTGTACTGCTGCTGATGCTCCCAGGGCGATTCCACACATGCCTGATCGGCAAGCACCAGCATGAGCCCAAACAGAAAAAACAATACAAGACAGCCTGCCGTAATCAAGTTCTGCCTGCGGCTTTCCGGATCAAAACGAACGCAAAATACACCGCTGTTTTCCCTCATGAACAGGCAGAAGGCCCCGATCCCAAACAGCAGAAGCATCCGGGGAAGCACAAGATCAAAAGGACGGAATACATTTGCCTCAAGCCCCAGAAGCGCAAAACTGCCCTGTCCCGAAAAATCCCCGCTTTCTGCACTCTTTCCGCTTTCCGCTCCGTCTGACAGAACAAGCCCTCCTCCTTCTGCCGGCTCCAGTTCTATCGTCAGGCTGTGTACCTTTCCATAAGGATACAGATTCGTATACAGAGAGGAAGGATACCGTCCCACCGCCTCCATCTCAGGAAGCGGATACAGATACCGGTTCCCCTCATCGGTCAGGCTGATCGAAATGGATATCGCTTCATTTGCCGGCATTTCCAGATTGAAATACAGATTGTCGATCCGCATATCCAGCCCGTCTATCACCACTGTCAGCCTGTCCGCCGTGCTCCCGGCAGCAGAGGTTACGGCAGCGGAGCCTTCTTCCGCTTCCCCCCACGTCAGTTCCATCCTATCCGTCAGATCCGTTTTCTGAAAGAAAAGACTTCTGACAGAAGAATAATTTCCTATAAAAATTTCAAAAAGGAAAACCGCTGCGGCAAGGACCGCCAGCTTCCGGAAAAAGCATTCTTTTCCGCCCCTCTTTCCTTTTCTGCCGTTTTCCTGCAAAATCTGACCCATTCCAGTCCCCTCATCTGATGTATCAAAAGCGCTGATGTGCGTTTTTTCGCTATTCATCATAGCATCTGACCGCTGTTTCTGTCAATGAAGGGTGAATGGCCCTGACAGACAACAACGGCCCCGGCAAACGGTGCTTTCTATTTGAATTAAACGCGCAGATATGATAAGATAGAGGCAATGATCATCCAACAGAGGCGCTATTGAACAGATATCTGAGCAAACGCCCGGAAAGGAATCTGAACTCTTATGAGAAAAGCTCTGATTATAGGCGGCGGGCCGGCCGGCCTGACAGCGGCCTATGAACTATTGAACGCTTCAAAGACGGACGTTTCGGCGGAAAAATTTGAAGTCATCGTTTTTGAAGAAAGCAGCCAGCTTGGGGGCATTTCAAAAACAGTGGAGCACAACGGCAACCGGATGGATATGGGCGGACACCGTTTTTTCTCCAAAGATCCTAAGGTAAACGAATGGTGGAACCGGATGCTTCCGCCTCAGGGAGCTCCCGCCTATGACGATATCGTCCTGCACCGCACCCCGCATCTTACCGAAGGCGGTCCCGATCCGGAAAAAACCGACCGCGTCATGCTCACCAGGAACCGGGTCTCCCGCATTTATTTTGATAAAAAATTCTTCGACTATCCCATCACCCTGAAATGGGAAACTTTTAAAAATATGGGGCTGATCACCACGATCCAGGCCGCCGCAAGCTACCTTGCCAGCGTCCTGCACAAACGGAAGGAAAATTCCCTGGAGGATTTCTATATCAACCGCTTTGGCAAAAAGCTTTATTCCATGTTTTTTGAAAAATATACGGAAAATCTCTGGGGCAGAAGCCCGGCTGAGATAGATCCCAACTGGGGCGCCCAGCGCGTAAAGGGTCTCTCCATTATGGCAATCATTGCGGACATGTTCCGTAAGCTCCTTCCCGGCAAAAATACCGGACATGTGGAAACCTCTCTCATCGAGGAGTTCAGCTATCCCAAGCTCGGTCCCGGTCAGCTCTGGGATGTGACCGGGGCGGAAATCGAAAAGATGGGCGGACAGATCCTCCGCGGCTGCCGCGTGATCCGTTTTCACAAGGACGAAAATAACCGCTTGGTCAGCCTTACTTATGAAAAGGACGGTCAGGAACACGAGGAAACAGGCGACATTTTCATCTCTTCCATGCCCATCAAGGACCTTGTCGGCGGCATGAACGACGTTCCCGAACGGGAGGCAGCCATCGCTGCGGGCCTTCCCTACCGCGACTACATGACGCTTGGCGTTCTGGTCCCTAAGCTGAATCTGGTCAACAAGACCAAGATCAGGACCATCGGCAATATCGTTCCGGACGACTGGATCTATGTCCACGACCGCACTGTGCAGATGGGCCGCTTCCAGATCTACAACAACTGGTCCCCTTACATGGTAAAAGATCTGCACAACACCGTCTGGGTGGGCTTAGAATACTTCTGCGATGAAGGCGACGTCCTCTGGCGCATGACCGAAAAGGAGTTTTCCGAATTTGCCGTTTCCGAAATGGTGAAGATGGGCCTGATCGACAGCCCCGACGTGGTTCTCGATACCCACATGGAAAAGGTCAAAAAGGCCTATCCCGCCTACTTCGATACCTATAAGGATATGGACGTGCTGCGGGAATGGCTGGACAGCATCGACAACCTCTACTGCGTGGGCAGAAACGGCCAGCACCGTTACAATAATATCGACCATTCCATGGTAACCTCTTTCGAGACGGTGAAAAACATCCTGAACGGCGTCCGCTCCAGAGACAACATCTGGAACGTGAATACGGAAAAGGAGTACCTGGAAGGGAAATAAGCATGGGTATGCTGATGGGCTTCATCATTGATGATACGGGGTTATGGCCCAGAGTGCTCGGCTTGGAAAATCCTTTTCCTGAAGGGGAATACAGTAAATATCTGTAAGAGCATATATGTATGAAACATAAATATCCCTCCCGCTTTCCTGAAAAATGAATCTGCGGGAGGGATATTTTTTACAAGTTTCTATTTCAGCCATTTTTTCAGCCTGCTTTTTACTTTCTCCTCAATTTCTGCCCTGACGGCTTCTGATCGGGAAGGGTCAAGCTTCACTGCGGCAGCTACAGCCAGCGACTTATTTTCCCTCATTGATAACCTCCTCTATGGACGCATATCCCTTTCTGGCAAAAAGGCTCTCGAAATCATCTTCGCACCCAAGAGCAAACGCGATCTTCACCAGCGAGGTCAGGGATATCTCGCCGGTACGCTCGAAGCGTTTGAGCGAGCCGAGACTCACGTCTGAGTATTTTGCCAGCTGCACCTGCGTGATCTTTTTTTCCTTCCTTCTCTGCCGCATCCGCTTTGCGATACCCTTATTCACTTCATCCGGAGATTTCAGAAAATCAAAGTTATTCATAGATAATATTTTAATCTTTTTTGCCGTTTTTATCAAGTTTTAGCTAATATTTTAATCTAAATTTTAAGGAAAGAACTTTGTT
>DWYY01000009.1 GCA_019118445.1 Candidatus Eisenbergiella merdipullorum | reverse complement strand
CATAAAGTTTACAATAACTATAGAATTCAGAAAACGGAGATCTACCGGAGTATGAGTAGTATAAAAGCGGGGAATACAATATGGCGAAACAACAAACAGCAGTGAAAAAGAAAGCGAATGTAAAAGTTTATCTGAAAAATAGCTGGCAGCTATATGCCATGCTGGTAATCCCGGTAGTCTATATGCTTTTGTTTAAGTATAAGCCGATGCTGGGAGTGGTGGTAGCGTTTAAGAAGTTCAATGTCTTCCAGGGAATCTGGGACAGCCCCTGGATCGGGCTCGCAAACTTTAAGGAAGCATTTTCGTCAAGGGATTTCTGGAACGCGCTGAAAAATACATTGATCCTGAATATCGGCGACCTGATCATCGGATTCCCGTTCCCGATTTTCCTGGCGGTTTTCCTGAATGAGCTGAGAAGCAGTAAGGTCAGGAAGGTAACGCAGACGTTGCTGTATCTTCCGAACTTCCTTTCCTGGGTTATTATTGCAGGTATCAGCACGCAGTTGTTCTCCTCCAGCGGTCTGGTAAACAACATCCTGAACGCTCTGGGGATCGGCACGGTGAACTTCCTGACAAACTCCTTTATCTGGAGGATCGTGTACTGGGTATTCGGCGTATGGCAGGGCGCAGGATATTCCCTGATCGTTTATCTGGCGGCCCTGATGGCAACGGACGCTTCCCTGGGTGAAGCGGCTTATATCGATGGAGCCACAAGACTTCAGAGGATCTGGTATGTAACCCTGCCGCAGATTTCGTCGACCATCACCGTCCTTCTGATCATGCAGGTCGGCAAACTGGTGACCATCAGCTTCGACCGTCCTTATATGATGGGTAACTCCCTGGTGAGAGACGCGTCTGACGTTATCAGTACGTATGTATATTCCATCGGTCTTGCGGCCGGACGTTTTGACTTCGCAACGGCAGTTGGGCTGTTCCAGACGGTAGTCGGCGTTGTCCTGGTACTTTCCGCGAATGCGGTGATCAAGAAAATGGGACAGGAGGGAATCGTGTAATGGGAAGCAATATCAACAGTAGGACAGAGAAGTTATTCCAGTTTTTCTGGTCAGCGTTTTTTATCATCATTACGATCATTGCCATGGTTCCGATCCTGCGCGTTATTTCCATGTCCTTCAGCACCAAGGAAGCGATCCTGGCGGGAAAGGTCATGGTCTGGCCGGTGGGCTTTACCCTGGAGGCCTATGAAAGGGCGCTGACGAGCGGAAGCTTCGTCAGAGCGTTCGGTTATTCCATCGTGCTGATGCTGGCATCGACGGCGATCAGCCTGGTCATGACGGTGCTTGCGGCTTATCCGCTTTCCAAGAAACATCTGGCAGGCGGCGGTATCATTATGACACTCTTCGTCCTGACCATGTATTTAAATCCCGGCGTCATCCCGGAATACCTGAATGTCAGGGACTTCCACATGATCGACACCGTATGGAGCCTGCTCATTCCCGGAGCGCTGAGCGCGTACAACATGATCATCATGTGCAATGCCTTTAAGGGAATCGATTCGGCCATTTATGATGCGGCCAAGATTGACGGATGCAGTGAGACGCGGACGCTTCTGAGCGTGGCGCTCCCGCTGGTTTATCCCACCATAGCCACCCTGGGCCTGTTCTATGCGGTCGGCAGATGGAACGGGATCAGCGATGTATTGTACTACATTAACTCCTCAGAGCTGTTCACCGTACAGATGGTTCTGAAGCAGTTCATTGAATCCATCAACGTGACGGCGGAGGAAGGTATCCAGACCAACCTGGTAGCCGATAATATCAAGGCGGCAAGTATTGTGATTTCCATGCTGCCGATGCTGATCGTATATCCTTTCGTACAGAAGTTCTTTACCAAGGGTATCATGATCGGTGCGGTCAAGGGTTGATCCGCAAGAGCCGTTTTGCTCAGATTAATTTATCCGATTGAGGATTGAGAATTTTGATCTGAAGGGATATGTTAATAAAAAATCTAATGGGAGGTAACCAAAATGAAGAGAAAAAGTTTACTCAAAAGATCACTGGCTGTTCTGCTCGCGGCGGCAATGGCAGTGATGGGGGGGGCATGTGGAAGCTCGTCTTCTTCTTCGGCCACCTCAGAGCCTGCGGCAGAGAGCGCCGCTTCCACGCAGGAAGCTGCTTCTACGGAAGCCGCTGCTTCTACTGAAGCTGCAGAGACCACGGCTGGAACTGAGGCTGCCCAGTCCGACCTGTATGGCGACGAAGTGACCATTAACGTAATGGTCTGGGACAGAGGCAACGCGGCCCCCGGGACCACCACTGAGGACAACAACCTGACCCAGTGGATCAAGGATCAGGTGAAGGAACTGTACAACATCAATGTGGAATATACCGCAGTTCCCAGATCCGAATCCGATGACAAGGTCAACATCATGATGAGCGGCGGCACTGCTCCTGATATCATCATGACCTATGACCAGGCGCTGTTCTATAACTACGCGAGCAGCGGAGCCCTGAAGGATCTGACCGATCTGTATGCACAGTACGGCGGAACCATCGAGGAGTACTGCTCTGAGGCTGAACCCGCAGGCGTGATCGACGGCGTGAGATATGCTGTTATGAAGCAGAGAGGCGCAGAAGAGCCCCGTCATACCGCTTACATCCGTCAGGACTGGCTGGACGAGCTGGGAATGGACATCCCTACTACCAAGGAAGAGCTGGAAGAGTATCTGTATGCTGCCAAGGAAAATAATCTCGGCGGCGACAACACGATCCCGTGGGCAATGAGCGGACGTACCGATACTGAAAAGATGTATCTGAACTTTGTCGGATCCTACGTAACGCTGGACAGCGACCGTGAAGCATATATGTATTCAGAAAGTTATATGGCTGTTGCTCCCGGTTCCGAAGAGGGACTGAGGAAACTGAACCAGTGGTACAATGACGGCCTGATCAGCCCGGATTTCCCGACTGACTCCGCTGAGGACGTTTATAAGGCTGCCATCGCAAACGGCAATGCCGGCTTCGTTCTGGATGATGTTTACAATCCGCATGCAAGTTTTGAAGTCCTGAACAATACTCTTGGCACGCAGGATGTGTTCGTACCGGTACAGTGCTTCGACCTTCCGGACGGTTCCTACAGAACTCCTTATGAGTACAGATACGCTATGTATGTCATGATCCCTGCCACCACCGGTGATGCAGAAGCGGAAGCATGCATGAAGTACCTCAACTGGATGGCTGATCCTGAAGTTGCAATGAACATCTATTATACGCCTGACCATACCACGAATGATCTGGGTGTTGCAGTGGCTCCTACCACTACCGAGCTCCAGGAGCTGGGATATCCGGGAACCCCTGATGACCTTTCTATCGTAAACCAGAACTATACGTGGGTAAGCGATGACGATGTTATGGCTCAGACCAGCTATGAGAACAGAACGTCAGACTGGGTGACGCTTGATTGGTATGAGAACCTGTATAAGGTAAAGGCAGTGGGCAAGTATCGTTTCCCGACCTATGCTTACATCTCTCCTGATGAGCAGACCTATGGAACTGACGTCAAGACCAGAATGGTAGAGTTCGTTTACAACTGCATCTGCTGCCCGAGCGATCAGTTCGATTCCGTATATGATTCCGGATATCAGGAGCTGGTAAATGCAGGCATGCAGAAGATCATCGATGCGAGAGCTGCATACTATGACAGCGTAAACGGCACAACTGCTGAATAAGAGGTAAAAAAGAATATACAGCAGGACAACCTGTTGCACAATGGGTCTGACGGAAGAAATTCCCCGGCCTGAATAAATATGACCGTCCTGGTGAATAGCCGGGACGGTCATATTTGCGAAAACAGCTATTTGTACCGGAGCGTTGCAAATAGCTCTTGGATGGAATGTCCGACCGCTGACGCTCCGGAATGGAGATTATGATGAAAAGATACTGGCCTCATATAGTAAAGTCCACAGAAAAACAAGTGGAGGATTATCTGGCGAAGCAGGTGAGAGATGCCTCCCGTCCGGATGACGGAAGGATGCCGAGCGAAATCGTGGAGGGAAAGCTCACCATCTATCTGCTGACAGATGCAGTATGCCTGTATTTCTGCAGGGAAAGCAAATACTACAAGGACGAGAAGCTCTTTGAAGCTATTAAAAGAGGGCTGAGCTTCATCGAGAGATGGCAGAGGGACGACGGGAGCCTGGATTACCCGAGCTGTAATTTTTATTCCGCACCCGATACCTCATTCTGCTTCCGCAGGCTGTACGGAGCATGGAATATCCTGGAGAAGCATGCCGAGACTGAAGAAGAAAAGGAACTGGAAAACAGATACCTGGTTCTTATGTTCCGCTGCATCCCGATCCTGTTATACGGAGGCTTTCATACCCCGAACCACCGCTGGGCGGTGATGTCCGTGCTGTTCACCCTTGCGAATGTAGTGGAAAAACATGGGGATCTTGCGCTTGAGGTTCCCCGTTATCCCAGGGAGTATTTTACGGAGGATCAGATTCCGCGCACCGCGGAGGAACTGGTGGCAAAGCTGAAAGCGCGTGCCAATCAGTATCTGACGGAAGGGATCGACGGAGATGAGGACGGTGAGTACGCGGAGCGTTCCACCGGCAACTACAACGGTGTTGTGGACAAATCCCTGATTTCCGCTTATGAAGCCACCGGCAACGAGGAATTCCTGGGATATGTGGAGAGAAATCTGAACATGATGCTCTACTATATTGACGGGGACGATACCATTTTTACCCAGAATTCCACCAGACAGGATCATGGAACGAAGCTGTATCCGGACAAATATTTTTATCTCTACACCTACATGGCCGCAAAGACGGGCAATCCGCTCTTTGACGCTGCCGCCCACAAGAGCATCAAGGACAATATGGACCGGGCAGAGTTGGCTCCGGACTGCATGTACATCTTCATGATGTATGACTGGCTGCTGGATTATGAGTTCAAGGGCTACGGCTACCTTGACGAGTACCGCAAATTCTTCCGCGGTTCCCAGGTCCTGCGCGTCAAAAAGAAGAATTATGTATACAGCGTGCTGAACAACAAAGCGGCGTTTCTGTTTCTGAAATTCGGAACCCTCCCCATCGGTCTGCGCATTGGAGAATCCTACTGCGACATCCGGAATTTCATCCCAAAGACCATTGAGGTGAAGGACAACGGCTGCGTACTGAAGGCGGAAGCCGGCGGCTGGTACTATCAGCCTTTTAAGGAGTATCAGGGCACCAGCGACTGGTGGGCGATGGACCAGACCAAGCGGGATAAGGTTTATACCAGTACGGTCGATATCACCGTGACGGTCACAGAGGTGGAAAACGGCCTGGAATGCAATGTGAAGGCTGAGGGCATGAGCGGCCTGCCGCTCCGTGTGGAGCTGGACGTTCCGGCTGGTGTTATCCTGGAAAACGAGACCATGTGCCTGACCGCCGGAAAGGGCGAGAGCATGATCCTGAGAGGAGGCGATCTCAACCTGCATGACGGCGCGAAGAAAATCGTGATCGGACCCGGATACGGGACTCACGCCTTCAAGGGACACTATTCCGGAGAGGAGCGCAACGAGGCGGGTTACAGCATTTTCCTGAACGATTATACACCTTATGACCGTACCTTCCGTATTGTGGACGGAACCCGGAAATAAAAAAGGAGCATTTGGTAATGAAAACAGAACGGGAACTTGCAAAACAGTATCTTCCGGTCTTTATGATGGACGAGAAGGAGCCCTTCGACATGAAGGCGGTGGGTTATACGGTCTTCACAAAGGACCTTCGAAGCGATTCCTTTCCCAAACGCGTCATCAGCGCGGATTGGGAGAAGACAGACTGTGTGATCGAATATGAGCTCTGGTTCGATTATGACATCCAGCATCTTTACGAGCTGGAGCATGTCTGGGTCTATGTGGGAAAGGACGGCAGTGTGCTGAAGGCGGAAGGGAGCTTCCATGGAAAATATCTGAATGAGGTTGATCTGGATACGGGAGAGGTCCCTCTGGATGAGAACGGACGGGTCTGCGTATATCTGCAGCCCGGCAAACATGCTGTCCTTCCCGATCCCCGGCTGGTCCGTGTGGTCCCACAGTGGAAGGAAAGCTGCGGCGAGCTTGCAGGATTGGACGGCGTACCGCTCCCGGAAATGTTCCAGGATGCGATGCCGGTTCCCGACCGGCCGATCCAGGAACTGGTGCACCGCTATATCCGGAAAAACTTTTCTTTTGAACCATCCCTGAGGTTTCATCCTTTTTTTCCCGAAAAGGGACTTCCGGCAGAGGAATTGCTGATTCCTTGGGAACAGCTGAAATCCAGTGTGCCGGGGCGTCTTCAGAAGGAGCTTGAAAAGATCCGGGAAGCGGAAAAGAACGGACAGGTCTGACAGGCAGAGCGGTGACCGGACGGCGGCAGAAGCCGAACCTGCCGGGTATCATAACATTCATTTCTGCCTGTAACAGAATGCCTGCTCTGGCAGCGGATTGCTGCTGGAGCGGGCATTCTGTTTTCTAGTGCGACTGGCGGGCGGCGCACGTGCTGCTTACGGGGTCGGTTTTCGAGTTCTGTTTGCGTACAGAAAGAAATGCGTTTGGGGTTGACATGATTTTCCGACAGCCCTATAATGAACCTAACTTCAAACAAAGGCACATTCACACCTGCCTTTGTTGTCTTATTTGATATTTATCATTTTGTGCGTCCGCATATTCTTACGGCAGTTTCTGCCAGACATCCATCATCTCATCAAATACAGGCGGAAACTGCGAAAAAATGGGATCCTGTTTTGTCCTTTTTCTGCCGGAAGGAGGAAAATGAAACAGAAGACCATGCTTTACGAAGCCCTGGAGAGCGCAGGGCTGAAGGCGCAGTATGACGATCATGTCAGGAGACTCCTCAGCTTCCGCCCGGTGACCGCGCGGATCCTGGCAGGCGCCCTGACGGAATACGAAGGCCATACGCCGCAGGAGGCAGCCGCATGGATCGAGCCGGAGGCTGCCTGGGGATCTGATGTCAAAGCAGAGTGCACAGAGACAGCGATCCCCCTGCTGATCGGAAGATCCGAGGTAGGAGAGAAACCGGGGGAAGGGAGTTCAGTCTATGACCTCCGTCTTCAGGTACGGACGCCGGGACCTGGAGAGGAAAGCGCGATCGTCCTTGTGAATCTGGAAGCCCAGAAGAAGTTTTATCAGAAATACCGTCTTGTCACCCGTGGCATCTTTTACGGAGCGAGGATGCTCTCGGAACAGTATGGAAGGCAGTTCCTTCATTCGGATTACCAGAAGCTGAAGAAGGTATATAGTATCTGGATCTGTATGAACGCCCCGAATCATATCGGAAACGCGATGGCGGAGTATAAGCTATCCAAACATGACAGGATCGGTTTTATCCCGGAAAAGAAGAAAAACTACGACAAACTGTCGGTGATCCTCATCTGCCTCAACACGAAAAAGGGGCTGGGGGAACCGGGGAGCCTGCACCATTTCCTGAACGTGCTGCTGTCGCCGGCCATGGCTTTTGAGGAAAAAGCGAGGATCCTCTCCGATACATATGGAATTGAAATGGAAACAGAGATCAGAAAGGAGCTGGAAGGCATGTGCAATTTAAGCGAAGCGATCGAAGAAGAAGCGCTGAGAAAAGGGAGAAAGGCTGGAAGAAGAGAAGGCCGCAGAGAAGGCGAAAGAGATGGCCGGAGGGTCGGCAGAGCAGAAAGCCTCGTTCAAGGGGTGGAAGCCGCCATGCGAAACTTCCATGTGGATCTGAAGACGGCCTGCGAGGGGATCGGTTCGTCTGTGGAGGAATATAACAGGGCGGAGACTCTGCTGAAAAAAGTAAAATAGACAGCCTGTAGGGATTGTGCAGAATCTGCATGATAAAGGGAAAGAAAAGACAGGCAAAATTCAGGATTTTGAGTTATACTGTTCTTATCAGCGGGAGGAAATAGGTCCTGTCCAGGCAGAACCGCCGGACGGAACGCCGGATTTCCTGGGAAAGCGGGACAGAGGACAGATATACTCCCGGAAAAACGGATAAGGAGGAAGAAACAATGAAGATCGCATTGATCAATGAAAACAGCCAGGCGGCAAAGAACGAGCTGGCAGAAAGCGTCCTGAAGCAGGTTGTTGAGCCCATGGGACATAAGGTATTCAACTACGGCATGTACAGTGCAGATGATGAAAACCAGCTTACCTATGTACAGAACGGAATTCTGGCGGCAATCCTGCTGAATTCCGGCGCGGCGGATTTTGTGGTGACGGGCTGCGGGACCGGAGAGGGAGCCATGCTCGCCTGTAATGCTTTCCCCGGCGTGCTGTGCGGCCACATCGAAGACCCTTCCGACGCTTACATGTTTGCGCAGATCAACGACGGAAATGCCATTGCGCTGCCTTTTGCAAAGGGCTTCGGCTGGGGCGCAGAACTGAATCTTCAGTATATTTTCGAGAAGCTGTTTGGCTGTGAGAGCGGACAGGGCTATCCTAAGGAAAGAGTAGTCCCCGAACAGCGCAACAAGAAGATCCTGGATGAGGTGAAGAAGGTCACTCATACGGATCTGGTCACGATCCTGAAAAATCTTGACAGGGATCTGGTGAAAGGCGCGATCGGCGGAAAGCATTTCCAGGAATATTTCTTCGCAAACTGCAAGGATGAGAAGATCGCGGCCTGTGTGAGGGAACTGCTTGAGGCCTGAGGCAAAGGCAGGAGCAGGAGCTGAAGGCGTCAGACGGTAAGAAACGCCACAGTGATGGCGAAAATGATGAGAAAATGAAACGGCGGCAGGATCCAGGGACATATCCCCAAGATCCTGCCGCTCTTTTCATAGAGTGCCTTCCGGCGCACCTTTCAGATTTCAGGCTTTCCGACCAGGCTCTCCAGCCTGACCGGTCTGTCAGCAGGGCAGACTTTACTCCAGCGTTTTTTTCATCAATTCATAAGCGCCTTTTTCACGGATCAGCGTTAGGTCGTCGCTGACAGATTTTTCTAGTCCGGGAATGGCGGTGAGGTCCATGCCCCAGTAATCGGACCGGGAAAGGACGGCGTGGGTCAGCTCCTCTGCGCTGTCGTCTCTGTGCGCATAGAAGAACTCCAAGACCTCCCTGTCGTCGTTTATGGTGTATTCGTTTCCCTTAGGGCGGGTCCCGATGAGCCCGGCATCTGTGAGCTTTCTGCCGTTATAGAAGGCAATATAGAAGGCAAGTGAAGCGGTCAGGCAGACGGGAAGGGTCCCGGTCTTGTCCACATAGCCTTTCAGGGAAGGAAGCACCCTTGCTTTCCACTTGGAGGTGGAATTCAGTGAAATGGAAAGGAGCGCATGGTCGATGTAAGGATTGCGGAACCGTTCTGTTACGGATGCGGCGAACTCTTTCAGCTCCTTTTCCGGGAGGGTGAGGGTGGGGATGATCTCATCGTAAATGGCCTTGTTCATGAAGCCGCGGATGACATCATCTGCCATGCAGTCGCGCACGATATCTCCCCCTGCCAGGTATGCGCCCAGCACCATGGAGGTGTGCGCTCCGTTCAGGATGCGCACCTTGCGCTGTTTGTAGGGTTTGTGGTCGTCCGTGACCAGAATGGGAAGCCCTGCCTTTTCAAACGGGAATTCCTTTTTGATGGACTGAGGCCCTTCGATGACCCAGAAGCCAAAGACCTCGCCGGTATCCATCACGTTGTCGATATAGCCGTTTTCTTCGTTCAGAGCGTCTGCCTCCGCTCTGGGGAATCCGGTCACAATGCGGTCCACCAGCGTGGAGCAGAAAAGATTTTCCTTTTCGATCCAGTTCAGGAAATCTGCACCGAGGTTCCACTGCTCTGCGTATTTTTTCACACATTTTTCCAGCTCTTTTCCGTTATCGTCAATGAGCTCGCAGGCCAGGATGATAAAGCCCTTTCCGGGCTCGTTCCCTAAGGTCTGGAAACGCCTGTAGAGGAACTGGGTGAGCTTTCCGGGATAGCTTGCCGCCGGACGGTCCGCAAACTGGCAGGAAGGATCGTAGGCGATGCCCGCCTCCGTGGTGTTGCAGGAGATGAAGCGCAGTTCGGGATTTTCCGCGCATTTTAAGACTTCATCAAAATCGGTATAGGAATTCAGGCAGCGGCTCACACAGGAGATGATCCGCTTCCTGTTCACCTTCTGCCCGTTTTCGCTGCCGCGCAGATACAGAGTATACAGGCCGTCCTGCTCATTGATGGCGGCCTTCAGGTCAAACGCGCCGGGAACGGGAGCAATGGGCTGGACCAGGACCACCTTGCTGTTAAAATCCGCATCTTCGTTCATCCGGTCGATAAAATAATCCACGAAAGCGCGCATGAAGTTGCCTTCCCCGAACTGGATCACCCGTTCCGGGGCTTCTTTCAGAAGATAGCCGTCATAGCCGTTTTCTTTCAGTGTCTGATAACTTAGTTTTTTCATTTCCTACCTCCATTATTTAACCTGTTCTGACCGCCACAGACGGTATTTGGATTCTCCTACAGGGTCACGCCCTGCTTGAAAATTGCCATATCATGAAACCCTGCAGTTTCCGATTTGACCGGTTCTCCGCTTGCGATGCGCAGAACATGATCGAAAAGCTGCCCGGAAAGCTCCGAAAGGGCGACGCCCTCCAGCAGCGTGCCGCAGTTGAAGTCGATCCAGTTTTTCTTTTTTTCATAAAGGGGCGTGTTGCTCGAAATCTTCACCGTGGGAACCGGGGAGGCGAACGGCGTTCCTCGTCCGGTGGTGAACAGCACGATCTGCGCGCCGGACGCGGCCAGGGCGGTGGACGCGACCAGGTCGTTTCCGGGAGCGGACAGCAGGTTCAGCCCGTGGCTTTTTACCGGCTCGCCGTAGGAGAGCACGCCTTCCACCGGGGCGGAGCCGGACTTCTGGGTACAGCCCAGAGACTTGTCCTCCAGGGTGGAGATGCCGCCCTTTTTGTTGCCGGGAGAGGGATTCTCATAAATGCTCTGTCCATGGGAAGTAAAATAGTTCTTAAAATCATTGATCAGCTTTACGGTCTGCTCAAACAGCGCCTCATTTTCACAGCGGTTCATGAGAAGGGTTTCCGCGCCGAACATCTCCGGCACCTCGGTCAGTATGGTGGTGCCGCCCTTGCTGATGAGAAGATCGGAAAAGCCGCCTACCGTCGGATTGGCGGTGATTCCGGAAAGCCCGTCCGACCCGCCGCATTTCAGGCCGACGACAAGCTCACTGCAGGAGATGGGCTCACGCTCCGCCTTCCCGGCATATTCCGCAAGGGAACGCATGACGGAAAGCCCCTCCGCAATCTCATCTTCGCATTCCTGGGCCACCAGAAAGCGGATCCGTTCAGGATCGTAGTCGCCGATGTATTTTTTCAGCTCGCTGATGTTGCTGTTTTCACAGCCAAGTCCCAGCACCAGCACGCCGCCCGCATTGGGATGGCGGATCAGGTCAGCGAGGATGCGCCTCGTGTTTTCCTGGTCTTCGCCCATCTGGGAACAGCCGTAGGGGTGGGAAAAGGCCACGACCGCGTCGATGCTTCCGGAAACCAGATCCTGCGCCCGCTCTGCGATGGCTGAGGCGACATCGTTCACACAGCCCACCGTGGGAATGATCCACAGCTCGTTGCGCACCCCGGCTTTTTTATCAGAACGGCGGTAGCCCTGGAAATAGGCTTCTTTGGTGGCGGCGACCGACGCACCTGTAGGATGATAGGTATAGGTGAGCACTCCGTCCAGGGCGGTCTTCAGATTGTGCGTATGTACGTGCGCCCCCTGCGGGATGTCTTCGCCGGCGATGCCGATAGGCTCCCCGTATTTGATGACGGGCGTACCCTTTGGGATATCCTGAAGGGCAAATTTGTGTCCGGCAGGGATATCCTCTTTCAAAAGAAAACCGGGTTCCCCTTCCGCTTTGTCTGAACGGCCGGGATCGCTCGCGCAAATCCACGTTCCGGCTTTAAGCGGCTGAAGCGCCACGGCAACGCTGTCCTTAGGATGGATTCGGATGCAGGTCTGCATATTCTTTCTAACCTCCTACCTTGTGTAAGCTCTTACATTTAAAGTACACCTGTTTTGCCGGGAAGTCAAGCTTTTCATTTCCTTTTCAGACTCTTTCATTGACTTTTATAATGCCCTGTTTTATAATTGAAGAAAATGGATTGTAAGCATTTACATGGAAGAAAGAAGAGGTGGATCATGAAAGCATTTATGGACAGCGATTTTTTACTGAGCACGGAGACGGCAAAGAAGCTTTTCCATACATACGCGGAAAACATGCCGATCCTGGATTATCACTGCCACATCAACCCGCAGGAGATCGCGGAAGACAGAAAATTTGACAATATCACCCAGGTCTGGTTGGGAGGGGATCATTACAAATGGCGCGCCATGCGTTCCAACGGGGTGGAGGAATATTATATCACCGGAAATGCCCCTGACCGGGAAAAATTCCAGAAGTGGGCGCAGACGCTGGAGCTGGCCGTGGGCAATCCCCTGTTTCACTGGAGCCATCTGGAGCTGCAGCGCTTTTTCGGATATACCGGGGTGCTGAACGGGGAAACCGCGGAAGAAGTGTGGAACCTGTGCAATGAGAAGCTACATGAGGACAGCATGAGCGTCCGCAACCTGATCCGGCGGTCCGGAGTGACGCTGGTATGCACGACGGACGATCCGGCGGACGACCTGAAATGGCACAAGCTGCTCGCGGCGGATCGGAGCTTTGAAGTGCAGGTGCTTCCCGCCTGGAGGCCGGACAAGGCCATGAACCTGGAAAAGCCGGATTATGCGGACTACCTGAAGAAGCTGGGCGGAGCGGCAGGAATGAAGATCGAAAGCTTTGCGGACCTGAAGGAAGCACTGAAGAAAAGGATGGCTTATTTCGCGGAAATGGGCTGCCGGGCAAGCGATCATGGGCTGGAGTATGTGATGTGCGTTCCCGAAACGGAGGAAAACCTGGAGAAGATCTTCGCAAAGCGTCTGGCGGGGGAGAGGATCACCAGAGAAGAAGAGATAAAGTTCAAAACGGCCTTCATGCTTTTCCTGGGCGCGGAATATGCCCGTCTGGGCTGGGCGATGCAGCTTCATTACGGCTGCAAGCGCGACAACAACACCGCCATGTACAGCCTGCTCGGTCCGGATACCGGATTCGACTGCATCAACAACTATGCCCCTTCCGCACAGCTTGCGGATTTCCTGGACCTTCTGAACAGGGACGGAAACCTGCCTAAGACGATCATCTACAGCCTGAATCCCAACGACGATGAAGCGATCGGCAGCATCATCGGCTGCTTCCAGAATTCGGACGCGGTGGGTAAGATCCAGCAGGGCTCGGCCTGGTGGTTCAACGACAATAAAACGGGCATGATGAAGCAGATGACTTCCCTGGCGAACCTGGGTCTGCTTGGGAACTTCATCGGCATGCTGACGGATTCCAGGAGCTTCCTTTCCTATCCCAGACATGAGTATTTCCGCAGGATCCTCTGCGAGCTGATCGGCGGCTGGGTGGAAAACGGGGAGTTCCCGGATGACGAGAAAATGCTGTCCCGCATCATCAAAGGGATTTCCTATAACAATGCAGTGCGCTATTTCGGATTTCAACTGGAAGAAAAATGATAACTTCAGGTAAAAATGCGGCCGTAAGGCAGGTGAAACAACCATCTGCCTTACGGCCTGCTTTTTGTGGTGGCCCGGCGGATCAGGTTTGCGGAGTACATGGTGCGTTCCGGCACGTCTTTTCCATCCAGCACCTGCATAAGAAGGGAAACGGCGGTGGTGCATAGAAATTCCACCCGGTTGTCCGCAGTGGTGATCTCCGGAGTGCTGCAGATGGAGAGCAGGGAATTGTTATAACCCGAGATCTGAAAGTCCTCAGGGATCCGTTTCCCTGCGCCGAGGGCGTATTTGACCGCACCGGCTGCCAACTCGTCATCGGAAGCGAGACAGGCGTCGAAGGAGACGCCGCGCGCTTCCAGATCACGCAGGAACTGTGCTGTTTCCGGGATCCCGGCCGGAGAGAGGAAGAAACGTCCCTCCTCCGGGATGGAATGTTCTGCCAGGGAACGGCAAAAGCCGGCAAGCTTCCGCTTCCCGCTGTAACTGAGTGAGCGATAGAGAAAAACCGGATGCTGTGCCCCCAGACCGATCAGCTCGTCCGTCATCTCCTTTACGGCCAGCTCGTCGTCACAGACAACGGAATAAGCGCCGCTTCCGGGCAGCACGCCGTTTAAAAGGAAAACAGGGACTTTTTTCACTGCCTCGTACAGGTAGGCGTTGTCCTCTTCCTTTTCTTCAATGAACTGAGAACCCGCCAGGATCAGGGCGTCCACGCTGCGGGACAGAAGAAGATGGAGATATTTTTCCTTTTCTTCCAGATCATATCCGGTGCAGCAGAGCATGGAAGCATAGGAATTTTTCCAAAGCTCCCGCTCCAGCCAGTAGATGACCCTTGCCAGATAGATGTCGGAAGAATCGGCGCACAGGATGCCGATGGTACGCATGGTATTAAGGCCCAGCCCCCGGGCGAAAGCGTTCGGCGTATAGCCGCTCTTCTCCATCACGTCAAGAACCTTCTGCCTGGTCGCAGCGCTGACCTTGTCGCTTCCGTTGAGGACACGCGAAACAGTGGCAATGGAAACGCCTGCCAGTTTGGATATATCGTAAATATTCGTAAAAAATCCTCCCTTCCGATGAAAAAACCGGTTGAATTCAGGTTTGTTTCATTATAACAGGGTTTCTCACGCTTGTCATTCCCCTTTCGCGCCACAGGGCTTTCCTGCATCCGCCGCGGCCTGACGGAAAGCCCTGTTTGCTTTAAAGCGGCGGCCTGCGGCTGTAATAACCGTCTTCCTGCGCCTCCCGTTCCTCATATCCCCGCCGGAAGGAAGGACGGGAGGAGCCGGAAGAAAGGGACCCGGAAGAGAGATTCCCGGAAGAAAAATTTCCGGAGGAGCTGCCGTGGGAGCGGCTTGCCGCCGGATTCCTGCCCGTGCCGCAGCAGCCATCTTCCTGAGCCAGGAGACCATGCAGCAGACAGAAGATACCGCCTGCGAACAGGGCGAGAAAGAAGAAGCACAGCGCGATCCCGATGGAAAAAATGATTCCGGAGAAAGTGGTGCTCAAAGAAGTAAGAAAAGCTGTGATCGCGAGACAGCCGCCTCCCGCAGCAGAAAGACTCACACAGCAGGACAGAGACCGCAGCCTGCCGCTGCCTTCGATCAGCGAGCCCAGAAGCAGCGCGGAAAGCAGGATGCACGAGAAAGCGATCAGCAGATCAAAGATACGGGAAGATGTATCGAGAACGAGGATGCCGCCGGCAAACAGGGTGAACACGACAAATGCCAGCAGCATGCTCAAAACGAGAGTGACGACGCAGAAGCGTGTGATATTTTTCACGGGATTTCTCCTCTCCTAAAAAAGCGCGGCCGGGAAAGCCTTCTTACAGTTATGATATGCGGAGAGGGTGTGGAGGGTTACAGGTTAGAAAAATCATCAGAATGTGAGGGAAACGCCGATCGCGATGAGAACGCTCAATAGGGTTCCGAGAAGGTAATATTCGGAAAATGCAGGATCTTTTGATATCCTATCATATCGGGCGATGGATTTTGCCGTCAGGACCAGACCGACAGCAGAGTATTGATCAATGGAAATCAGTATTGCCATGATCAATCTTTCGAGCACTCCGATGAATCTTCCGGCCTGCTTGTCATTTTCCTCTTTTTTGTCATCTTTGGAATCCGGCTTGTATGATTGAAGCAGATATACGATCAGGATATTTGCGGGCTTATACAGTAACAGGAATTTCAGGCTCCAGGCCAGTATGGCACTGCCGGGCAGATTGAAGATATTCGTAAGCTTAAACAGATCATATCGATATGTGGATATGATATTTGTATTATACATGAAGTATACGATCAAAAGGATCATGGAAACATGCAAGAACTGATCGACCAGAAAACTCTGCCATGCGTGGCCCGTGGCATCTTCCGTTTTCCGGGAAATGTTTTCGGACAGTCGACTGACAGAACATGGACGGAAAGAAGCGTCATAAATAAATTTTTTATCATAGTGATATCTCCTCAATGATCGTATTTATTTCTTTTATCGCTTTTTCGTAAGTATAGTAGCTTCCAAATGACAGAGCCCTGTTCACGGAAGCCTGCGAAATACCTGCCCGGCTTGCTGTTTTACTTTGTCCGTCCTGATGGATCAGCATATCCCATATGATTTCCCGCTGTCTGTCAGTCCAGGTATGTTCGAGGGCACAAAGCAGACTGAAAACGGTATTCAGAAGTCTTTCTTCGGAACAGTTTTCTTCTTCGGATTTAAAACAGATATCGGCCAAAACGGATTTCTTTTTGCTTTCATTTTCTTTTAAATATTGAATGGCAGACCGTGCATGATAAAAGGCAGGACCGTCAGCGCCGAGCGCCATTTCGGGGTGGATATCTGTGGTGATCGGCCCGATCCCTATGCCAAAACGAAATGTGACGGGATAAAGCTCAATTTTTATCCGCTCAATCATTTTTAAAAGATTTTTACCGCTGAAAAGCAGCCCCTGAAACTCATCCCCAAGTGTGATGAGAAATTTCGCAGCTATATCATCGCTGTAGCTTTCATTCAGCTCCTTTAAAACCGTCTCCAGATGTTCCTGGACTTTTCTGCGGTGTTCCAGGGTCCTGGATTCTCTGATATCCCCAATTACCGCGATAAAGCTTCTGTTTTTATAAAACATATTTTCTCCCTTCGCCGCAGGCAACAGGCAATAGGAATGATTACGTCTGACAATAGCAGTATACAGCATTTTTGTTGAATAATCAATAATTATAGCTATATAAAGCTATATTATTAAAATATAGCTATACAAGGACATATTTTAAACGCTAATCCATTCCCGTTTCAGCAATCTTCACCTCCCCACCTTCACAAACTCCAGCTTCTTCGTCCCGCCCGCGCGAAAGGACGGCAGCACGCCCCGGTCCTTTAATGGGGAATGCCCCAGGATGCGCCGGTAGCTGCGGTAGAAGGAGGAGTAATCCCCGAACCCGGCGCGGGAGGCGGCCTCCTGCGCGCTCAGCCCTCCGATGAGAAGCTCCTGGGCCAGGATCACCCGCTTGTGGAGCAGATAATCAAAGACCGTGGTCCCGGTGGCGCGGCGGAAAACCTTGTTCATATGATGCTTGCTGATGTAGAAGCGCTCACAGAGCATGTCCAGCGTGACCGGTTCCGCCACATGGCGGTTCAGATAAAGCAGGATATCCGATACCGTATCGGTCCCCTCCGCATCGGAAGAAGAAGCGGAGGCGGAAGAGGAGGAGGTGTCCCGGGATATGGACACGATATGGGCGAGAAGCGCTTCCACATAGACCGGAAGAAGCCGGAGGCGAAGCGGCTCCGGCCTGCCCGCACAGTCGGCAAGCGCCTCAAAGCAGCCTACGATCCCCTGCCTGTCCACATGCTCAAAATAGACCTCCGCATCCCGCCTGTCCTGCGAGGGAAAGGCGGAGAGCAGAAAAAGCCTCCTTTCAGCGGAGAGGATATCCGGATGAAAATGAATGGAATATCTCCGGTATGGCCTGTCGCTGTTGATCTTCACCCCATGAAAGCAGTGCGGGGCGAGAAGCAGCAGACTGTTCGGCGTGGGACGATACTGCTTTCCCTCCACCAGATAATCCACATCCCCTTCCAAAAACAGATAAACCTCGTAAAAATTGTGACAGTGCAGGGCGTATTCTCCCGTGGCCTCCCGGGACGTGCTGCAGCTGAAGCTGACCTGATCCGTGTTTATCGACACGGAAAGCGCCTGATCTTCTCTTGTCCTTCCATCCGATCCTTCCAGAGCCATATGCTCCCTCCTTTCCCCTTTTATCAGCATACTTCACCATCGCTATATTTGCAATAAAAAAGTGCACATCTGCAATGGCCTTTTTACGGGGGAAAGGCTATAGTAACATTAAGGGGGTGTGACCGCAGCGCCGGATCCCCGAACTGGCGCTCGTTACTCAGCGCAAAGCGCAATGAAAAGGAGGTAAATATGAAAACAGGAGCACAGCTTTACACAGTCAGGGCCTATACGCAGACGGAAAAGGACTTTGCGTATACGGTGAAGAAAATTGCGGAAATGGGCTATACCACCGTCCAGATTTCCGCGATCGGAAAAGAGATCCGTCCGGAAAGGGTGCGGGAGATCTGCGACGAAAACGGACTGCAGATCGTGCTGACCCATAGCGATGTGAACCGGATCTTAAATGACACGGACAAGCTCATCGAGGAACATAACATCCTGGGCTGCGAACATATCGGACTGGGCGCGATGCCGGATAAATACCGCACGCCGGAGTGGATCGAGCATTTTGTGGAGGACTTTAAGGAGCCCGCAAAGAAAATCGCGGCGGCGGGCAAGCGCTTCATGTACCACAACCACAATTTCGAATTTCAGAAGATCGCCGTCCCCGGCTATGAAAAGCCCGTCCGGATCATCGAATATCTGATGGACAGCTTTACTCCTGAAGAGATGGGCTTTACTCTGGACACCTACTGGATCGCGGCAGCAGGCGGCGACGTCTGTGACTGGATCGCCAGACTGTCCGGAAGGATTCCCTGCGTTCATCTCAAGGACATGGCGGTGGAAGGCTTCCAGCCGATCATGGCCCCGGTGATGGAAGGCAACCTGAACTTCCCGGCCATCCTCAGCCTGCTGGAAAAGACGGACTGCAGATACCTTCTGGTGGAGCAGGATACCTGCCAGGGCAGCCCTTTTGACTGCCTGAAGACGAGCTATGACAACCTGGCTGCAGCGGGATATTGCTGACGGGAGAGACAGGCCCCTTTCTGCGGCAAAACGCCGGAAGATGAAAATCTTAAAATGAATGAAAACCGGCACATGCCGCCAAAGGAGGCCGGAAGGGAAAAGGGACGAAATGGAACAGGTAAAGTTAGGAATCATCGGAATCGGAAATATGGGAAGCGGCCACTGCAGGACGATCCTGGACGGACAGGTGCCGGAGCTGAAGCTTGCGGCGGTGGCGGACCTGAGAGAATCGAGAAGACAATGGGCGAAGGAAAACCTTCCGGAAGACGTGCACATCTTTGAAGACGGCGACGCCCTGATCGGATCCGGCGTCTGCGACGCCGTGCTGGTGGCGACGCCCCACTACGACCACCCCAGACTGGTGATATCGGCCCTGCAGCACGGCCTGCACGCCATGTGCGAAAAGCCTGCGGGCGTATATACCAAACAGGTGCGGGAAATGAACGAGGCAGCGGAGAGATCGGATAAGGTATTCGCCATGATGTTCAACCAGCGCACCAACTGCGTCTACCGGAAGATGCATGAGATCGTCCAGAGCGGCGCATATGGAGAGATCAAAAGAGTGAACTGGATCATCACGGACTGGTACCGCACCCAGGCCTACTACAACTCCGGCGGCTGGCGCGCCACCTGGGCCGGCGAGGGCGGCGGCGTACTCCTGAACCAGTGCCCTCACAACCTGGACCTCCTCCAGTGGATCTGCGGGCTTCCCGTGAAAGTGCAGGCCTTCTGCCACAACGGAAAATGGCATGACATCGAGGTGGAGGATGACGTGACCGCCTACCTGGAATTTGAAAACGGAGCCACCGGCGTCTTCGTGACCACCACGGCGGACGCTCCCGGCACCAACCGCTTTGAGATCACCATGAGCAAGGCGAAGCTGGTCTGCGAAGACAACAAACTCTACTTTTACGTTCTGGATATGAGCGAGCGGGAATACTGCTTCACCGCCACGGAAGGCTTCACCAAGCCCACAGGCCATGTGGTGGAGCTGGAAACGGACGGGGAAAATCCTCAGCACGCCGGAGTGCTTCGCGCCTTCGCGGCCAACATCCTTCGCGGCGAGCCTCTTGTGGCGGACGGAAAAGAAGGCATCCGCGGCCTGATGCTCTCCAACGCCATGCATCTGTCCAGCTGGCTGGGAAAGCCCGTAACCCTTCCCATCGATGAGGATCTTTTCCTGGAAAAGCTGAACGAGCTGAGGAAAAACTCCCGCGTGAAGGATAACGTTACTGAGGTCACCTTCCAGACAGAGGGCTCCTACGGAAGCGCGGCGGACGGACAGAAGAAATGACGGAGGATAGATGCATGAAAGCTGCAATCATAGGCTGCGGTACCATCGCGGCCGTGCATGCGGAAAGTATCACCAGGCTGGAAGGCGCGTCCCTCGCAGCCGCAGCGGACATCCGTCCGGAGAGGGCGAAAGCATACGCCGGAAAATACGGCTGCCGCGCCTTTTTGTCCCTGGAGGAAATGTTGGAGGAGGAGAAGCCGGACGTGCTCCACATCTGCACGCCCCATTACCTGCATGTACCCATGACGGAATACGCGCTGAAAAGAGGCGTTCACGTCTTCTGCGAAAAACCTCCGGTCATCTCCAAAGAGCAGCTTGCCCGCCTGGAAAAAGCCGTGTCGGAAGGCCCCGGCCGTGCGGGTTTCTGCTTTCAGAACCGCTATAACCCCAGCGTCCTGTATGTGAAGGAGCTCCTTGCCTCCGGAAAACCGGGCAGGATCAAGGGAGCCAGAGGCATCGTCACCTGGAACCGGGGGGAAGCCTACTATACGCAGAGCGGCTGGAGGGGACGGCTGGAAACGGAAGGCGGCGGCGCTCTGATCAACCAGGCCATCCATACCATGGACCTGCTGGGCGTCTTTCTGGGAAAGCCCGTATCCGTGGAAGCGCAGACCGCCAACCACCACCTGCCCGGCATCATCGAGGTGGAGGACATGATGGAGGCATACATCCGCTACGAAAACGCGGCGGCCTGCTTCTACGCGACCACCGCCTACACTGAGGACGCCCCGCCCCTCATCGAGCTTTCCTGTGAAAACATGGTCATCCGCATCGAGGATCAGGACGTGACCCTCCGGTACCGGGACGGCCGCAGGGAACGTCCCACACTTGACAGGAAGCAGGCCCTCGGGAAAAGCTACTGGGGGAGCGGACACATGGACTGCATCGCAGATTTCTACCACTGTCTGGAGACGGGAGAACGGTTTGCTCAGGATCTGGAGGGAGTGAGGGACACGGTCCGCCTGATGCTCGCCTCCTATGCTTCCGCGCAGGAAAAAGGAAAGGAAAAACGGCTATGAACGATACAAGAACCATATTGAAGGAATGCCCCGTCAGCTGCTTCGCCGATGAGATCGCCCCGGAGGTGGAGAAGCAGACGGCGCTCATGCAGGAGCTGGGCATCGGCTGGGTGGAATTCAGAAGCGGCGACGGCAAAGGCGTGGCGGACTATACCGAAGCGGAGGCTGAGACGCTGATGCGCCGCCTGGAAGCCAAAAAGATCCGCCTCTCTGCCGTCGGTTCCCCCATCGGAAAGATCAACATCACCGATGAATTTGGATCCCATCTGGACAGCCTCGCCCACATCGCCCGCCTGGCGAAGATCTGGGACACCCGCTTCATCCGCTGCTTCAGCTTCTTCATTCCGGAAGGGGAGAAGCCGGAGAAATACCGGGACGAGGTCTTCCGCCGGATGGACCGGATGGTGGAACTTGCGGCAAAAGAAAACCTGGTCCTCCTTCATGAAAATGAAAAGGAGATCTACGGAGATACCGCCCCCCGCTGCCTGGAGCTGATGGAGCAGTTCGGCGGAGAGAACCTGAAGGCCACTTTCGACTTCGCCAACTTTGTCCAGTGCGGACAGGACCCCCGGCAGGCCTATGACCTGCTGAAAGACCACATCGCCTATGTGCATGTGAAGGACGCTGCTTTTGGAAGCGGCAGAGTCACTCCCGCGGGACAGGGCGACGGCCACGTGAAGGAAATCCTCACCCGACTGGATGAGGCCGGATATACCGGTTTTCTGAGTTTGGAGCCTCACCTCGCTGACTTCGCAGGCCTGTCCGGCCTGGAAAAAAACGCCGAAAAGCGCGGACGCACCGACACGGAGGCGGCATTTGTCACCGCTTACGAGGCGCTGCAGAAGCTCCTGTGCGGCTAAGCGCAAAAAACAGGAGGTTTTCTGACGCTTTCTGGATATAATGACACTTTCTGACAAAATTTTGCATAAAAGGATTTCCCTCGGCAGGCCGTCCGATCCCATGGGACGGCCTGTTTTGGGGTTCTTTTTGTCGTATTTTTTTGGAAAACCAAAATATCATGGCAAAAAAGTTATAAATTTGACGATTGAAAATATAAGTCATAGCGTTTATAATAAACAAAGAATTGATTTTTAGTTGATTTTTTAGAAAAGAGAGTTTCGGAAAAATGGAAGAAACGGTCGAATGAACACTACTGGTACACAGAGAAAAGAAGGATTTACCGATATCCATGTACATATGCTTCCCGGCGTGGATGACGGGGCGGCATCCATGGAGCAGAGCATCCGCATGGCGCGTGTTGCCGCCATGGAAGGAACCTCCCGGATCATCCTCACCCCCCACCAGAAAGCGGACCGGCGGAGCGTCAGCCCGGAAGGGATCATCAGGCGCATGAAGCTTCTGCAGGAAGAGATCGACCGGCAGAAGATCCCGATCCGCCTCTATCCCGGAAACGAGCTTTTCTACCGGCACGGCCTGGAAGAGTACCTGGCGGAAGGAAAGGTGCGGACGCTGGCGGATTCCTCCTACTGCCTGGTGGAGTTCTTCCCGGGAGAAGATTTTTCCTACATCCGCGATGCTCTCTGCCGCCTGGCCGACGGCGGATGGCGGCCGATCCTGGCGCATGCGGAACGCTATGACCAGGTGATGGAAGACGGCCGGCCGGAGGATCTCAAACGCCGGAGCGGCTGCCTGTATCAGGTAAACGCTTCATCCCTCACCGGAGAGACCGGCTTTCTCTATAAGAGCCGGAGCCGGAAGCTTCTGAAGAAGGACCTGGTGGATTTCGTGGCGACGGACGCGCACGATGAGAAGGGGAGAGCGCCCCGCATCGGAAGATGCGCGGACTGGCTGACCAAGCGCCTGGGAGAAGACGAGATGCAGCGGCTCCTGATCTGCAATCCGGCCGCCGTGCTGGAAAACAGGGAGCTGTAAGGTGCTCTGCGAAGAAAAAAGCACCTACTAATAGATAGAGATAACAGAAAAACAGACGGAAAAGACGAAGGAGACAAGGACCCCTATGGAAGAAAAAACGATACGGCAGAATGATGATGTAGAAATCGACCTGCTCGGACTGTGCCTGATGCTGCTGCACCACCTGCCTGTGATCCTGCCCGCGGCGCTGCTGACGGCGCTGTGCGCCTTTCTTTATACCAGTCTGCTGGTGGCGCCCACCTATCAGTCCACCACGCGGGTCTATATCCTGAACCGCACGGACAGCAATACCATCACCTATTCGGACGTTCAGCTGGGAACCCAGCTGACCAGCGACTACTCGCAGCTCATCAAGAGCCGCTTCGTGCTGGAAGAGGTGATCGAGACGATGGACCTGCCCATGAGCTATGAGGGCCTTTCCGGCATGGTGTCCGTATCCACGCCGGAGGATACCAGGATCATCGCCATTACGGTGACGGACACCGACCCGGTACGGGCCATGCAGATCGCCAACGCGATCCGCGAAGCCGCCAGCGAACACATCCTGAACGTGATGGACATCCAGGCGGTCAACGTGGTGGAAACGGCAAATCTCCCTTCCCACGCCTCCGGCCCTAACACCAGCCGGAATATCCTGATGGGAGGCATGCTCGGAGCGGCGCTGGTCATCGGCATCCTGGTGGTCCGCTTCCTGATGGACGATACCATCAAGACCTCTGAGGATGTGGAGAAATACCTGGGCCTGTCGGTGCTCGCGGTGATCCCTTTAAACGAAGGGGAAACGGACGGAAAGAAGAAACGCAGGAAGGCAAAAAGAAAGGCTGGCGGAAGATAACCCGGAGGAAAACGAAGATATGCAGAAAGTCAATCTGAACAATATAGAAAAGCTGGACTTCCGTTCCAGAGAGAGCTTTAAGACGCTGCGGACCAACCTGGAATTCGCCGGAAAGTCGAGAAAGGTGGTCGCGGTGACAAGCTGTACCCCCAACGAAGGAAAGACCAGCGTGTCCTTCCAGCTTGCTCTGTCCATGGCGGAGAGTGGAAAGCGTGTGGTGTTGGTGGACGCGGATTTGAGAAAATCGGTATTAAGAAGCATGTATAAGGTGACCGCAGCCCGCTACGGCCTGTCCCACTACCTGAGCGGACAGGCATCCTTGTCCGATGTGCTGTGCGAGACGAACGTGCCGGATTTCTACGCTGTGTTTTCCGGCCCGGTGCCCCCCAACCCCAGCGAGCTTCTGGGAAGCGACGCCTTCACCCTGCTGCTGGACTATCTGCGAAGGGAATACGACTACGTGGTGGTGGACACCCCTCCGCTGGGAAGCGTCATCGACGGCGCGGTCGTCGCAAAGCAGTGCGACGGAGCGGCGCTCGTCATCGAGAGCGGCGCGGTGAGCTACCGCCTCGCGCAGAGCGTAAAGGACCAGTTGGACAAGGCCGGCTGCAGCGTGCTGGGCGTGATCTTAAATAAGGTAAACCTGAACAGTAACAGCTACTATGGCAATTACTACGGGAAATATTATGGAAAATATTACGGAAGGTACTACGGCTCCTACGGGGCGGATGAGGACGGCGGCCTAAACGACGCAGCAGCGGACCGTCAGGGAAACGGGAAGGCCGAGAAAACAGAGAAGCCCGCAAGTCCCCGCAATGAAAAGCCCGCAAAGGCTCCGGAACGGAACGGAAAGCCGGATAAGAAAGACAAGGCCGCAGCCAGAAAAGCGGCTCAGGGAGATATCCTTCTCCTGGATGAGGAAGAAATGGACTTCATGACGCTGGATGAGAAGGAAGAGAATGAAAGATAGGAGAGCGGACGGAAGCCGCACGCGCGAAGGAAAGGAACCTACTAGTACATAGAGAAGATAAATAGCTGAATTGGAGATTGCGATGAAAAAGATAGTGGCGGTGCTGTGCACGCTGGATGTGATCCTGATGGCGTTGAGCGTAGTGTTATACATGGATGAAGACCGGACCCCTCCAGTGATCCACATGGAAGAAACGGATATGAGATACCGGGAAGGAATGAGCGACAGCGAACTCCTGGAAGGAGTCAGCGCAACAGACGAGACGGACGGGGATGTGACCGGAAGTCTGGTAGTGGAGAAGGTTTCGGAGACCGGGGACGGGACAGTGATCGTTACCTATGGAGCCAGGGATCAGAGCAATAATGTGGCGAAGGCGAGCAGGGTGATGGAGGAAGTCCATTGATCCGCCGCATGAAAGATGGATCAGGGAAACCGCAGCCGGGCCGTGGGAGGAGAAACGTTGGGAAGAAAAGAACAGAAAG
>DWYY01000088.1 GCA_019118445.1 Candidatus Eisenbergiella merdipullorum | reverse complement strand
TAGAAGCTGAACACCGAATCCGGATCATTTACCTGAGAAGCCGCATTGATCTGCTTATAATTGGGATTCACCTTCAGCCAGGGCGTACCCGTGGTAAAGCCCGCGTTTTCGCTGTCATCCCACTGCATGGGTGTGCGGGCGTTGTCCCGGCTCTTCGCCATGAGCGAAGCCATGATATCTTTTTCCTGATATCCGGCCTCCAGACGCTCCTTATGCATATTTATGGATTCGATGTCCCGATAATCCGCGATATCCTCCATTCCCGCGTTGGTCATGCCGAGCTCTTCGCCCTGATAAATATAGGGAGTCCCCTGCAGGCCGTGAAGCAGGGCAGCCAGCATTTTGGCGGATTCCACCCGGTATTTCCCATCATTTCCCCAGCGGGAGACAATGCGGGGCAGATCATGATTGTTCCAGAACAGACTGTTCCAGCCGCAGCCATAGAGGGCCTTCTGCCACTTCGCCAGCACCTCCTTGAGCTTCCTGAAATCCAGCGGAGCCAGATCCCATTTTTCCTTTCCCGGAATCTGATCCAGACCGATGTGCTCAAACTGGAACACCATGGAAAACTCGCTTCCGTCCGGATTGCTGTAGAGTTTCGCGTTTTCCGTGTTCGCGCCCCAGGCCTCGCCCACGGTGATCAGATCCCCCTTCTGGAACGTTTCTCTGGAAAGCTCCCGGATGAACTCATGCAGCCTCGGCCCGTTGTTGGTGATTTTCAGGTCCGGCTCCTTGGCGATCTGGTCGATCACGTCCAGACGGAAGCCTCCCACGCCCTTGTCCATCCACCACAGGATCATGTCATAGATTTCCCGGCGCAGCTTAGGATTCTCCCAGTTTAAGTCCGGCTGCTTCACGGAGAACTGGTGAAAATAATACTGGCCGAGCTCCGGCACCCACTCCCAGGCCGGGCCGCCGAAGCAGGCGCGCATGTCGTTGGGATACTCTCCCTCCACGCCATCCCGCCATACATAATAATCATGATAGGGGTTGTCCTTACTCTTCTTTGCCTCAAGGAACCAGGGATGCTCATCCGAAGAATGATTCAGCACCAGATCCAGAATGATCCGTATGCCTCTCTTCTTTCCTTCCGCGATCAGCTCCTCCATATCGGACAGGGTTCCAAAGAGGGGATCGATATCCCGATAGTCTGAAATATCATAGCCGTTATCGTCCTGCGGCGAACGGCACACAGGGGAAAGCCAGATGGCATCGATTCCCAGCTTCTCCAGATAGTCCAGCTTTCCGATGATTCCCTTCAGGTCTCCCATTCCGCTTCCTGTGCTGTCACAGAAGCTGCGGGGATAAATCTGATAAACGACGGCGTTCTGCCACCATTTTTTCTGTTTTTTCATATACTGATGCTCCTTTGGAATATTTGAGGCTATCTTACCGCAGGATGGGGAGGAATACAATCATTTGCAGTAACGAAATTTTTTTGTAATGGATCAACGCAGCAGGAAAGGATCTCGCCGGAGCGCACGGGAAGGCGGTCCGTCAGAACCGCTTCGCCTGCGCCATGAAGGCCTCGATCTCATCCGCCTCACGGATCACATCCGCCGACAGGACCTCGCAGCCGTCCTCACCGATCAGCAGGTCATCCTCGATGCGGATGCCAATTCCCCATTCGTCAATATACAGGCCGGGTTCGTCGGTGATCACAGCGCCGGGCTTCAGAGGCTCGTCCCGTCTCGCACTCACATCATGAACATCGATGCCCAGGTGATGGGAAACGCCGTGCATGTAGTAGGTTCCGATTTTCTCCGGGCTGTCAATCAGGCCGAGCTTCATGCAGCCCTCCGCCAGAACCTGCTTACAGATCTCATTCAGTCCGCCAAGCGTAACTCCGGGTCTGGCGGCAGCAGCGACGGCGCGGTTGGCAGCAAGAACCACCTCATAAACCTCTCTCTGGCGGGGTGTGAAAACGCCGTTTACCGGATAGGTTCTGGTAATGTCGGCGCAGTAGCCCTGATACTTCGCGCCCAGATCCAGCAGAAGCAGCGTTCCGTCCTCACAGGTATCCCGGTTCGTTTCGTAGTGAAGCATGGTTCCGTTTGCCCCGCTTCCCGCGATCGTCGGGAAGGATGTTCCGTCCGCGCCCAGATAATGAACCGTATATTCAAAATCCGCCTGCGCCTGATATTCCTTCATTCCCGGCTTCAGATGGCTCATCACATTCTGCAGCGCCCGGTCCGTGATGGAGATCGCTTTCCGGATCAGCGCAACCTCATCCTCGTCCTTCTGCGTGCGGAGTCCCGCAATCACGGGAAAAATATTTCTGACCGCCACACCCGGGTATTTCTCTCCGAACTCCCTGGCCCTGACTGCATTATAATCGGGCAGATCCTCCGTCTGATGGCGGTAGCAGTCAAAATACAGAGTGTTCACAATTTCTCTGGTCATAATGCCGCCGATCCTGCTTTCAAATACGTCCGCATAGACGACATCATCGATACCTGAAATTTCCTTCGCTTCATCCACCGTCACCATTTTCCCGGTCCAGCGAACTGCATCGGAGTCAAATGCGGGAATATAAAGCGTCGTCTTTCTCTTTTCTCCCGACTGATCCATGACGAGGATCATCCGTTCCCTCCTAAGGCCTGTCAGATAGAAAAAATTCCGGTTAGCCTCAAAGGGCGCATATTCATCCGCGCTGACATGGCTCTCAATCCCCGAAAACAGGATCAGAACGGAATGCTCCTCCATTTTGTCATATACCTTCTGCCGTCTCATTTCATAATTCATAGCTGTTTTCTCTCCTTCCGCCGCCCACAGGCAGCATTGAAATCCGCCGCGGATCCGTGATTTGCCACGGCCTTGCCGGTCAGGAACCGTTGTTTCCCACCATTCTGCCGGCAAAAATGGCCGCTCCGGCCGCCGCCTCTTCCTCATATTCGGAAAAGATCAGAGGAAGAGCAAAAACCTTCTCCACCTCTTCCCGCAGAAGGGCGTTCCTGCGCAGCCCGTTTCCCGAAGCGGTCAGGCTGTTCCTGCCCTCTTTTATCTCCTCCGGAAAAGCTTCATACAGACCGGCAAGCTCCTCCGCCATACCGTGCACATAGCTCCGGATCAGGTCGGCCGGATGAAAATTCTCATCCGTCAGCCCCAGAAATCCTGACATTTCTCTGTTCTCCACGCTGCCGCGCCTTCCGTAAAGGGCCGGTCGGGCTTTCAAATCCGTGGCCTTTTTCTGTCCGGCAATATCATACATCTTTTCATAAATATTGAAAAGATCCGGTTCCGTTCCCGTGAACCGGCCGCACACCTCCGCGAAAAAAGCCGCGAGCCGCTCGTACACCTTTCCTCCATTCAAAGATGCGCCCACATACAGATATCCTCCCCCGGGAAAAGGGCGTATGTCCGTTCCGCTCTTCGCCGCTTCCGCACAGAGGCGCCGCGTGAATACGGAAACCTGAGAGCCGGTCCCCACGTTGACGCTGATTCCCGTTTCCGGATTTCGGACCGCCCCCAGAAAGCTGGCCTGATTATCCCCCACCGCGGCAAACACCGGCTTTCCCTCATAGAAGCCCGCGGCTTTTTCCCAGGGACAGATCTCCGGGTAAAACCGGATATCCACCCCCGCCTTTTGAAACGCCTCAAAATCGAACCTTCCACTTTTCAGGTCAAAGCCCCCGAAGCTGGCCGCCAGGCTTTCATTCACCCCGCGCAGAGCGCTTCCCGTCAAACGCATCGCCAGATAGTCTCCGATGTCAACGAACCCCTGCGCATCCGCGGGTATTTTCTCCGTTTCCTGCAGATAAAAATGGGTGACGCTCCCATAACCGGTATACATGGGATATCCGGTCGTCCGGGACAGATATTCCGCATAACTCTCCTTCCCCCGAAAAGGAAGGTCTCCGCATTCCTCCTTCCAGGTATAAAGCGGCGCCACCGCCTCCCCTTTCCCGTTGACATAGACGATGCCGTGCATCTGGGTGGAGATCCCGACCGCATCAAAGGGAATGCCGGATACCTCTTTCAGCAGATTTTGCACTTTTCGAACGATTTCATCCGCATCCTGCCGGAAGCCTCCCTGAAGAAACGCGTTTGGAGCGCTTCTGCTTATCAGAATTTTTTTCTGTTCCCCGTCGTACACGACCATGCAGATGGACGTGGTTCCGATATCGATTCCCAACGTATTCATATTTCTTACCTCCATGCCGAAGCGGTACGCTGAGGCCGCGAGGAGAAATCACGCGGGTGATTTCTCCTCTGCGATCACAGCAGTTTTGTGCTTAGGCGCAAAACTGCCACAAAGCTGGCTTTGTTTTGAAACAATAAGCCATCGGGCTTACTTTTCAATCTTTTCCCTTCCTTTTTCAATTAGTCTTCAGCCTGCAGATTCCCCGTCCGCCGCCAAGACCAGCATGTCCATTCCATAACACATCGAAAAAACATGCCCCTTTTCATCCGGCTTCTCCCTTCATCACTTCGCGTTTTTGTCCGGCGTTTTCATTATATTCTTTCTTCGTTGGACAGGCAATGTTTATGTGTGCGGAGAGGCATCAGAAGGAGCTGTCTCAGGCAGAAAAAAGACCTGCAGCAGGGCTGAAAAACAGCCTTTTGCAGGTCTTCTGTTGAACAATTTCTACCGAAGCTCTCCGTCTCCGCCCATCATTCTGGTCATTTCCTGAATCCGTTCAATGGGAAACGGCGGAGCGGTCAGAGGTTTGAGCGCGATTGCCATCAGCTTCATCGGGTTGTCGTCCGCCGCAATCCGGTTGGCGCTCATTTTTCCACATTGACGGCACCGATGGATAATCGCCCATTCTCCATTCTTTTTTACCCACACGGCAACCGGATCCATATAACCTCCGCAGTCTGAGGCCCGGTCTCCTGGTCTGTCATCCACGTGCAGGCTCGTCAGACAGTTGGGACAGTGATTTCTGTGATCACTTCCCGCTCCATCCGGCACCACTTCCCGTCCGCAGACCCTGCAGATAAAAGTTTCCCTGCAGGGATGCTTTCTGTAGTAACCCTTCTCATACTGAATTCTTTTATTTTCTCTGTTCACTGAGATACCCTCCTTATCTTTTATTCCTTCAGGAGGGATTTCTCTTCCGTATGATTCTCTGAATGCTCTTTTCAGACAAATAATACTTTTTTGAGAGATCAGACACCGAACGTCCTGCCGTGTATTCCTCGAAAATGCGTCTGTCCCGCTTCTCCAGATTTTCTCTGGTTCCGCTTCTTTCTCCCCATCGGGAATGCTCCTCGCATTTTCTGGGGATATAGAGCATCTGACCGTCCACGTATTTCTGTATCTCTGAAATAAGCTGCTCCGGCAATACATCTGCCGCTCTTATATAGCCCATCTGTGCCCTCCTAATAATTTTTTTATCAGGAACAGCAATGGCTATAACATTTTTATGGAATGCGATAGCCATTGCTATCGCACAACCGATGCATAATTCTGAAACAAATTCTTCTTCATCCAGTCACCGTTAAACCTTTCTTTCTGACATAATGATATCCATATGAAATACTTCCGGGGACAGGGGCTGTTTGTCCCACATAGAAGAGAATACCAGTCTTCTTTTCTTTCCGCAACCTCATATTCTGTTTGAGCCGTTTTTGAGGCCTTTCAGAATTACTGTTCAGACCGTACCGGGACTCGCTGACCAGCAAGTAAGAGCGCACGTTCCAAGCCGGCTTCAGGCGGCGTCCGGCTTCCTGCATGCCGGCCAGTACATGAAAAATTGCCCCCTGCAACCAACAGTTGACAGATTTCCAAGTGCACATGGTAGCATGCGCGTGCCGGTTCTGTTATGATAAAGCTGCTGAAACAAACCGGATCATAAACTTACAGGAGGACAAATAGTATGATATTAGCGGATAAGATCTCCGAATTGAGAAAGAAAAACGGATGGTCCCAGGAGGAGCTTGCCGGGCAGCTCGGCGTGTCCAGACAGTCAGTTTCCAAATGGGAAAGCGCGGCTTCCATTCCCGATCTGGATAAAATTCTGAAGCTGAGCCAGCTTTTCGGGGTCAGCACTGATTATCTTCTGAAGGATTCACAGGAGCCGGAGGAAGAGGCCTTTCCGGCCACCACGCCGGCCGAAGAATCTGCTCCGGAAACGGAGTGCTCTGCAAGGCCCGTTTCGCTGGAAGAGGCAAACGAATTTCTGGATACGCTCTGGAGCATGGCTCCCAGAATTGCAACGGGTGTTTCCATGTGCATCCTTTCTCCCGTTCTTCTGATTCTCCTTGCCGCTCTTTCCGACCAGGAAGGCGGTTATGTGATTTCGGAAGCCCTGGCGGTGGCAGCCGGTTTTACGGTTCTTCTGGTTATGATCGCCGTGGCAGTCTCTCTCTTCATCTATTGCTGGAGAAAAATGGAGCGTTTTGAATATCTGGAAAAGGTGCCCATCGAGCTGGCATACGGCGTGACCGGGGTGGTTGAAAAAAGAAAGAAGACCTATGAATCCTCCCATGGTCTTTTCCTGATCATCGGCATCATTCTCTGCATTCTCAGCGCCATTCCTCTGTTTGCCTTCGGCGCTCTGGATCAGGACAGAATGACGGGCGTTTACGGCTTCCTTCTCTGCCTGCTGCTCGTAGCTGTCGGCGTATTCTTCCTGGTGAGGACCTGCGTGGTGTTCGGTTCCTTTCAGAAGCTTCTGGAGGAAGGGGATTATACCCGTGAGAAAAAGGCCTCCGAAAAAAGGAACGAAACTGTCAACACGGTATACTGGTGTGTGATCACGGCAATTTACCTTGGCTGGAGCTTTCACACCATGGACTGGCAGCGCACCTGGATCATCTGGCCCTGCGCGGCGGTTCTGTTTGGTGCCGTTCTCGCTGTCAGCAATGCGGTGCGGAGAAAATAGGATACCAATATCGTTTTCCCCGGAGCATAGGCTCTGTCCTTTGCTCCGGGGGAATTCTTTTCCAAAGCGGAACTTTTGCTTAGTCCCTGCTGCCAGAAACATTCCTGTTCGTCCGCATCATCCGGCATAGCTGGCGTTCATGCTTTCCTGGAAGCCGGAAGGATCTCCAGCTTTTGCCTTTTCGATATTTTCCCGGAGATAACTGCGGGTTGCGTCGTCGCAACGGTCTTCTCCCATATAGGGCATGTCAAACGCCGTTTCCAACTCTTCCAGCGCCCGCTGTGCCCGTTCGGGATCGGTCTCATAAGTGTCCAGCCATTCTTTAATCCAGCAGGATTCCCACAGATTGGAGGCCAGCGTATTTCCATAACCGATCTGAAAGGATGCCCCGGTATCCTCCCCTTCCAGACGGTCCGGCAGAGCTACGCCCTCCGGCCAGTCCAGGCTGTCGATGGTTTCCAGATATTCTTCCTCTATGTGCGCAAAGTCAGTATAACCCCTGGCTTCTGAATCGGAACCGGAACAGCCTGCGAGCACCAGAAATGCGCACAGCAAGAAAACGGTATACTGGTAACGAAGGTTTGGTATCATCTGCTTTTGAGTTGATCTTTTCATCTGTAAATCCTCCTGTGATTGGCATGAAAAAAGGCTTCTGTTCTGACCTTTTCATTGTATCAGAACAGAAGTCTCTGTTTCTCCGATTCTTCTCAGGATAATCCTCTTTTTTTCTGCAGAATTTCTTACGATTTTCCTACGAAAGAGGAAGCGTAACCGTAAATTTGACTTTCCCGTCTCCGCTCTCCGCACGGATTGTGCCTTTATGCAGCTCCACAAGCTGCTTTGCGATGGCAAGCCCTATCCCTGTGCCGCCGCCGGAGCTTCTCGCCGCATCCAGGCGGTAAAACTGCTCAAAAATCCGGGACAGCTTTTCTTCCGGGATGGTACTTCCGTAATTTACGAACACAATTTCCACAGCGTCTTCCCGTTGTTCTGTCGTAATGGATATTGTTGTGTCGGCAGCGCTATAGATAACGGCATTTCGCAGGAGATTGTCAAAGACCCGCTGAATTTTGTCCCCGTCGCAGCGGATTCCAATATTCTCCGGAGCGTGAAGCTCACACTGCAGATTTTTTTCTCCCAACATGGGATGAAATTCATAGACCAGCTGCTCCAGCAGACGCGTCAGGTTGATTTCCCTGTATTGCAGTGTGATATTTGATAAATTGAATCTGGTAATTTCAAAGAATTCGTTGATCAGCTCCTCCAGCCGTTCCGCTTTATCAAGCGCGATGGAAAGATATTTTTTCCGAAGCTCCTCTGGAATCTGCGGTTCGTCCCGCAACAGCGTCAGTTACCCTGTCACTGAGGAAAGCGGCGTTTTCAGATCGTGCGCCAGATACAGGATCAGGTCATTTTTACACTGTTCATTTTCTTTGGCAAGCCTCGCGTTATTTTCCGCCTCCTGCTTCAGACGGTTTATTTTTACCGCAATCTCCCCCAGCTCCGGCGACAGCTCAATATAATCCACCTTTTCATCAAACAGTTTTCCGGCGGCTTCCTGCAGTTCATCCACATAGGCAACCACTTTTTTCAAAAGCTGCCAGGTAAGGACGGTGATACAGACAGCCCACACGATCACCCCCGCTATCCCCAGATACAGGGAGCGGTAAACCAGATAATACTGCGGAATGTATCGGGAAAGCACCTGTTGCAGCACGATTCCCAGCAGTCCGAAAATGACCACAATGATTCCGGAACAGATGCCGCACTGCAGTAGGTAGCCTTTAAAAAGGGCTGTCAGCAGATTGTTTTTCCTCCCCTTATTCAATCTCATATCCCACACCCCAGACCGTCTTAATGAATTTGGGCTTTCTCGCCGGTTCCTTCAGCTTCTCCCGAAGTCGCCCGATATGGGCCATCACCGTGCTGTTATTGTTCAGATATTTTTCTTTCCAGACAGCTTCAAACAGTTCTTCTGACGGAATAACTCTGCCCTGATGCTCACACAGATACCAGAGGATGGAAAACTCGGTGGGAGTCAGCGACAGCTCCCTTCCATACAGAAAGCACTTGTGGCTGCTTTTATTGATTACCAGCCCCCGAATATCACACTCGTCCTTTTTCTCCGTCTGGCCGGAAGCGGCATTATATTTGAAACAGCGCCTCAGCTGTGTCTTTACCCGCGCGGCCACCTCCAGCGGGTTGAACGGCTTGGTTATATAATCGTCTGCGCCGACGGTCAGTCCCATGATCTTATCGTTGTCCTCAACTCTGGCGGTAAGCATGATAATTGGAAAATAGTATTTTTCCCTGATTTTTTGACAAAGATGGAAGCCGTCCATGTCCGGCAGCATGATGTCCAGAATCGCCAGGTCAATATGGTTTTCCTCCACACATTTCAGTGCATCGGCCCCATTATAAGCCTTGCAGACGGTGTAGCCATCATTTGTCAGATAAACCTCCAGCAGGTCTGCTATCTCTTTTTCATCATCTGCAATTAGAATTCTTTCGCCCATTTTTCATCTCCTCAGCCCTGTTCCTTCCCGAATCTGTATTTTTCTTTTCCCTCTCTCGATATTGGTTCGATGCTTTTTCAGAAATTCCGATACTCTGGACGGCTTAATATCAATAGCTTTCATCATATCCGATCATCCAAAGACCGCATGCTCTGGAAAACGTCACATGAAATTTGAGAATATGATATTCTGTTTTGGGCTGAAACAGTATCTTAACGTCCGGTTTTTCTATTTCTTTGAAAGCGCCACTGTTGTGCAATATCCGGTTTTGAAGCAGTGATGCTCATTCAGCAAAAGGTTCCTTAAAAAACATCATCAGTAATTCTGTCATTATAAACTATCCGTAGTGCTTAAATTTTTTTCCGTAAATACACTCATTGTGTCATTTCTTATAATATGCTTTTAAAAAAGGCGGCAATCCATCATAATTTCGTATATTATTAAACATATCTTTTTCATAATGACATGCCCTTAGAATTCTATCTCTTTTCTCTATACGTCCATTACTAATGTAATAATTACAAGTTACAGCAGAGATGCCAGATCAAATCGAAAAGTTGAAATTGGAGCATTTTGCATTAATTATAGCTGAATATCAGGTGAAAAGATAGCCATTATTTTATTAAGCATTTCTTGATAAACATTAAAATCTTTGAAAATACAACTCTGAAAAGAAAAAGTGGCCGGATGCCGGCCGCAGGCAAACACCCATATAAAAAGCAGGGACTGGACCATCTCTGAAAATTGAGTCCTGTCCCTACAGCTTATATCCGCTCCCTTCTTTGCAGTCTCTGCTCCCAATGCTTCTTTGTTCTCACACGCAAGCGCCTGCTACGGCTATCTTGATTATTTTCATAGATACTTCATTCTTAATAAGCTGATCTTTATACCACGTCTTCAGGAAACAGATGCGGTTTTTCTCTTTCTCAAATCCAAAATTCTGATGTTGATATATAACTGAACCATATCTGTATATACATGCTCTCTGATAAAACGATAACTCTTTTCATATTCTTCATCTGTAAAACAGGCAATTAAATAAAAAGCATTTTTATATTTTGATGACAGCATATACTCTGTCAACTGCTTTTCATATCCCTTTTTTAAATAGGAACTATTTGCTTTTTTATCTCAATCAGAACTTTTTCATCTTCATGGTTATTTTTATAAAGTTTAAAATCAACTTCCCCATTTCCCAGCAAAGCTTCCCTGGTTATTTCTATTTCCTGATTATAAAAATATGCATCCATTATATTTTCCAGGATCAGCTGAATTATATTTTCCTTTACCGGTTTATCATTTACCCAGAACAGTTTATATAAATTTCCATATTGTATGCATTCCTGAATATACTGCAGCATGGAATTTACTTCAGCAGTCAGCGTTATATGCTTTGTTTTATACTGTTCCTGGAGATCCATTGGAAGTATCTCAAAATAGTAGTCAATATTAATCCCCATATTTTCTTCCAATATGGTATTCCCCAACTTACGATTGTTATAGATATCATCTATGAATAAAAAATCTGTATCTATAAACAGAACATCCGAATAAGAAGATATATCATAATATATCTCTCTGCATTCTTCTAATGATATTTCATCAAACTCCTCCATATCCTGTTGTATGGCTTCTTCAATAAGTTTTTTGCTTTTTTTATCAAAGAAAAATTCATTGAATTCTGTCATTTCTCGTTGCAAACAACTCATATGTTCAATAAGATGGTATAAAGCCAGCTCATGAAATGCCCCCATATCATGATAAAATGTATCTTCTGTCCACTGGTACAACTCATTGAATACACGAATACATTTACGATATTGTTCTCTGAACAAATATTTAGGAATAAAATCCTCAATTTTATCCCCAATATCCTCATCATCATCGAATATCTCCGCTTCCAAAAATTTATGGATTACATAATTATAAAATTCCAGATGATATGTCTGAAACAAAATCACTGTATATCCCTCCTTCCATCTGATGTTAATCCTGATTAAATTTCTCACGCTGAATATCTATATATGCCATCAGATATTCTGTATTCATTAGACTCTTTATCTTATTCTTTTCCTCTTTCGAAATATCTCGGTTAAAAATTTTTCTTAATGATAAATAATCATTAAGAATATGACTTGTATATATTATAGCGGTTTCCACCGCTATTATTAGCAGCATGGTCACATCTATATAGCTGTTAAAGGCAATTGAATGATTAATCGAATTATTGCTTAAACCAAGATAAAAGCAATGTACACTGTTGGATAATAAATTATAAATTGCGGATGCTGTATTCTGATCGAAAATATTAAGCTGCTTTCTTTCATAGAAATTCTTTCCGGACAAAATTTGTTTTTTCCCTTTATCATCCGCATTTCTATATCTGCTACTGTTTCTAAGCGCATTTTCAATATATCCCATATCCAGAACCCTGAACAGGAAAGCGTCCGAAGAATAATTTAACTTTTTCAAAATGTCCTTGATATTTTTTTCATAATTCAAATTCTGCAGATTATATCTGAATTCTACCTCTTCTTTAGAGATACCTCGTTCTGCTATATAAAAATACAACTTTCCCGCGTCCATAATATTTCTCGAGGCAGAAGCAATCATGGAACTATCCAGCTCATCATAGCAGCTTTCCCTTCCTATGATAAATAACTTTACAATACTATTACAATGAAGAAGAACTTTTTCAACGATTTTCTCCGTTTGAAATGTTCTTAATGTAGTGGCGTCTCTTGTCTGATTCATTAAACTTATTTTTTTCCCAATTGCATACAGCTCTTCTAATTCGTGTATCCTCAATCTCACCTGCGTTTCCCTCTTTTTCGTCATAAAATTTGCTCCTTTCTGTTTCAGTAATATCGCCGATATTTCCTCTCTTTTTATATATACATTCTACTTTCAAAAACAGGATTCGTAAACTTTTTGACTATTTCATTATTTCGTATAAAATGTACATATAAAGTGAATTTAACGTAAGCGGAAAGGAGAAGTTGTAGATAAGTGAAATTATGCACAAATCCCACAACATATTAAGGCTTATTGAATGCCTCGTTTCATGAAAGTTTTCGATTCCTGGATCTCTCTGATAGCAGAGAAATTTATGGGAATGTATTTGTATCGTAACTCGTTTTACATTGTCAGTTAAAATATTTTATGAAGGTAACGGCAAGTCCTTGTTTCTGGGCATTCTATCATGTGATATTGGTTCATCTGTCAGGTATGTTTAAGTATAGATTCAAACGTATTTTCGTTGTACTCTTTGTGATCTTCTTGATTTTCACGCATTTTCTTCAGCGTTATTTTAAAGATGAGCTTCCGTGTGGCCATTTTTCTTACATGCCACAGGCAAATGGAACCCAAATTTATTCATTACAAAATTTTTTATCTTCATTGACATATTCCGGTTGCAAATAAATAATAATGACAGAGGCAGGGATTCCTGTCATCAAAAATATTGTACGCTCACTGCTGGCGGTTTATAAATGAACGATTCTAAAATATGGTTCGATCACCGAAAGCGTCTAATAAATGTCCGGCTCAAAAATTATTTGTCCTGCCGTATGGCAGGGCTTATTTTTATAGAAGTAAAAAACATGATCTGTCAGGAAGGCTATGTTTATCACATCAAAGACAAATATTTTGAAAAAGTGCAGGGCAGCAATCTGATGCAGAATAAAAATAGTACATATCGTCCTACTTTTTATTGTCTTCGATATAAAAAAACTTCTCTGCTAAGGGGCCCGTTAATCACGCTTGTGGAAAAAGTTCCGGCTATTCACGATAAGCAGGTAAAGAAATACGGCCGATGCCTTACAATCGTTCTCGAAGAATTTGATGGACGGGAAGGCGCATTCCTTCTTCAGAACATATTACCGATCCGGGCATATTATCTGGATCATATACATACCCGCAATAACAATCCCGTACCTGTGAAGCATTCCATTCACAAGGAGGCCAGTACTAATATGAAACGACTTCGCCAGCTTCATGCAAAAGGGTAAACGGTAGTCTTTCCAGATATTACCCGTCTGGAGCAGGTTATGTTGGCAGAGCTTCAGGAATGGGGAGCTTATCAGAAATATTTTCAAGTATATGCCGTTGCCTTTTTCAGAAGCTACTTCACAGGAAGTCCGTTTCCAAATGGGAAGGCGCGGCTTCCATTCCCGTGATGTGATGCCTCTATATTGAATCTCCCACTTGTAAATTTTTACTCATACGTCCCTCGCGGGACGTGACGCTCTGTACCTACTCCTGGACCGGGTGTGAAGGATTTCTACTCACACGTCCCTCGCGGGACGTGACCGCTACATCTTGTGCAAGCAAGCGACCACACCCCATACATCTAGGGACGGACAAAGTCAATACATTTATTATATCAATTTAAGACACGTATTTCACCCATTTTTTCAGCGAACCTCCCGTTTTTTTGTCCATCACCCATACTTCGCCTCCATCATCATACAATGATAACTCCTTCAGGATTATAGGTTTTCTTAGCGCCCACATGTTCAACTCTTTTCTCCCAGTTATTCCCCAAATAATAAAATCTCAGACTGTCCTGATCAGGATCAATTAATTTCAATAATCTGTCTTTCAGCTTTAGGAACGCAGAATAATCGAGATCCGCTTCAAACACGGAGTTTTGTACTCTTTGTGCATGGTTCTGGCACTCTTTTGCAACCTTCCTTAATCTGGTTCTCCCTGCTGAACTTATAGTGCTCACATCATAACTGATCAAAACCATCATAATACTAATCACCCCTGCCTATTTCAAAAGAAAAGATGGATAAGTTTCAATATCACCACGTATGTATTTCGTCAGAAGATTGCTCTGAACATATGGCAAAAGTCCCATTGGGATTTTCTGTTTAAGAAAAGGGTGCATCATATCAGAACGTTTCTTTTCCTGCCAGCGGGTCAATACCTTTTTACGTCCTTCTTCATTTAGCCAGACCGCCCCCGACACCTGATGATCGAAATCTTTTTCTCCAATGATCTGCAGGTTTAACAGGGTAATTACAAATCGTTCAACAAGGCATCTCGTCTCCTCTACCATATCGCATGCAAGTGAAACCCTACCACTCCTCAGCGTATGGCAATATCCGATATAGCTGTCAAGCCCGACTGTTTCCAATGCCGCTGCAAACTCACTGGTGGCCAATGTATATACAAAGGACAGCATTGCATTGATCGGGTCCAAAGGCGGCCTCTTTGTGCGAAGTTCAAAGGTAAATGGAACCTTCTTATTTGTGATCAGTTTATTAAACACGGAAAAGTAACTCTGTGCACAGTATCCTTCTATACCAATAATTTCTTCTGTGCTCTGTGCCTGATATAATTGATCGATCCCTGTTGTCAAAATTTCAATTACTTTTTGCATTTCCGTATCTTCGCGCAATTCCGGATTATCATGCAGCGTGCGTCGTATTACCTGCCGGGTATTACTGAATTTTGCAGCCATTGTATTCTGAGCAAGTTCAAGGCCTGCTTCTCTGAACTTATCTATCTGCGCCACTCTTAAAAAAACATTCCCCTTTGTTTCACCGCAGATTTTTGCCAGGAACCTTCCCTGAGGCGATATAAAATTGATAGGAATCGTCTTACCTACACACTTACCCATTAACGCCGGCGAGCAGCCGACATAATTAAAACATACAATATTTTCAATGTTCTCGAAGGGAATCCGAAGCTTCATCTCACCGTCTATTTTGCATACAAGATTTTCTCCGTCCAATGTCAGATAGGCAGATTTATTTGTAACATAAACCGTATTTAATAATTTTCTCATAACTCCGTTCCCTCTATCTTTTTTATCTCGGCCCGAAAATTTTTAATCGGTTTTATGGAAGGCATACACAGATCTTTCATAGAACATCCGCTGCACTTCTGTCCTTTTCTGATTGCCGGTATCGTTCCTTTGCTCAGATACTTTCTCATTTCTTCCAATGTCTTCCTAAGCTTTGTATCATATTCTTTAAAATTTTCTCTGAGCGGCAGGGCAATCCTTTTCTTTACATCTGCATAGTAAATCAAACCGTCGCAGTCTCCGCCAAAGACATAATCTACACAGACTTTCTGCGCAAATACCTGCATCAGATCATCTTCTCTGTATTCCAGATTTTCAGGCATAGTCGGCTTATACTCCACAATGGAAATATGATACTTTTCTTTACTTCCATCAACAGAAATTCCGGCATTATCCCCCGTGAGTTCCAGACAGTCCATCACCCCGTACAGATTATATGGTTCGAGATCATTATATACAGGGACAGAGGTAAATACCTTTTTCCCCCGCATTGTATAGTTTTTCTCCGGATCATGTACCCGCTCATGCATCAGATTCGCTTTTGTCACGTAGGCATTTTCCGCCCACGCCTTATCAATCTCCATCAGGCCCCAACGATGCGGGCAATACAGATAATGCTGGATGGAACGGATTGTTATTTCTGCTGTCTTCATATTTTTTCGACCAGTTCAACGCCGGCCGGCATGTCCCTGTCCACACAGATTTCATAATCATCAAAAGCTCTTGGGATGGCATCACTTTTTTCTTCGACTTTTATCTTACCGAAAAGAATATGTGACGGGCAATTACCGAGGATGTTTTCATGCTTAAATACATACAGCTTTCTCATGCACATTTTTCCTCTTGCCGCGCTGTGATCATTTTCAAACATGTTGATGATCGCAGACCAGAGGAGCTCCACATCTTCTTCTGACAGGCCGGTAGATTTGTTTGCAAGCGCCGCGGAAACATATCCCTCTGCCCGGTAAAGAGCATATGGGATCACGCTCTTTCTTCCCATTTCCGTGTCGCCGGTCTCCTCGTATTAGCTTCCATCTCCTGCATGGGCGTCTGTGTCTGGCTGAACAGATTTTCCGCAGATCCGGCAACGCTGTCATAAGTCTCTCCCACGGAGGTCAGGGAAGTAATAAATTTCAGGTTCCCATCCTCAGCCATGGTGCCAAAGGCTTCCGCCGCCATATTCAGGGCCTGCTGCTCGTTGGTGCAGTTTCCGATATCCGCCACAATGGAATCGATCACCTGCTTCTGGGTAGCTTCCCCGTTCTGCCATGCCAGGAACAGGGATTGTGTTTTCTGGGAATACAGGTCAATGGAATCCCCGATG
>DWYY01000008.1 GCA_019118445.1 Candidatus Eisenbergiella merdipullorum | reverse complement strand
GGACTTTTTATGATTTCTTTTCCCGCATCTGGCAGGATGACGGGGACAATCTTTCCCCGAAAGATCGTTTTCCTAAAATGAAACCACCCAAGGGGAAAAAGAAGGGGGATAAAACGCCCTGTGATTCTTCCAGTACCGCTTCCAAACTTCTTCCTTTGCTGGAACGTTGGAACTTGAAACCGGAGAATCCCTTTTTTCTCATCTTTCGGCTTTATCATCAGCAGTTCCTCGATCGTTCTATCCAGAAAGGATTGATCGACCCAGATCATTTGGCTCTTGCTGGTGACGGCACTCCTGTCCGTACTGCTGCCCAGTAGCGGAAAAAACGGATCTGCGATTGCAAGGAAAATGGCTATTTTTCCTGCAGCTGTAAACGCCATTATTCTCAGCCTGACTGCAACTGGGGATGGGACTCCCATCGGGAATGCTATTTCTTCGGTTACCACCTCTACATGTATGTGGCCTCCGATTCCTACAGCGATCTCCCTGTATTTCCGCTTTTGGAAAGGGCTTCCCGCCATGACATGCTTTCTTTTCTCCACTCCTTTTTCACTATGAAAGCATATCTTCCGGAGTTCCGCATTGAAAAACTCCTTCTGGATTCCGCCCATGACGCTTATGCTGTCTATGAATACTGCAGAAAGGAAAACATCGCGCCCTTTATTGACCTCAATCCCGGACATACCGGGCATTTCACTTATAAGGACGGTTTCACCATTGATGAGGACGGTGTTCCAATCTGTAAGATGGGCTTACGTATGCATAAAGATGGATATGAGGCTTCCAAACATCGGGCGAAATACCGGCGTCCAAAAGCGAACCGAAAACGCGGCTGCTTCTGTGAACATCCCTGTTCACCGGCGAAATACGGAAGAACTGTACACATCTTTACCGATGACAATCCAAGGTTATTTAACATACCGCCAAGAGACAGCAAAGCATGGGAAAAGGAATATGACGGAAGAACTTCCGTGGAGCGCTCAAACAAGCGTGAGAAAGAGGATTATAAATTAGAAGACGGCAGGCACCGCTCTACGAAGATGTGGTACTGCCGCCTCTACGGCATCATGATGCTCCAACATCTTGATGCCTGGGGAATGCCATCTGTCGAGGCATTCCAAAAATCATTATTAGGATTCACCGCCTAACAATGATATCTTAAACAACTCCATAAGATTTTTCAAGGCATAGTATCCGCTATGTCCAATGTTTATGTCCATTTCTCGTAAATTTCTTTTCCTGCACGATATTCAGTTGTCAAGTTTCAGTTGGGATCTCATTCATTGAGATTCCGAGAAGTTATTAATGATTAGAAATAATAAAAATTACGTTCGATTTCATCTGCGCACACATACCTTTCCCCTGGTTTTCAAACTACATTTATATCTTCGATACCCCCCTTTCAGGATTCGCAGATCAATATCAGGATCTCTATCCCTTGATAGAACCAACAGTTAACCCTTTTACGAAATATTTTTGGAAAAAAGGATACACGATCATTATGGGCCCCAGCACAGCAAACAACAATGCCATACGGGTACTATCTGCAGGGACTCCGCTCTCTCCCAACATTTCCAGAAGCCCAGCATTTTCCTCCGCGTTCAAAGCAGAAATTTTATTTTCTATATCCATTAAATAGTTCTGCAGAGGTTTCAGGCTCCTGTTTGTAATATAAAGATCGGCAGTGGTCCAATCATTCCATTTATTTACTGCTGTCATAAATCCTACTGCTGCCAGTGAAGGTTTCATTAAAGGCAGAATAATCTGGAAGAAAATTCGAAAATCACTCGCTCCGTCAATCTTACTGGACTCCACAAGGGCATCAGAGATTGTACCTTTAATATAAGTACGCATCATGATAATATGCATCATGCCCACGCTAGGAATGATCAGTATCCAAAAAGTATCTTTCAAATGATACATAGTCGTATTTACAACATAGCTTGAAAGCATACTGCCACTAAATAATGTAGCAAAAAGCATCATCTTAGTTACAAAGCCTCGTAACAAGAAATTGGATCTTGATATGGCATAAGCAGTCATACTTTCAACAAGCAAAGTTCCGGCTGTAGCCACAAAAGTCCTGATAATCGTAATTTTATAAGCTTGAAGTAGATCAGCCTTCATCCCCCACACATATAACCAGCCATCTAATGAAAAAGCACTAGGAAAAAAACTATACCCATTAAGGGCAAGGCTGCTATCCGCTGAAAGAGAAATAATAAGTACCAGAATCACAGGAGCAAAACATATCACTGTAAAGAGAAGTAATACTGAAAACAAAATATATTGTCCTGTCTTATTTTTTTTAACCATAAAACCCAACCTTCTTAGAATAATGAATGTTCCGGCGATTTTCTTCTGACTATAAGATTAACGGTTACAGTCATGATAAATCCTACAATGGATTGATAAAATGTTACTGCACTTGTCACTCCATAAGTAACGCCGCCGTTTCTAACTGCATTATATACGTAAGAGCTTAAAGTCTGCGTGGTAGGATATAAAGCGCCAATGTTTTTTGTCACTCGATAGAATAATCCATTGTTTGACTCCATAATATTGCCAAGACTTAATATTGTCATAACAGATATCATAGGAACCAGCATAGGAATCGTAATATATCTCAAGCGTTGGAATGCATTAGCTCCATCAATAGCTGCAGAATCATATAATTCAGGATCTATTCCAGTGAGAACAGATAAATATAAAACAGAACCATATCCCGTCCCTTTCCATAACTCAACCAAGGTTAAAATTAAAGGCCAATATTCTGCCTTTGTATAAAAGTTAACCGCATCCCCACCTAAGTTCTGTATCAAATGATTTATCATACCTCTCTGATAATCCAATAAACCCGTCACAACAAATGTTACTGCCACATAAGAGATAAAAGTGGGGAGAATCATGATGCTCTGCATAATTCTCGCTGAACGCTTGAAAACTAACTCATTCAATCCAATTGCCAGCATTACATTAGCTATGGTATTCATCACTGTAAATACTATATAATATATAAAAGTATTGCGTGTAATACGCCAAAATATGTCACCAGACATAAGCAAAAATCTAAAATTTTCCAATCCGTTCCAAGGACTTTTATATAAACCGAGTTTATAATTAAAATTTTTAAATGCCAGTATTAAACCAGTCATGGGTATATAATTAAACAGGATCAAAAGGATCACTGCCGGCATCACCATAATGACTAACTGTTTATCTCGCCAAAGGCTTTTAAGGCTCTTTTTCACCATTTTTCCCATAAAAAATTTTATACCCTCCTTAATCCATTCATTTATGTATAATATTATTTTACAAAATATTTAATATTGTACAATATGAACAATTTTATATTCCTAGCACTTTTTATATTCATTTTTCATGGAAAAGGCTATCTACCCTGTTTAAATAAAAGATCGCTACCCCATTACTGGAAGCAGCGATTCTAATTACAAAATATGAACAGTACCCCGATGAGCGCCTTAAATTTTCTTGCCGAGTGTATATGCTACATTAAAAACAGTATATTTTCCCTTTGAACGAAAAATTAATGCAGTACGCTTTACAGTTGCTGGATTTCCTGGTGTCTTTGCTATAAAGGTCTCAAATTGTGAGGTGTCTACCGTCAGAAATAGAGTATAGTCATTTAAAGTAAACTCTGCTGTTAGATTGTCACAATCCAGCCTATATACATCAGTGAAGTATTCATAACCACAACGATCACCAATAAAAGCTGACTTACTTGGAGCCGCCGAAAATTTTGCTGCGCCTTCTGTATGAAAAATCCAATCTATGGTGTGGTCATCAGCACACGAAATTTCCGTTAGATCATAAAGTGTATTGTTACTTGTCGTAAGCGTGCGTGAAGCGGAGATAACGTCACTCCATCCACTGTCAACAACCGCACGTACTCCTCCATCCACTTTCTCTATATGAGTGGAAATAATTTCATGTGGTTGATCAAAATCAATAGTAACTGTATTATGTGATGCTGCTAAAACATACCAACTCTGGTATAACTCATGTCCATAGCCAGGTGTGCCTAGATCATTTGAAAAAGGGGGTATAATGAGCGATAGATAGTCCCGATGACGGTGACTTTCCGCGATCGACCCTGACTTTAATATAGCATGAAAGGGGAATTTTATAATGGCAAGATTAGATGCAGTCCAAAGCTTGACAATATCTGGTACGCGATCTATTAAAAGTGAACCAGGAGTGGCAATCGCTTTCGGATTATGTTTACGAATATGATCCATTTGCTGCAAAAGTGCATCTGAATGAATACACATCGCAGCGCGGTGAATTTGATCTGCAAACCGATCCAGAGTCAGCGGATACCATCCGTCATTGATGCTGGGGATCTGCCATCCGTCGTAAGAAAGCAAAAGAGGTGCAATATAAGCCTTTTCAAGAATTGCCATCAACGGATGATTTGGGATTTGATCTTCTAAAAATTGGCAAAACCCAGTCAATGCTTCCAAAGAATAATAATGATAAAGCGGTGAACCCTCAAACCAGAAATAATCTTCATTAAACCCTTGTGTTACCTGTTCCCATATTCCCAGTGGGCCTTCTAAAGCCTCAGTCAATAACGTCTGATCATCAAAACAGAGCCCCACTGCACCGACTGCACATTTATGCCACAATACATGATTGTGGATTCCCCATTGATGTTCCGGAGCATCAATCAGCTTAACCAAAGGATAAAATAACTTTTTAAACCATTTATTTCGTTTTTCCAGCGAAAAAAGTTTACGACATGGATAAAGTGCTCTCAGAACTAAAATACACCAAACCGCCTCATCCAGTATTTGTGGCATGATTTTTCCGTTACCATGTCCATGAATTGCAAATCCATCATAATTATCAGCATAAAAATCAAAATATCGTTCAAGAAAATGCAGAGCTTCTTCATCGCCCAGCAATGCACATACTGCCGATGATTCCAATCTTGACGCAACAGTAATACGGTAATAATATACCCAAGCCTCATCTAATGCAGTACTTGATGATATCTTTCCACAATTTTCACATATAAAGTCATTGGGAGGACTATAACTGAGTGATTCATCAAAAACCATCTTTGCAGCACAATTTGGACAAACAAAAGCGTGCGCCCAACCAGATACCCAGTCAGCCCGATCTCTAAAACTTTCACACAGCCCTTTACTCTCATCTGCTGCTACAATAGCAATTTTCGTATAATAATCTTTATTCGAACAAATTAATGATTGAATTCTCTCAGTAATTGTATTCATAACCCCAATCTCCATCAAGCATAATAATTAATTTTATCTTACACATAAATTCTAAATTTTGTACAGATAAAAAATTTTACTTTTTTAGCATTTTTCATATAAAATCTGATCTTGTTGCTGTTCTAACACCTTAACCATATTACTTTTTCCCCATCCCGTAAAAATAACCCATTGCAGAGAAAGAGGATTGGAAAACGCGATAAACATGATTGCAAAACCTTCCCCACTGTGCTAGAATACAGAAAGAGACAGGAGACAAAGGAATCGGGCTTGGGAACAGAGCCCTGTTTTGTTTGTCTTTTTCTTTTTTACAGGCTATTTTTCTGAAAATGGGAATCATCCGCCGGACTTTGTTCCTGAAGAACCGTCCGGCACGGATATAATGGAAACGGCTGGCATCATTTATGAACAGAAAACTGCTGGAACAATTGGAAGACTGCCCGGTGATCGCCGCAGTAAAGGATGAGGATGGGCTGAATGCCTGTCTGGAATCAGAGATTGAGATCGTGTTCGTCCTGTACGGGGATATCTGCACCATTCCCGGAATCGTAGGAAAGCTCAAGGAAAAGGGAAAAAAGGTGATCGTCCACATCGATCTGATCCAGGGGCTCTCCGGAAAAGAGATCGCGGTAACCTTTATTCACACTACTACGAAGGCGGACGGGATCATATCCACAAAACCGGCCCTGATCCGGCAAGCAAAAGAGCTTGGGATGTGTACGGTCATGCGTTTCTTTGCCATTGACTCCATGGCTTTCGACAACATCCGCAGACAGTCCGAAGCTGTCCGCCCGGATGTGATCGAGGTTCTTCCCGGCCTGATGCCCAAGGTCATAAAGCGGATCTGTCAGGAAAGCCGGATTCCTGTGATCGCAGGGGGACTCATCACCGAACGTGAGGATATCATGGCGGCGTTAAACGCCGGAGCCGTTTCCATATCCACCACCAACCGAAAGGTCTGGTTTATGTAGTATTTTTTACATATCAATAAATGGTTTGCAGGAGAGAGGAGACAGCAAATCCACACGTCAGAAGACGTGTTGTTTTTGCTGTCTTTTTTTTAACAATAGGCCGGCACGAACCCGATGGGTCGGTCGTGCCAAAGAACGGCTGCCGCCGTTCTTTCATGATTTAGATGCCGCCTGCGGCGGCGGAAAAGAGGAAGCCATGACAGATGTAATTGTAATCGGCGCGGGCGTAACAGGATGCGCCATCGCCAGGGAATTGTCCCGCTATGATCTGGATGTCCTGGTCCTGGAACGGGAGGAGGATGTCTGCTGCGGCACTTCAAAGGCCAACAGCGCCATCGTACATGCCGGTTTTGACGCCGTACCCGGAACCTGGAAGGCCAGGCTGAACGTGGAGGGAAACCGGATGATGGACGCCCTTTCCCAGGAGCTGGATTTTCCTTTCAAAAGAAACGGCTCTCTGGTCCTCTGCTTTTCCGAGGACCAGATCGGCGGCCTGGAAGAGCTGTATCAGAGGGGGATCGCCAACGGCGTTCCCGATCTTCGCATTGTAAAAGGAAAGGAAATCCATGAGATCGAACCCAATCTTTCCGACGATGTATACGCCATGCTCTATGCCCCCACAGGCGGCATTGTCTGCCCCTTCAAAATGACCATCGCCCTGGCGGAAAATGCTTTCGTAAACGGTGTAAGTTTTCGTTTTCAGACGGAAGTGAAAAACATTTCCAGAAAAATGGTTTCCGGAATGCCGGACGGCTATCTGGTTCAGACCGCCGATGCGGAATATGAATGCCGGGCGGTGGTGAATGCCGCAGGCGTATACGCGGATGTCTTCAATAATATGGTCAGCTCTCATACTCTGCACATCACGCCCAGGCGCGGAGAATATATCCTGATGGATAAAAAAGCAGGAAATTTCGTTTCCCATACTATATTTCAGCAGCCCACACGTCTGGGAAAGGGCATCCTGGTAACGCCGACCGTACACGGCAACCTTCTGGCAGGGCCCACAGCAGAGGATATTTCTGACAAAGAAGCGACCAATACCACGGCGGAGGGGCTGGCACAGGTGATGGAAAAAGCCAGGATCAGCGCATCCCGCGTTCCCCTGAACATGGCGATCACTTCCTTTTCCGGCCTACGGGCCTGTGAGGAAAATGGCGATTTCGTTCTCGGAGAGGCTGCGGATGCGCCCGGCTTCTTCAACGCGGCGGGCATCGATTCTCCAGGTCTTTCCAGCGCGCCGGCCATCGGCGTCATGCTGGCAGGACAGATCTCGGAAAGGCTTCATGCTCCCCGAAAATCAGAATTTCATGCCAAAAGAAAAGACATTCCCTGTATTGCCGCAAGCACGCCGGAGGAAATCGCAGCCCTCATCGCTTCCGATCCTGCCTATGGAAACGTGATCTGCCGCTGTGAGACTGTGACGGAAGGAGAGATCGTAAACGCCATCCGCCGTCCCCTTGGCGCCAGAAGCCTGGACGGCGTCAAGCGCCGCACCCGTGCGGGCATGGGGCGCTGCCAGGCCGGCTTCTGCTCTCCCAGGGTCATGGAGATCCTGGCAAGAGAGCTGGGTGTATCTCCTCTCACACTGACAAAATCAGGCGGAGGGTCCAGACTTCTTACCGGAATGACAAAAGATAACCTTGTCTGAACTTTTCTTTCAACCCAAGGGAAATCCGCATTTAAACAGAAAGGAATAAAGGACATGACAGAATATGATCTGATCATCATAGGAGGAGGCCCTGCCGGACTTGCCGCAGCGGTTTCCGCATTCGACCACGGCATCACAGAGATTCTGATCCTGGAAAGGGACGGAGAACTTGGCGGCATCCTGAATCAGTGCATTCACAACGGTTTTGGCCTGCACACCTTCAAAGAAGAACTGACCGGCCCGGAATATGCCGACCGCTTCATCCGTCAGGTAAAGGAACGGAACATCCCTTATAAGCTGAATACCATGGTGCTGGACATCAGCGTAGAGGAGCCGGATCTTTCTGCCGGGGGAAAAGTCCCTGTCAAAACAGTCACCGTCATGAACCGGACGGACGGGCTGGCTGTATTTCGCACCAAAACCGTCATTCTCGCCATGGGCTGCAGAGAACGTCCCAGAGGCGCACTGAACATCCCCGGCTATCGTCCTGCCGGGATCTACTCTGCCGGAACCGCCCAGCGTCTGGTCAACATGGAGGGCTTCATGCCGGGTAAGGAGATCGTCATCCTGGGCTCCGGAGACATCGGCCTGATCATGGCCCGCCGAATGACATTGGAGGGCGCAAAGGTGAAGGTGGTCGCGGAACTGATGCCCTATTCCGGTGGCCTGCAGAGAAATATCGTCCAGTGCCTGGATGATTTCGGGATCCCCCTGAAGCTGAGCCACACCGTCATTGACATCGATGGGAAAGAACGTCTCAAAGGGGTCACGCTCGCCCAGGTGGATGAAAACAGAAAGCCCATTCCGGGAACGGAGGAATATATTCCCTGCGATACACTTCTCCTTTCGGTCGGCCTGATCCCGGAAAATGAGCTCTCCGGAAAGCTTGGCGTACAGATGGCTCCCGTCACTAACGGTCCTTACGTCAATGAAAGCCTGGAAACCTCCGTTTCCGGCGTTTTCGCCTGCGGAAATGTACTCCATGTCCATGACCTGGTGGATTATGTGTCCCAAGAGGCTACAAACGCCGGCAGATACGCCGCGGAATACATTATTCAGACTTCCACCCTTTCGGAATCCGCTGTTCCAATCCTGGCAAAAGGCGGCGTGCGTTATACGGTTCCCCAGGCCATCCGGGTTTCCCATATGGAAGACAGCCTCACCGTCCGTTTCCGGGTCGGGGCCGTTTATCGGAACTGCCGGATCGGCATTTATCTGAACGGCCGGCCGCTTCGCAGCATCCGCAGGCCCAAGCTCGCTCCCGGAGAAATGGAACAAGTGGTTCTGAAAAGAGAGGAGCTTCTCTTGGCGGAACAGAAAACCGGAACGCCGCTTTCCTCCATCACCATACAGGTTGAACCGGAGGAAGGATGACCGGATATAACAGAAGGATTGCTTTTTTCAGGAATTTGAACGATACTGGAATCGAGGTAGACTTATGGAAGAACGTAAACTGATCTGCATCAACTGTCCTTTGGGATGCCCGCTCACCGTCACCCTGAATGAGGGCGAAGTCACAAGCGTCACCGGAAACACCTGCCCCCGCGGGGAAGCCTACGGGCGGAAGGAATGCACCCATCCGACCCGGATCGTCACCAGCACCGTCCGCGTGTCCGATGGAACACTTCCCGTCGTTTCCGTCAAAACCGCCTCCGACATCCCTAAGGAAAAAATGGAGGAATGCGTCAGGCAGCTGAAGGCCGTCACGGTTTCAGCTCCTGTCCATATAGGCGATCTCATCATGGAAAACTCTGCCGGAACCGGCGTTTCCATCGTAGCAACTAAAAATGTGGAAAAGAGGCAGAAATGATCACAGATCTCAATGGAAAAGCCGCCGATGCCTTGAAAAAAAAGAAGCTGTGGCTTCTGGACATGGACGGAACCATCTACAATGAAAACCGGATATTTGAAGGAACCCTGGATTTTCTGAGCCAGATCAGACAGAACGGGGGACGCTATATTTTCATCACGAACAATTCTTCAAAATCCGTCGCGGACTATGTGAAAAAAGTAAACGCCATGGGAATCCCTGCAGGCTATGAGGATTTTTACACCTCCAGCCAGGCAACGGCCATGTACATCAAAGAGCATTATCCGGGCCAGACCGTCTACTGTATGGGAACCCGCTCCCTGGTACAGGAGCTGCGCGAAAGCGGACTGCATGTGGTCACGGAAGTCGATGATTCCGCCGCCGTCGTCCTCATCGGCTTCGACACGGAAAATACTTCAGAAAAGATCCGGAATACCTGCATCATGCTGGGAAAAGACGTGGCCTATCTTGCCACCAACCCGGACCTGGTCTGCCCCGTCAGCTTCGGCTTCATTCCGGACTGCGGCTCCATGAGCATCATGTTAAAGAACGCCACCGGGAAGGAACCCTTTTTCATCGGAAAGCCCCAGCCCATCATGGTGGACTGTGTACTTAAAATGCTGAAAAACACGGGCATCTCCAGAGATGACGCTGTGATCGTGGGAGACCGGCTTTATACCGACATCGCCACAGGAGCCAACGCCGGAGTGGACACGATCTGCGTCCTTTCCGGCGAGGCGACCTTGGCAGACATTCAGGAATGGGACGGCGAGCCCACCTGGATCTTTCAGGATGTGAAGGAGATCTGGGAGAAGCTGCGGTAGCGCCCGGATCCGTCCATATTCTTCAGCGGCAGCCATATCGAACTCTAAAATTTTGACAGGATCATGAGCCAGAAACCTGCAGGTCACCGTTTCCGGCTTATAATTTTATTGACTGCCACTTCATCCCCGGTAAACCTGCACTCTTTTGGAAGCCTGACGGCCTGGCTGTCAGATGCCAATAAACCAGAGCTTACCGTATCCTCTCCAGATACTCCTTGGAGAGGATCTTATTGATATTCAGCGCAAACAGCACCGTTGCCGTTGCCGCAGAAATGATATCGGAAACCGGCTCCGCATAGTAGATTCCCATCACGCCAAAGAAATGGGGCAGTATGAGCGCCAGCGGGACCAGAAGGATGACTTTCCGGAACAAGGCGATAAACAGGGAAATCCCTGCCTGCCCCAGAGACAGGAAGGAAGGCTGGATGCCGTTCTGCAGGCCAAAGAAAAGCATGCCGAACAGGAAAATGGGCATCACCCTTCCCACCAGCGCGATGAGCTCCGGATCATTGCTGAACAGGGACGCATAGAATTCTGGAAAGATCATCGCCGTCATGTTCGCCAGGAAGGAAATGGCAAAGCTGACACCGATCATACTCAGACAGATCTTCTTCGTGCGGGCAAAATTTCCAGCTCCATAATTGTAGCTGATGATGGGCTGTACGCCCTGGGTAAATCCGGTGAGCGGCGCGGAGAAAAGCTGCAGCACGCTCTGCATGATGGTGATGGATCCCACATACATGTCCCCGCCGTATCTTTGCATACCGCTGTTCAACACGATGGTCACCAGGCTCTCCGTGGAACTCATGATGAAGGGAGAAATCCCCAGAGAAAAGGTCTGCCCGATGATCCTCAGCTCCGGTTTCAGATTGGGAATGGTCAGCCGGATGGAAGACTTTTTGCTCACCAGAAAGCCGACATTCCATGCCGCGCTCATCGCCTGGGAAATGACCGTCGCGATCGCCGCGCCCTGTACGCCCCAGCCGAATACAAAGATGAAGATCGGGTCCAGCACGATATTGATCACCGCGCCGATCACGATGGAAAGCATGGCTGTTCTCGGCTTTCCCTGGCTGATGATGAACGGGTTCAGCCCAAGAGCCAGCTGGACAAACCAGGTTCCCAGAAGGTAGATGGTCAGATAGTCACAGGCATATCCGATCGTGGCGTCGCTCGCCCCGAACAGATAGAGAAGCGGCCTCTGCCAGATCAGAAATACCGCCATCAGCAGCACACTGAAAACTGTGAGAAGGAACGCGCCGTTTCCCAGGATTTTTTCCGCATGCTTCTGATCTCCTTTTCCCATCCAGATCGCCGCAAGCGGCGCGCCGCCCCTTCCCACAAAAGCGGAAAACGCGGAGATCAGCGTGATGATCGGAAAGGTCACGCCCACGCCTGTCAGCGCCGCCGCTCCCACGCCTTCGATATGCCCTATGTAAATCCGGTCCACAATATTGTACAGGATATTGATGACCTGCGCGATAACGGATGGGATCGCCATCGTTACCATCAGCTTTGGGATACTTTCTGTGGCAAATCTCTGTTCATTCTGCGTCTGCATTTTTTTCTCTCTCCTTTTCTCCCCGACTTTTATCTGAGGTGTTCCTTATCAGGAACACTCTTTTCTATTTTAACAGGCGGCTCATGGCCGCCGGTCTTTATTTTATATTAACATATCTGCAAGATCACGTCGATGGTAATTAAAAATTTGTCTTACTGTCCCGAAAGAAATGATTTTCCGTTATAAAAGAGGAGTCATATAAAGCGGGAGAAAAACAATCCCCTCCTCCTCTTTCTGGTCTCCCGTGTGCAGAACATAAGGAATGTATGTCTGCTCCCCGTACTTTTTTGTAAATTTACGAAGGGACGACAACGTGTAATTCTTTCCCGATTTTACCTCGATGGGAGAAATATTATGGCGGCTGCTGATCTTGTTTTTTGCAATCAGAAAATCAATCTCCATTCGTGAGGCGCTGTCATCACGGGATGAATTGGAGTAAAAATACAGCCTATGCCCGCCTGCCGTAAGCATCTGCGCTACGATATTTTCCACAAGCATTCCCTTATTCAGCTCAAGCTTGTCAAACAACAGTTTTTTATAGATTTCTTCGCTTACGATTCCGTTTTCATCGAACGCATGGCTGATCAGCAGCCCGGTGTCCGCCATATAGCATTTCAGCGTTGTGCGGTCCATGTTCAGCTTCAGGCCGATGTTTGGCTCCGTGGAATTGAAGCACATATTTACGATCATCGCGTCATCCAGCCAGAACATGGCGTTCTCATATTCACGAAAGCGCGCTTCCTTTTTCAGGGATGACAGTCGAAACCTCTTTTCATGCTTCTGAAGCTGAGCCGGAATTTCATCAAAAATACTTTCCACCTTCCGTTCATATCCTTCTGCATATTTGACGATATCGGCACGGTAAAGATTCAGGATATCCCGCTTGATTCTGTCCACTTTGTCAAAGTCATGCGTCCGGATATATTCCTGCACTGCCTGCAGCATTCCCCCCACGATCATATATTGACGGAAATGATCCATAGCCTTCCTGTGCATGGCCTGTCCCATGTGCCTTCCCGTTTCATAGCATGCTTTGATCATCCCCATGAGAGTTTCATTTTCCATTGCCCACAGAAATTCCTCAAAATCCATCGGGTACATCCTGACATGACGCTCTTCAGACGGAATCACAATATCCCTGACATTTTTCTTAATAGACATCAGGGATCCCGTTTCTATATAGTCATACCGTCGTCCGCCACCAGATATTTGATCGCGGCGCGGGCCTGCATCTCATCAAAAATGATCAGGGATTCCCGCTCATACAGCTTCACATTGTAATATGCAGACAGATACATAAAAAAGTATCCATATCATTCAGATAATGTTCAAACAGCTCCCTGACTTCCCCTTCCGCTCTGTTAAAATCGATCAGTATATACGTTCTATACTCTGCTTTTGCAAATGCTTCCACAATATAACTTTTTCCGACACGGCGGGCGCCATCGATCTATATTTTTACTTGTTTCCCTATACAAATTATGCTATATTAACTACAAATATTTGCTAACCAGTATTCCGAAAGAGACGATGAAATGAAAGTTCGTAATAATTCAAGAGCATTTATTTTAAATGAAAACAACGAAATTCTTCTGCAAAAATTTGAATTTCGTTTTACTGGAAAATTGAAAATACTTTGGGTTACACCTGGCGGTGGTGTGGAAGAAGGCGAAAATTTTAAACAGGCGCTGGAAAGAGAATTATATGAAGAACTGGGATTAAAAATAGATGTTGAAGATGGAAGTATTTTGGCGTTGGATATTCCATTTAATGGAAAAAATGGAAAATTTATCAGTCATGAAGTCTATTATCTAATACGTCTACCTAAAAATACAGTTTTTTCACTGAATAATATGGAGGAAGGTGAAAAAAATGCTTTCCATAATATTAGATGGTGGAATTTAGACGAACTTAAAGAAACAAAAGAAGAATTTGAACCAAAGGATCAGATTTTAGACCTATTAACAAGTCAGGAAAATGGTTAATAAGTTTTCCTGTGAAACAATGATCGCGGTACTCTTGGAACAGAAAAAACACCGGCAAAGGAGAACAGATGCTATGAAGGATTATACCGAATATATCGTGGATCAGGCGCAGAAGCTTCTCGCCATTGACAGCCCCACGGGCTATACGAAAAACGCGGCGGAATATCTCTGCAGCGTTTACCGTGAAATGGGATATGAGCCTGAGCTGACCGTTAAGGGCGGCGTTCTGGTAAAGCTGTGCGAGGGAACCGGAACCGCTTCCGACCCGGCCGGCGGCCCTATCCTGCTGATGGCGCACACGGATACGCTGGGCGCCATGGTTTCCGGGATCACGCCGGAAGGAAAGCTGAAGCTTACCCCTCTCGGAGGATTAAATCCCAACAACACGGAGGCGGAAAACTGCCGCATCATCACCAGAAAGGGAATGGTCTATACGGGAACCTTCCAGCTCATCAACGCTTCCATTCATGTGAACACGGAATTTAACGACAAAAAACGCAGTTATGACACGATGGAGGTCCTTTTGGACGAACTGGTGGAGAATGCCGATGATGTGAAAAAGCTGGGGATCATGACCGGCGATATCGTCTGCTTTGAACCGAGGACGGTGGTCACTCCATCCGGCTTCATCAAGAGCCGTTTCCTGGATGACAAGCTGAGCACCGCCATTCTGCTTGGATATGCAAAATATCTGAAGGATGAAAAGATTGCTCCTGCCCGTACCATCTATCAGCATATCACCGTATTTGAGGAAGTCGGACACGGCGCCTGCGCCTCTATTCCTGATGGGGTGACAGAGCTTCTTTCCGTGGATATGGGCTGTGTGGGAGAAGGCCTTTCCTGCACGGAGCGCCAGGTTTCCATCTGCTCCAAGGACAGCCACGGTCCATACCATTATGATGTGGTGAGCGGTCTGATCGATGCCGCCGAAAAGGCAGGCGTGGATTATGCGGTGGACATCTATCCCCGTTACGGCTCCGACGCGGACGCCGCGCTGGACGCAGGAATCGACGCGAGACACGGACTGATCGGCCCCGGCGTCTATGCTTCCCACGGCTATGAAAGATCACACAGAGACGGCGTAAAAAATACCTTAGGTCTGCTCAAATCCTATCTGGGTTGAATCGGCAGGACAATATAATACAGAAGAGTGGAAAGGATAATCCATTTTGAATTTGGGAGACCTGATGTAGGATGAGGCTGAAAAGGACCTGAATACCTGACGGGCTTTCTGTTAAGAAAGATAAAGGATGTGTGCGGTGCACGCGCGGGGTATTGGAGTATGGCAGGTTACAGGGTGAAACAGCTCAGAACGGCTTTGGGTGACAGTTTTCTTTGGAAGGCGGGACGGCTGGCCGGTTCTCTCTACCGGATCTATTTCATGGCACTCCCGGAAAACGAAACAGATTATGAAAAAAGCCGGCGGTTCTACATTGCGGGAGACTGCGCCGCGCAGACCATCGCGCAGCTTGCGGGCGGGACATTTCTGGTCTCCCTGCTGCTGTATGCCGGCTTTTCCGACGCAGCAGCCGGAGTTGTCACTTCTACGGCGAGCCTGGCTGCCATATTCCAGCTTTTTACCATGCAGAAGGTCAACCGGCTGAAGAAAAGAAAACTGTTTGTCTGCATCTGCGTCCTGCAGAAGCTGCTCCTTGCCCTTCTTTTCTTTCTTCCTCTCATAAAGGCGAAAAGCGGCATCCAGCAGGTATTTCTCCTCGGCGGATATTTTCTGGCGCAGATCTGGTCGCAGATAGGAACTCCCGCCACGCAGGACTGGATCGCTTCCCTGGTTCCGATGAAGGAACGGGGGAGCTATTTTTCCAGAAAGGACGCCATAGCTGTTTTCGTCACGGTTACGCTGATGCTGATCATGGGCGTTGTAATGGATATCTGCTCCGGACCGAAACAGATATATGGCTTTTTCCTGAACGGCAGCCTGATCCTGTTTCTTGCCGTCATGAACTTCGGCGCATTCAGCCTCATGAAGGAGCCTCGCTTGACGGACCTGAATGAGGAGGGAAAGGAAATCCACCGATGGCCTGCCAGAAAGCGGCGGAAGGAAAATGTCTCTGTCACGGAAAATGTCTCTGCCGGACAATCAAAAAAGGAAGGCAAAACATCCCTCCTTCTTTTAAAAACAGAGATTCTCGAAGCTTTTGGGGACAGGGATTTCCGTATGGCCTTTTTTACAAATCTTCTCTGGCTGACGGCCTTCTACGCGGCTTCTCCCTTTAACACCAGCTATCAGCTCGGCGAACTTTCTCTTTCTTTCACCTTTCTCATGGTTGTGGGATTTCTGGGAAATCTGGTACGGATCGTCATCACACCCACAATGGGAAGGCTGGGCGACCGGTATGGGATGGCCTGTATTTATAAGTATTCCCTGATCGGAATTCTGTTGAATTTCGCCCTCTTCGCTTTTGCCACTCCGTCAAACGCTTTTGTCATGGCGGTCTTTGCGACCCTGTTTTCCGCACTTGGGTGGAGCTTCGCGGGGATCGGCCTGCTGGGCATACAGTTGGAACTGATCCGGGAAGAAAAGAGAACGCTGCAGCTTTCCATTCTTTCCGCTCTGGGCGGCGTATACGGCTTTCTTATTTCTTTTCTTTCCGGCAGACTTCTTTCCCTTCTGCAGAAGATCCAGCCATCCTTTTTCGGAAGGAAGCTGTATGCGCAGCAGGTCACCAATATTCTGGGTGTCTGCTTTCTGATCATCCTGATCCTGTATCTGAAATTTTCCGTTCAGAAAAGGGAGAGAACAGGAATGGCAGAATAGCTGTTTTTCCTGCTCAGATCAGGCGGATATCCTTGATCGTTCCACTTTCCTGAAAGATCTCCCATTCTGCGATATTCACAGCGTGGTCGCCGATCCTCTCCAGATATTTTGCGATCATCAGCACATCCACACAGGCGTCCACATCGGACACACCTTCGCGGAGCATTCTCACCAGATCGTCCTTTACCTTGGTGAACAGCTCATCCACCACATCATCATGCTTGATGACCTCATCGGCAGCCTTGGCGTCCCGGTTCACAAAAGCGTTTACCGCGTCGTTCACGATTTCCTTTGCGACGCCCAGCATTCCCGTGATATGTCTGGAATAGGTATCCAGCTCAGTACCCTTCATGCGCAGCATCAGTTCCGCAATATCCGAAGTCTGGTCCCCGATGCGTTCGATATCCGTTACCACCTTCAGGGCGGCGGAAATCATTCTCAAGTCTCCCGCTATGGGCTGTTGTCTGGTGATGAGGGACAGACATCTGGATTCGATGTTCCTTTCCATGTCATTGATCACTCTGTCTCCAGCGATGATCTTCATTTCCAGATCCTCATCCTTGCTTTCTACGGCGGCAAGAAGCTGATCAAAGGAGGCTTCTACAGCTTCCCCCATTTCCTTTACACTTTTGCGCAGACCATCCAGCTCTTCCATATAGATTGATCTCATTCCCATTTCCGTTTTCCTTCCTTCTTCTTTGCTTCATCAGCCAAACCGGCCGGTAATATAATCTTCTGTCCTCTTATCCTTTGGTCTTGAGAAGATATTGCTGGTCGAATCCTTTTCAACAACCTCTCCCACGAGGAAGAAAGCGGTATCGTCAGATACACGGGCTGCCTGCTGCATGTTGTGCGTTACCACGACAACCGTATATTTTTTCTTGAGTTCCTCCATCAGGTCCTCGATCTTCAGCGTGGAGATCGGGTCCAGAGCGGAAGTGGGCTCATCCATCAGAAGCACCTCAGGCTGGACCGCCAGCGCTCTTGCGATGCAGAGTCTCTGCTGCTGTCCGCCGGAAAGGCCGAGAGCGGATTTCTTCAGCCGGTCCTTGACTTCGTCAAAAATGGCAGCGCCTTTCAGACTCTCTTCCACGATCTCATCCAACTGAGATTTGTTCTTAATGCCGTGGATCCTGGGACCGTATGCGATATTGTCATAAATGCTCATGGGGAAGGGATTTGGCTGCTGGAATACCATACCCACTTTTTTTCTCAGAAGAGTGGTATCCACTCTTTCGTCATATATGTTTTCCCCGTCAAGGGTGACCTCTCCCTCGATCTTAACGCCTTCAACCAGATCATTCATTCGGTTGAGAGTCTTTAAAAATGTGGATTTTCCACATCCGGAGGGACCGATGAATGCGGTAATGGCATTGGGACGGATATCCATGTCAATGTCCTTCAACGCATGATTGGTCCCATAGTATAAATTCAGCTTTCTGGTACTGATCTTTACGTTTTCCATAGCTTTCCTTTCTGGAATCTTAATCTCTCGTTTCCACATCAAATCTGTGGGACAAAAATTTCGTCAACATATTTATCGCCAGTACAAACACGAGAAGAACGAGCGCGATGCCAAACGCTTCATCATACTGCGCCTTCTGCATGCACAAATAGAGCTGTATAGTCAGCGTTCCACCGGACTGCATGATCTTCTGAAGGAAGCCCAACGCGGTCTTGGGAAGCAGGTATCCGCTTCCTGCCGTGAACAGCAGAGCCGCAGATTCTCCCACGATTCGCCCTACCGCCAGGATGATGCCGGTGATGATCCCGGGCATTGCGGAAGGAAGCAGAATGGTGCGAATCATGTACCATTTTGTCGCTCCCATGCCGAGCGCGCCGCTTCTGTAGCTTTCCGGAACGGTTTTCAGCGCTTCCTGGGTATTTCTCGTGATCAGTGGAAGCACCATCAGCGTCAGGGTCAGGGCGCCTGTCAGGATGGAATAGCCAAAGCCGAGCGTTGTTCCGAAGAACACCATTCCGAACAGACCGAAAATGATGGAAGGGATACCGGAAAGGATCTCCGTGGTAAACTCGATGGCACGGACGATCTTGCCGGGCTTCGCGTATTCATTCAGATAAATGGCGGAACCTACACCGATAGGCGTTGCGACCAGCAGCGTGATCACAACGATATACAAAGTATTCAGCAGGTTACCCGCAATGCCGAAGGTTCCGTTCAGAGTGCTGGTCACCGTACTTAAAAAGGTCCAACTGATGCTGGAAAATCCCCTGTAGAAGGTATAACACATAATTCCAACCAAAAGCAGGATGGAAATAGATGCCGCGATATAGATCAGTACCTTTAAAACCATATCGGATATTCTGACTCTTTTTACTAAAACACTCTGGTTCATAAGGTTGCCGCTTCCTTTCTTTCAAGTTCTTCCGTACCCGTTTCTTTTGTCGCTTTCAGCGCTTCCTTTTTTTCGCGGACATCAGGATTCCCCGCCTTGAGAAGCCTTGTCAGGCAGACGTTGATGATCATGATGAAGACAAACAGTACCAGTCCGATGGTGAACAGCACTTCTCTGTGCAGTCCCGACGCATAGCCCATCTCACTGACGATCGCAGTGGTCAGGAAACGCACGGAATTGAACGGAAGAGGGAAGTTCACGGAGCTTCCGGATACGAGAGTGATCGCCATCGCTTCACCTATGGCCCTGCCCACACCGAGCACGATAGCGGTTACAATGCCGGATCTTGCCGCCGGCAGAAGCACCTTGAAAATAGTCTGGATATGAGACGCTCCAAGCGCCAGGGAAGCGGATTTATACTGTGGCGGAACCGCTTTCAGGGCGGATTCGCTGATATTGATCACGGTAGGAAGGATCATGATCGCCAGCACGATGACTGCAGAGATCAGGTTCGCGCCTCCCGTAAACTGATGGGTTGTGGATCCTTTAAAGATCATCAGTTCCAGCTTATACATCAGCGGATTGAGGAGCATGATCCCCAGCAGTCCGTAGATCACAGAAGGGATTCCTGCCAGCAGCTCAACCGCAGGCTTTACGATAGCAGCCAGCTTTTTCGGCGCAACCTCCGCCAGGAATACAGCGGTCAGAACACCGATCGGCACACCGATCACAATGGCAAGAGCGGTTCCGATGATACTCGTCAGGATGATGTAGAGGATTCCAAAGCTGGGATTCTCCGCCGTAGGCTCCCAGACCGTGCCGAAAAGGATCTCGCCCAGCCCGACCTTGAACAGGGCAGGAGTACCGTTTATGATCATATATAATGTGATGGAGAAAACTGCAAGGATGGCAAAGAAAGCACAGACAGTAAAAATCACTTTAGCAGTTTTTTCAACCGCGCTTTTTGCATGTTTACCATGTATGATAGAAAGAGAATCATTCATTTTTTTACCTGACCTTTATTTTGAAGGCTTACCCTCTTTGAGGCCCTGTTTTCACAGAGCCTCAAAAGAAGTCATATCATGTGTCTTTTCTCAAACTCAGTCAACCGTGATCAGTCCCACGCTCTCAACCAGGGCTTTTCCTTCATCAGAAGCAAGGTAGGTGAAGATTGCCTGTACCGCTTCACTCTGCTCGGAAATCTCTCCCTTGGTAGCCATTACGAAAGGTCTGCTCAGCGCATAACTTCCGGCTTTGATGTTGTCAACAGTAGGCTCTACATCATCGATCGCCACAGTCTTAACAGTATCATCCAGAACATCCAGAGATACATATCCGATAGCTCCGGGAGTGGAAGCTACTTTCGCCATAACAGCACCAGTGCTGTCCAGCTCATTTGCATATGCACACTGGTCTTCGATCGCAAGCAGCTCTTCAAAAGCGCTTCTCGTGCCGGATCCTGCTTCTCTTCCCACTACTACGATAGGCTGATCAGCGCCGCCGACATCGCCCCAGTTTGTAACCTCGCCGGTATAGATAGAAGCAAGCTGGTCAGAGGTCAGTCCCGTAACTTCATTCGCAGTATCAACAACCACAGCAATACCGTCGATAGCCACGATATTCTCAGAGATGCCGGCTGCCTTTTCCTCATCCGTCAGATATCTGGAAGCGTTTCCAATATCAACGCTGCCTGCAGTTACTGCTTCAATACCAGCGCCGGATCCGGTGAACTCGGCCGTTACGGTAACGCCGGGATAAGCTGCCATAAAGGACTCTGCCAGAGCGTTTGCAAGCTTCTCCATGGAAGTGGAACCAGCCATGGAAACGGTTCCGCTCAGATCAGCGGGAATCTCACTTAATGCTGCATCAGCAGAAGCAGCTTCGGTGGAAGTTTCTTCGGTGCTTGCCGCTTCAGTGGAAGCAGCTTCGGTGGAAGCCGCCTCGGTGCTTGCTGCTTCCGTAGAAGCTGCTTCGCTGCTCGCCGCTTCAGAAGCCGCGCTTTCCGCGGGCGCAGAACTTTCAGTCGTTGTGCTTGTGGAGCCACATCCTGCTAATGCTGCCATAACAAGAGTAGCTGCCGCTGCAATTGCTACGAATTTCTTTTTCATAATTTTTCTCCTTTACACAAATCGTTTTTTCGTTTGCGATAGTTATCATAACTGTTTCCAGGGAAAGAAAAAAGCAGAATCTGGTTTAAGCTATGTAAGATTTATGTAAAATGATCATTTTAAAAACTATTCCTGATATATCTAAAAAACAGAAGATGTTTTTATTTTAGATATACGATATTATAATCGATGATCTGTGCGCTTTCCGCAGCCGGAAAAAACTGCGGAAAGCGGCGCGCAGACTGTTTAAATTCAGAAGGAAATGATCCCAAGATGCTCGAAAAGGATCTTAAATCCCATCAGGATCAGGATGATTCCTCCCGCCATCTCGGCCTTCGCCTTGAATTTCAGGCCGAATACATTCCCGATCTTGACTCCGACGGTGCTGAACAGGAAGGTGATCACGCCGATGAAGGAAACCGCGGGAACGATATCCACATCCAGAAATGCAAAGGTAACGCCAACGGCGAGCGCGTCGATGCTGGTCGCCACGGCAAGCGGCACCATGGTCTTCCAGTCAAAGGAATCATTCTGCTGCTCATCCTCTTTTCCAAGCGCTTCCCTGATCATGCCCGCGCCGATCAGACACAGGAGGATGAATGCGATCCAGTGGTCGATGCTTGTGATCAAGCTGCGGAAGCCGGTTCCGAGAAGATATCCGATCAGCGGCATCCCTGCCTGAAAGCCGCCAAAATAAATACCGGTCAGGACCGCGTTTTTCCAGCTCATCTTTTTCATGGACAGCCCTTTGCAGATCGCGACCGCAAAAGCGTCCATGGACAGTCCGAGCGCGATGATGAAAAGCTCCAGCATACTCATTTTCTTTTTTCCTCCTCTTGTCCGGCAGGAGATAAGAATTTTTCGATCTTCCTTCTATCCGCCGCCACGGACCCCTGCACCATTGGATTCCTTCCGCCACCACGGCCGTTCAGGGCTTCGTTAAACTTTTTTCCGAGGGCGGCCACATCGATCTGGGAGGAACAGAGCACATATTTATAGCCATCCTGATCGTTTCCGGAAAAAACGGCGGCAAAACGGGCTTTTTTTGCAAGGCGGTCAGCCAGGAGCCGCACCTCCACTGGGTTCAAGTCTTCCTCGAACCGGATCACCCGGTCCGTCCCCTCTTCCACTTCATCGACCAGACGGTCAAGTTCCTTCTGCCTGAGGGCCACATTCGCGGCCTTCAGCTCCTGAAGCTGTTCCTGCAGCTTTTTCACTGCTTCCGCCGTCTCTTCAGGCGGCACGGAAAGCAGGGCAGATATTTCCCTCGTGTTTTTATGCTTCCGGTCATAATCCTCCAGAGCCTTCCAGCCGATCTGCAGATTGATCCGGATCCCGGATTTGTAATGCTCGGAAGCTACTGCCTTGATAGGGCCGATCTCCCCGGTGCGCTTCACATGGGTGCCGCAGCAGGCGCACACGTCGGAACCGGGGATGGTGACGATCCGCACCTGCCCCTCCAGCTCCTTCTTGCTCCGATAATCCAGCTTTTCCAGTTCTTCGGAGGAAGGATATTCCGCCAGGATCTTGCGGTCGGAAAAGACAGCTTCATTGGATTCTCTCTCCACGCGGGCAATGTCGTCTTCGGAAAGCATGCCGGAGAAATCCACCGTGACGAAATCCTTTCCCATATGGAAGCCGATATTGTCATAGCCAAAGGTCCTGTGGACGATCCCGGAAAAAATATGTTCGCCGGAATGCTGCTGCATGAATCCAAAGCGCCGGTCCCAGTCCAGTTTTCCGTGAACTGTGCTGCCCGGCTCCAGCGGCCTGTCGCAGAGGTGGATGACCTCATCTCCGCCTTCCTTCACATCCAGCACTTCTGCGTCTCCCAGGGTTCCCTGATCTGCCGGCTGGCCTCCTCCTTCCGGATAAAAAGCAGTCTTGTCCAGGATGATCTCCCAGCCCTTCTTTCCTTCCCGGCAGTCCGCCACCTTCGCGTCAAACTCCCGGCAGTATGCGTCTTCATAGTACAATCTTTCTGTCATAGTTTCCTCTCATTCTGAAGTATCCTTACATCTGTGCATCTCCACGGCCCGCTCCATAAACCTGCGAAAGCCCTGTTTTTTTTCTTCGGCTCTTGAAGAATATCCCTCATCCACAAAATACAGCCCTGTTTTCATATCCACGGAAATACAGTCCAGCGGAAACCCCTTTTCCTTCTGTGGCTTCGCCCGATCCACCAGGTAAAAGCTTTCCCCGCTGATATCCTTCCCGTCGTATTCATACCTTTCCGCTCCGCTGAAGATGAGGCAGATTGCATTGTGATAGTGCGCCCTGCATTTTCCTCCCAGCCTGGAGGCGATATCCGCATAATACTTCGTCATCTCGGCATCCGTCAGGACTTTTCCGTCCCGCCTTCTCACATGCACTCCCGGCTGTTCTTCCTCCGGCAGACCTTCTATGATCAGTCCGCTGTCACAGGAAAATACAGGACGATCCAGCGCGTGAAAATAATATTCCGCCTTTCCCCTGGCGTTTTCCAGCGGAGTCCGTCCGCATTCTCCCGGCTCTCCGGGCGGTTGGGAAAGCTCGTTCAGCCCGATGATCTCAATTTCCGTTCCGGAGAGGTAATCCTTCATCAGATTCAGTTTTCCCTGATTTGTGGTTCCGTAGATCAGTTCCACCTTTATTTCCTTTCTGTCAATTCTATCAATCATCCGTTTCTGTTTTGGAGCATCCGCAGCGGGATCAATCTTCTGCCGCGTAATTCAGCCTGACGGTGATCATGGCCGTCTTTTCTCTGGAACTGGTATCGAATGCGCCGTCATAAGTGTATTCTCCGGAGCCGGAGTTCTTCGCGGTGATCTGGAACACGCCGAGGCTCGCGGAAAGCAGCTTTCCGGGCTGGCATCCGGTTCCGGCCGCCATAATGTCGATCCTCTGCTTTGCGTTCTCCGTAGCCTTCTGGATCAGGTCCAGCTTCACCTCGTCCAGAGTAGTGCAGTAATATTCCGGAGAATTTGAAACGAACTGCACGCCGGATTCAATGAGCTGTGTGATATCTCTGGAGATCTGCTCCACCTTGTCAATATCCGTGGAAGTTACGGTCAGACTCTGATATAGATCGTAGCCGTCCGGATAATCCCGGATATAGTTTCCATTTTCATCATATTCCGTGCGGTAGCGCTGGGAGATGTCCACCGAGCTGAAAACCAGTTCCTCCTCGGATACTCCGTTTTCCAGCAGATACTGCCGGACCACCTCGGAATCGTTTTTGATGACGGCATAGGCGTCAGAGGTGGTAACGCCGTAGGCGGAAAAGCTCCCCCGCCATACGATCAGGTCCGATTCGAAATCACAGCTCGCAGATCCTGTCGCTGTCAGTCCCCCTCCGCCCGCGGTTTTTTTGTATCCCACCAGACCTGTGGTCAGTATGACCACACAGGCCACGGCAGTGATTCCCGCGATCAAAGCGATGAGGATCCCCTTCCACTCGCGGATCCCGCCTCTCCGGTTCCCGTATTCTCTTTCCTCATAGTCCTTCTTTCCTTCCATATGTCTCCTTTCCCTTCTTTTCTTATCCGCCGTCCAGGCGGCATTTTTTTATACATGAATGACCGCGTACAGATAGGAATCCTGTATGCAGCCGTTTTTAAAAATGCTCTTTCGCTTGATCCCTTCCAGGGTAAAACCTGCCTTTTCCAGTACGCCGCGGGAAGCCAGGTTGGTGGAAAAAGGCTCCGCAAAGATGCGGATCAGCTTGTAACGGCGGAAAGCTTCCTCGCACATTTTCTGAACAGCCTCCGTCATGATCCCCTTTCTCCAGAAAGGTTCGCCCAGCCAATAACCAAGCTCGGCGCTTTTCCTGTATACGTCCCCGCCAAACAAAAGGCTGATGCTTCCAACCGCCTCGCCGTCAATGACGATCGCCCTGGAAAACTGGGTCTTTCCCTCTTTTTCCATGCAATCCTTCACAAACCACTCCGCATCCGCTTCCGTATAGGGGTAAGGGAAGGAATCCCTCAGCCTTCCTGCGATCTTTTCATTATCCGCATACTTTGCCACTGACGGAATAAACGCTTCCGACCACTCTTCCAATGTGAATTTCATATCCGTAAATACCTCTCTTTTCCTTACTTTTCAGATTTCCCTATTTTTCCTTGCTTTTTGTTCAGGAAACGCCGCGGCCTCTTACTGTTCGGGCTGCGGCTGAGGCATTGACGGAATCCCGCCGTTTTTGGTGGTTTTCGTTATGATCGCAGGCAATAATTCATTCATGGCTTTCTCCCATCCTAAAACTTAGGCTGCCGGTCCGGCACTTAGGTCTTTTCAAAAAAGAAAACCGCTGGATTCTTTGAAGATTTTCAAATAAATCCATGCGGTTTGCCGATCTCTCTTATTCAGACCACACAGACACAAGCCTCTGCGTACCTGTATCTGTAAATTCAGCTACAAGTACCGGAAGTTCATAGACATGGCCATGCGCATCATCATATTCTGTTTAACAACAATTCTCTGTAAGCTCATGTCTCTCCCCTGCCGGTGATCAACCTATCGTAACTGGAACCAGTGTAACAAAAGAAATCGAAAAGGTCAACTGCTTTGGGAAAAATTTCACTTAAAACAACAGGCACACCACAGCCTGCGCCTCATAGCATCCGGCCGAATGCAGCAGCCCGGTTTCTTCATCCCTTTTCATAACGGTCAGATTCCCGCTGTCCTGGTTTGCCGCAAGCAGCCATTTTCCGGACGGGGAAAGGCTGAAGCCGCGGGGATTTCTGCCGCCCGAAGGAGCCCACTGTTCCGGAACGATTCCTTCTTTTTTTACAGAAAAAACAGCGATGCTATCATGGCCTCTGTTTCCCACATACAGGTATCTTCCGTCCTCGGAAATCTGGATGCCGCCCACATGGTTATCCACATCCGTCCCTTCCGGAAGGGAGGATATCCTCTGGATCAGGGTAAGGCTGTCCCCTTTCCTCTCCAGCACGGCAACCTCATTAGAAAGCTCGCAGGAAACGAAGATCCTGTTTTTCCAGAAAGCCAAGCTTCTGGGACCGCAGCCGTTCGGAAGCTTCAACTGCATGCAGGGCGCCCCCTTTCCCTCCGTTTCCAGCCCACCGGTTATATCCAGCCGGTATGCCTCCAGGATATCCAGCCCCAGGTCGGTTATCCACAGAAAGCCGTCGAAAACGCTGCTGCTATGCACATGGGGAAGCTTCTTTTTCCCCTTATCCACAGACGCAGGATCCAAAACGGAAGCCTGTCCTTCGTTTTCCCAAAAGCAGGGTTCATGCTGCACCAGGCAATCCAGAGCCTTCAGGCTGCCGTCCTCCTTCAGGCTGAAGGCGCTCAGGCTCCCGCCGTTGTAGTTTGCGGTGTATACATGCCGGGCCTGACCGTGCTCCGGCGCGCAGTCCACATGGCAGGGGGCGGCTCCCATAACGGGAAGCCGGTTCATAAAACGCAGGCATCCATCCTCTTGGACCAGATAGGCACTGACAGCGCCGCCCTTCGTCCCCTCATGATTATCCAGTTCATTCACCGCATAGAGCCGTTTCCGGTCCGGCGAGAAGGCAAGCCAGGAAGCGTTTGGCGCTTCCGGAATGCTCTCCTTTTCAAAAAGCTTTCCCGTCTCCTCATCAAATTCATAGCGTGTGATTCCTTTTCCGTTCCCTTGATAAACGGTTCCGTCTCCTGTGAGGACGGGGGCATTATAACTTCCTGCGTATAGTTGTTCCATTCCGATCTCCATTCCAGAGCGTAAACCATCGGGCATATTTTTCACACTAATCTCCTTTTCATTCTTCACAGATACGGTACAGATAAGCCCGTCCCTTTTTTCCCACCCGTTCCACCGCGCCCGTATCCATCAGTATGGGAAGCGCCGACTGCGCCAAGGCAGGACGGATATGCGCTTTTTTTGCAAATTCCCGGAAGGTAAAAGGTTCTTCCAGATCACAGGGCACAAACTGCATATAGTCCTGCGGGCATTCAATGCATACCTCTTCTACGATCCGGGTAGGAATGCGGTCAAAACGGGTGGAACCCTTCTTTTTATCCCTGCTCCAGCCGTTTAACAGCCTGTATTCTTCCATGTCGAGAAGGACCAGCTTCAGCCGCAGCCTGTCCCTGAGCAGATATTGCCGAATCCGGTACAGCTCCTTAAACACCATATAGACGTTTCCCGTGAGCGGTGATTTTCTGGGGCAGCTCAATTCCCCAGTTTCCTCATCGATCCAGATCAGCCTTTTTTCATGGGGAATGGGGTAAACGATCGTCACCGGACAGATGGGAAGGAACCGGTCCAGTTTCTCCCGCAGTCTGTCGAAGCTCCTGGTCTGTATCTCCAGGATTTCCTTTCCTGTATAGATGTCCGCCACACAGCCGCCAATGGATATCTCATGGGTGCTCACGTCCGGCGCATAATAGTTCTTCAGGATCGCATGCACTGTTTTTTCTGAAAGCGTTCCAATCCCGTTCCTTTCCCTCGCTTTTCCCACTATTTTCTCTTTTGCCCAAATAAATCGTTCCTGATCGTTCATTTTTGTAATTTTTCATGAAAAATATTTGCCATTTTCCGGTTAAGTGTTTATACTGAAAGAAAAGTAGCTTTTAAGCCGCTTCAGGGCGGCGGAAAGGAGTGCCCTATGAAAATGATATTGACCATTGTACGCAACGAGGATGCACCCCTGCTTATCAACGAGCTGAATGAGAAGAAGTATTACGTCACCAAGCTCGCCACGACAGGCGGATTCCTGAAAAAGGGAAACACCACCCTCCTTCTTGGAATCGAGGATAGTCAGGTGGAAGAGGTCTGCGAGATCATCCGGCTGCATTCAGGAAAACGTCAGCAGATCATGTATACCCCGCCCGCACCCTCCAGCATGAACGTTTATAACTCGGTATCCTCTGTTCCCGTCAATGTGGAGGTGGGAGGAGCGACCATCTTCATTCTTCCCGTGGAAGAGGAACGCAAGGTCTGAGATACCAAAGATCATCCGCGGAACAGATTCATCCATGGAACAGATTGAAAACCCGGCGGCAATTCAGGCAGAGCTGAATCGCCGCCGTTTTTCATTCCGCCGTTAATCCGTCATAATCCCTGCGGATCCGTTCCACGATCTGCTCCATCTTTTCAAGCTCCTGCCTGTAATCCTCTAGCGTGATCCGGTATTGATCCTGCGCCATTTCCTCCACCATCCAATGATTGATATCCTCACTGAAATGAATGGGGTCCATATAAAGATCCAGATCCAGGATCACATCCTCTTCGTTCTGGAAATAGTACAGCTTCACATTCTCATAGGGCAAAAGCCGCTCCATGGACGCCTCCGCCGCATACAGGCTCTGGTCAAGCTGCCCGCTCCTTATCATATTGTCCCACCACAGAAGGGAATAGGGCGGATAAAAAATATAAAAAATCGTATCCGGATCCTCCCTCACCATCTTTTCCAGGATATCCACATTTCCGTCAATATCAGGGCGGTACTCCTCTTCCGTCTTTTCCTGCGCCGTCCCCTCAGGCCTATTATAATTGTCAAGGGCTTCGCTTCTGGAAAAAGTATGGTACTGCGCCCAGTTGTAGGAAGCCCCCTCGTCATAGTCTTCCAGAAAGCTTTCCGCGATCATATAGGGGATATCCTCAAAGATCACATCCTTATTCAGCAGATACTTTACGTCTGTAAACGGATTGCTGTCATAAAGATAAAGAGGCATGCTTTCATCCGGAAATGTTGTGTCCGGATCGCCGGAAAGGGCGAACAGATCCAGGCTGTAAAACACATATTTCAATTTTTGTTCCTCCGCCGCCAGGCGGATATAATAATCGAGCTGGGCGGTCACTCCCGAACTTTTGATCGCTTTGACGCTTATGGCTCCGAATGCCTCGTCGAACCAGCGGTTGTTGAAGTTCTCCGCTGTGGAAGAACCCACGATCAGGCTGTCGTAGTCAAAGTTTTTCAGGGTTCCCGGAACCTGATATTCCTTTTTTGTAAGCACCTCCTTCAGGGAAGCGATCGGTTTATGATAATGAAAAAACGGGTCGAACACGAATACCAGTCCCGCCGCCAGAAGCAGGAGAATGACGACGGCCGCCCAAAAACGCTTCAGAAATTTTCCATACATGCTGTGCATATCGTTCCTTCCTGCCTTCAGAGCTAAAAATTAAAGTATACGAAAGTGCTCACCCCGGATAGAGAGATCACGGACCAGGCGAACAGAAAGGCCAGCCAGAGAGTAAAACGGAGGCTGACTGTCTTCCTCATGATGATCTGCGCCGTATTTTTCCGGGAAAGCACGAAGAAGCTCACCGCCAGCATCAGAAGCAGGACTATGATCTGCACGGCCCTCACCAGAGAGGGCGCCGCAAGGGAAAGCGCTTTCGTCACAATATAGATCTCCGACGGCTCCATGGCGGCAGCCATCTGCGCCAGTTGTCCGTTCACCCGGAAGGAAAAAACTTTCGCCAGAAGATGGAAACCGTCCTGCAGGCTGTCCGCCCGGAAGAAAACGAAAGCCATGCACACATA
>DWYY01000087.1 GCA_019118445.1 Candidatus Eisenbergiella merdipullorum | reverse complement strand
CGCTGTAACATTTTGCGGACATTTCCCTGTTATACTGGGTGTGATGAATGGAGGCAACGGCGATATGAAACAAATTTTGATTGTTGAAGACGACAGTTTTTTGAATAAGATGCTGGCTTATAACCTGACTGCAGACGGATACGGAATCACCTCTGCTCTCAATGCCAGGGCAGCTGCTGAGGCTTTGCGACAGCGCGAATTTGATCTGGTGTTACTCGATATAAATTTGCCGGACGGGAACGGGTTTGATCTGTGCAGGCTGATAAAGCCGGAACACCCGGACACCATTGTGATTTTCCTGACCGCCAACGATCAGGAAAGCGACCAGATACGGGGCTATGAAGCAGGTGCGGTGGATTATATTACGAAACCCTTTGTCATTGGAGTTTTACAGCGAAAAATGAGAGCCATGTTCTCTATGCTGGAACACCACAGGCCTGCAAAAGATATTTATGACGATGGGCGATTGTTTCTTGATTTCTCGGAGCAGACAGCTTCTTTAAATGGAAAGCCTCTGACGCTCTCCCCTATGGAATATAAAGTGCTGAACCTGTTCCGCAGAAATCCCAAACAGGTTTTGACACGCAGACAGCTTTTGGAAAAACTGTGGGATGTGGACGATAAATTTGTGGATGAGCATACGTTAACGACAACAATCAGCCGTATCCGCAGTAAGATTGAAGCGGACGGCGATATGCCCTATATCAGGACAGTTTACGGCATGGGCTATCAATGGACGGGAGGTGAAGCAAAATGAAATCAGGCGACCTCTCTGTGAAACGTCTGTTTCAACTGATTTGTATCGGACAGTTGCTCTCTATGGCGGCAATTACTCTCATTTTGTTTGCGATAACATTTGAAAATACAGTATTGACAACGGGAGTTTTGCTTATTGTCTGCTCTCTCGTATGGCTCTTTGTGCTGACTTACGCTTTCGGGAAGCGTCTCTCCCTGTTTACTGCCAGACTGTGCCAAATACTGGATAAAATGACGGATGGCGGCGAAGAGCCAAACCTGACAGACGACAGCGAAACCCTTTTTGCCCGCATCAATCACCGCCTGACCCGTCTTTATCAGATTATGCGGGAAAATCGCCGTAAAGTAGAGGAAGAACGGAAGGAATTACAAGCACTTGTGTCGGATATTTCCCATCAGGTAAAAACGCCGCTCAGTAATTTGAAAATGGTAACAGATACTTTGCTTACTAGGGCGGTAACAGAGTCCGGGCAGATTGAATTTATCAAGGGAGTCCGCAGCCAGACGGACAAGCTGGATTTTCTCTTTCAGGCCCTTGTAAAAACTTCCCGGCTGGAAACAGGCGCGATACGTTTGGAAAAGAAACAGGGACATATTTATGATACTGTCGCTCAGGCCATGAGTGGAATTGTGTATGCTGCTGAAAAAAAGCAGATTGGCGTTTCCGTATATTGCCCCGAAAATCTGACGGTTGCCCATGACAGCAAATGGACAGCTGAAGCCCTCTTTAATCTATTAGACAATGCGGTAAAGTACACGCCATCGGGCGGTAAAATCACCGTAACCGTCGAAAAATGGGAAATGTATGTGGAGATTAAAGTTGCCGATACCGGCAAAGGAATTTTCGAAAGCAACCAGGCGGCGATCTTCCGCCGCTTCTATCGGGAGGAAGAAGTACACGAACAGCCGGGTGTGGGGATCGGCCTATATTTGGCCCGCGAAATTATTACGCAACAAGGCGGCTACATCAAAGTTGTTTCAGAAACAGGAAAAGGCTCTGCTTTTTCTATCATGCTCCCTTTACGCTAAAAGTATTTTATTGATGTGACTTCGGGTCAGCGCATCCAGAAGTTCTAATGACTTTGAAATGTCTGCGCTTTGTAACATTTCAGCGTATTTTTCAATCGAATTTCTCATTGGCACGGACATTTCTGTGACATTTGAATTTTATACTATCCTTATCAACAGGCAGAGAGCCTTGAAAGGAGTTTATATATGAACGTTTTACAGACGATTGACATCAAAAAATATTATGGGGAAGAACCGAACATTACCCGCGCGCTTGACGGTGTTAATTTTTCCGTAGACGATGGCGAGTTTGTAGCTGTTGTTGGTACTTCCGGCAGCGGCAAATCCACTTTATTGCACATGATGGGCGGGCTGGACACGCCCACTTCCGGCAGCGTCTTTGTGCGGGATAAAGACTTATCCAAAATGAATGATGAACAGCTCACGATTTTCCGCCGCCGCAATATCGGCTTTATCTTTCAGAGCTATAACCTTGTCCCTATCCTGAATGTGTATGAAAATATCGTATTGCCGATGGAACTGGACGGCGACACGGTAGATCAGCGATTTATGGACAACATTGTAAATATGCTTGGACTTGATGACAAACGAAACAATATGCCAAACCACCTTTCCGGCGGCCAGCAGCAGCGTGTAGCGATTGCCCGCGCCCTGATTACCAAACCGGCGATTATTCTTGCCGATGAACCTACCGGAAACCTTGACAGCAAGACCAGCGCAGATGTTCTTGGGCTTATTAAGCGAACCAGCACAGAATTTCATCAAACTGTAGTTATGATTACCCACAATAACGATATTGCCCGTCTTGCTGATCGGATTGTCCGCATTGAGGACGGAAAAATCGTAGGCTGAGGGGGTGAACACTATGACATGGCCTTTTGAAAATGATACTACCGCCATTATAAATAAGCTGGCAAAGAGGAATATGCAAAGTGAGAAACGACGTAATCTTATGGTAATTATCGCCGTTGCACTTTCAGCTTTTTTGATTTGTCTTGCGGGTACAATAGTAACTTCTATGCTGCAAATGCAACAAAACCAAGTCAATGATACTTATGAAGCGACATTTGTCGGCGTTACCGAGCAGAATATAGAAACATTAAAAGCTATTCCCGAAATTGCCCGCGTTGGTGAATATTATATGCTGGGAACAGAAAACGACGCGCAAGGTTTTAGAGCTTCTTTTGCCTATGCCGACGCAGCACTCATATATACCGCCCGAAATCAAATAAAATTAACAGAGGGTGAATTGCCGGAAAATGAAAATGAAATCGTTGTAAGTGAAGTTTGGCTTTCCAAATATGCCCCGGATATAGAGATTGGCAGCACTATTAGATTAGATACCGAGAGCTTTCAAGGGGATTATATTGTTTCCGGCATAATAGACGCACCGGGAGCTGAAAACGCTGCAATTTATTCTTTTCTTGTGTCCAAAGCAGCTTTAATAAAATGGAGCGGTTATAGTGATTCGATGTATGTTGCCTATTGCCATCTTGAAAACGATAGACAGTTGGATGAAGATACAATTCGGTCATCGTATAAGCAGATTGCAGAAGAAAACAATTTGCCTGAACCGAGATTCAGCACTCTTTATTTTAGATATGCTGAAAGCAACAATTTTTTCAGATCGTTACCGCTTATGTTTACGGTGGCGGCAATCGTTTTGATTGGCGGCTGCATTGTAATACAGAGCATTTTCCGCATTTCCATAAATGACAAGATTCAAAGTTATGGACAGCTTCGGACTATTGGAGCGACAGCGAAACAGATCAAGCGCTTTGTAAAAAAAGAGGGACACAGGCTTGGTGGAATTGGCATTTTAGTTGGGATTGTGTTAAGTGTAATTTGTTCTTTGATTATACTTTTTGATGGATTCAATGCCCTATATTATGCCGGTATAGTCCTGCTGACGATACTTATCTGCTGGATTATGGTTTCGCTTTCCATTCGGAAGCCGATTAAAATAGCTGCCGGAATTTCGCCTGTTGAGGCGGTACGCTTTTCGCCAGAACAGGTAAAAACTTCACACAGCAAAAAAAGCCATCCAAAACTGAACCCTCTCTCTTTGGGCTTGATGAATGCCAGGCGAGATAAGAAAAAGACGTTGAGTATTATTTCCTCTTTGAGTTTAGGCGGCATTTTATTGCTCATTATTTCTTCCATAGCGCTTACGCAATCCCCGGAACGGATAGCAAGACAATATTTTCCTGACGGAGATTATAAAATTTACAATAATGCCGATTCTCTCAATAGTTCATTACTTGCAGGAAATCCCTTGAACGAGGAAGTAAAGCAGCAAATTTTATCTATTGATGGCGTGACGGATGTTATTATTACGCGGCAAAGTGCTTTTGCAGAATTTTCAACTGAACAATATTCAGCCCGTGGTATGTGTGATATGCTTACGACGCTAAATTACGCAGATGTGAAAGATTCCTTAACTGCTGGAACAATGCCAAGCGACAGCCATAGTATTTTACTCGCAGACAGTATTCTTGAAACGAACGATGATATGGGTGTAGGGACTGTTTTAGAATTTTCCTTTGGAGAAGTAGCAACAACCGTCAAAGTAGTTGGGTTGTTTAGTCCAACGAATTGTAAAGCCGGAATTGGACATGGTTTAGGCTTAGATGGAGCGATGGTGTTTGCCCCGGAAAGCCTGTTCCAGGAGTTATTACCGGAAATCGAGAATTTCAGCTACTCATGGAGTATCGTTAGTGATTCCGGACAAAGCCAAAGTGTTGAAGAAGGGTTACAAAATATAGTAAGTATCCATTCTGATCTTGCCATAAATTCCTTTGCTGATACTGTGGAAAATGACACAAACAGCAAATTTTACATGGCGATGAAAATTGTATCATGGTTGATTTTCCTGTTTGGTGTTGTCAACCTCATAAATACGACGCTTGCAAATCAGTTATCACGAAAGCGGGAAAACAGCATTCTACGCTCTATCGGATTGACACAAAAACAGCTTTACAAGATGATTGTTTGCGAAGAAATTTATTATGCGCTGTTTGCGATAACTGCTACTTTAATTATCGGTTTGCCGGTGGCAATCTTTTCCTGCCGGGAAATCAGCAAGATTAGCTATGCTGGTGAAATCATCGCATATCAATTTCCGCTCTTTGAAATGGGGCTGTTCCTTTTAGTGCTGTCCGGATTAGAATTTATCCTCTCTCTTTGGACAATACGCAGACAGAAAAAGCAATCGTTGATTGAACAAATGCGGACAATGGAGTAACCCTGCCTGCAGAGAACCAGAGCGGCTATTAAAAGCCGCCCCGGTTCTCTATATTGTTCCATCAATGTATATCATAACGCTCCTGCATCCTCTCTTAAAAACAATATGGCGTATCCCGCTATAGTATATGCCCATTATATCAATTTCCCCAAAATCCACAACCTTTTTCCCAATGTTTGGCAATTCCAGAAAAGTTCTGTTCACCCAAACGCCACAAGCATGGAACTGATAAAATTACCCGCTCCGTGAAGCAGAATGCCCGGAATGATGGAGCCGTTATATATCTTTTCATTCAGCCAGCCCAGAAGCAGTGCGCCCGCTCCGGTGAACAGAAACATCAGCGCGTGGTACCACAGCCCCACATCCAGCCCCGCGAGCAGGAACAGCGCATTGTGCATCAGCCCGAAAAGCACCGCCTGCAGCACAATCCCTCCCGTCTTTCCCAGCTTCCCGCAGAAACGCCTGCACAAAAAGCCCCGGTACAGAATCTCCTCCGCCACGCCGTTGGCGATAAAATTTTTGATGAGCGCCGGAAGGATGGCAGCGGCTCCCAGCCCTGCAAAGGCGTTCGCGGATACATTTTCACTGCTTTCCAGATAGGCCAGGGTTTCGGGATCGATCAGCCGTGTATAGTCAAAATTATAGAAAAACCAGTAAATCACCGCAAAGATGATCAGCACCGGCCACCTGCTTTTCAGCCTCGGCCTGTAGAATCCGATCCAACTGAAAAATCCCGTTTCCTTCCGGTGACGGAAAAACCACCAGACAAACGGGATCAGAGAAAATACGATCAGATTCACGATGGACGTTGATATGCTTGATACAATAAGCTGCATTCTTACCTCCCTGCTGAAGCGTGCGCTGAGGCTCGCGAGAAGAAATCACGCAGGTGATTTCTTCTCTGCGATCACAGCCTCCACACTTTCTCTTCTGCCGCGGCAGAGAAATCACGACTGCAATTTCTCTGCTGCGGCATCAAACAGTCTTACTCCACAATCACTCTCTTGAAGTTCTTCTTTCCGCGCTTCAGGACCTTTCCTTCTCCGTGGAAATCTTCGCCGGCAAACGTCGCCCGGAAGTCCGTAACCTTCTCTCCGTCCATGGACACGCCGCCCTGTTCCACCGCGCGGCGGCCTTCTGAGCGGGAGCTCACCAGACCGGATTTCACCAGCAGATCAAGGATATCGATATTGCCGTCCTTCAGATCGGCTGCAGACAGCTTCGTGGTCGGCATCTCTGCAGCGGTTCCGCTTCCGAACAGCGCTCTGGCGTTCTCCTGCGCCTTCTGCGCCTCTTCCTCGTCATGCACCAGCTTGGTCAGCTCAAAGGCCAGGATCTCCTTCGCCGTATTCAACTGGCTGCCCTCCCATTTGTCCATCTCATCGATCTGTTCGATGGGAAGGAAGGTGAGCATCCGCAGGCACTTGAGTACGTCCGCGTCCGCGATGTTTCTCCAGTACTGGTAGAATTCGAAGGGAGAAGTCTTGTTGGGATCCAGCCATACCGCGCCCTTCTGTGTCTTTCCCATCTTCTTTCCTTCGGAATTCAAAAGAAGGGTGATCGTCATCGCGTATGCGTTCTTGCCCAGCTTCTTCCGGATCAGATCCGTGCCGCCCAGCATGTTGCTCCACTGGTCGTCCCCGCCGAACTGCATGTTGCAGCCGTATTTCTGGTAGAGCATCAGAAAGTCGTAGCTCTGCATGATCATGTAGTTGAATTCCAGAAAGCTCAGCCCTCTCTCCATCCTCTGCTTGTAGCATTCCGCGCGGAGCATGTTGTTGACGGAGAAACAGGCTCCCACGTCGCGCAGCAGCTCGATGTAATTCAAGTTCAGCAGCCAGTCGGCATTGTTCGCCAGAATGGCCTTTCCTTCTGAGAAATCAATGAACTTGCTCATCTGCTTCTTAAAGCATTCACAGTTGTGGTCGATGGTTTCCTTCGTCATCATGGTGCGCATGTCGCTTCTGCCGGAAGGGTCTCCGATCATACCCGTACCGCCGCCCAGCAGCGCAATGGGCTTGTTTCCGGCCATCTGCAGCCGCTTCATCAGGCACAGCGCCATGAAATGTCCCACATGAAGGCTGTCCGCCGTAGGATCAAAGCCAATGTAAAACGTAGCCTTTCCCGCATTCACCATCTCCCTGATCTCTTCTTCATCCGTAAGCTGTGCTAGCAGACCACGTGCCTTCAATTCTTCAAACACCTGCATTTTTCTTTCTCCTCCTGAAATAAAGCATTCGGATCTTAACGTTCGCCTTGGGGAGAACTTTCCCTGATGGCATAAAAAAAGCCCTTCTCCCACTCAGGAAAAAGGACGGGTCAGATCCGTGTTACCACCTTTCTTCGCAGACGGCTCACACCGGCTGCCTCATCAAGTACGGCTCCGCCGACGGCTGCAGTCCGAACGGTCTCGCGATACTCCTGCACGATAACGGGTGCCTCCGCTGCAGCCTACTCCCTTTCGGTTTGGGTGCAGAACTCCGGGATGTATTCAGATCAGCTTCTCCCGCGCCTCTCATCAGCCGGCTGCTTTCTGTGGGCCTGTGCCTTCACCTACTTCTTCCCTTCACAGTTCTTGGAAAATGATTCATTTACTTCAAACTATCGTTAATGTAACATATTCCCGTACACTTGTCAAACCCAAATTTCCGGATTATAATGATAACGGCAGTCGGTTCTGGGAGGAGTATCGCCCATCAAAAGACGGGCTGTATCGCCGGTGTCCGGTCTCACACTTGATCATCCCGAGAACACGCGGCGGCCGGATGTCAGCAACAGGCGTCCCATGGGACGCCTGTTGTTTTTAAATGATGCGGCAGGTTATCTTCTGCAATAACCTGCCGCGCCGTAATTCATGGACGATCATTTTTTCGGAACATCCGCTGTTTTTCCCGCACTTTCCGGAACGGAGTGAGGAAACGGTTGATGTGCGCCCCGATCAGAAACAGATAAAAACAGAAATACAGCCAGAGCATCAGGATCACGATCGTGGTCAGGCTTCCGTACATGTCAAAACCTCCGGAATGTCTGACGTAAATGGAAAACCCCCAGGAAAACACATTCCAGGAAACCGCGGAAAACGCCGCTCCCGGGAGCTGCCAGGCGAACTTCAGCCTGCAGTTCGGTATGAATGTATACATCAGGGCGAAAAGGAGCGTCATCGCACACCAGGAAAAAATCCCCCGGAAATGGAGAAGCAGCTCGAACAAGCTTTCCATCCCCGGCACATGCCTGACGATCAGGGACGCCAGAAGGTTTCCGAACACCATGACAACCAGGGAAAAGATGACCATTACCAGGAAAACGATCAGATAAAAGGAGGCGATCAGCCTCTGGAACACATAATTCCGGTCCTCCACCACCCCGTTCATGGCGTTCAGGCCGCGCATCAGCGCCAGGATGCCCTTTCCCGCAGACCAGACCGTGACGATGGCCGATACACTGATCATTCCGAAGGTGCTGTCATAGATGTTGTCGATCAGTCCCACGATGAGCGGAGTGATGGAGGGCGGAAAAATGGTGGCCGCTGTCAGTAGATCCGATTTCTGCAGAAGAGGCGTGACTGCAAGCACCGAACAGATCAGCATGATCATGGGGATCAGGGACAGGAAAATGAAGAACGCGGTGCTCGCGGCATATGCGTTCACATTTGCCCTGCTCATCTGTCTGGCAAACCCTCTGATCAACCGATACATTCTCATCATGAAACATTCCCTTCCTTCAGACTGATCCCTTCATAAAAATAGCTCAGGATCGTCTCACAGTCACAGCCATTCTCCGCCATGCTTCTCGCCCCGTTCTGGCTCATGCCGACGCCGTGGCCAAAGCCTCCGCCATACAGCGTAAATCCGGCTACGTACCCATCCTCCTCTGCGCTTTCCAGTACGAAAAAGGCGCTGGGAAGCAAGGTGGAAGGCTGCCAGGAGCTGCCATCCTGGCGGATCACCGGATACTGCGCGTCGCAGAGGACGTAACGGATATTGTGCTCCGTTTTCACCAGGATCACCGCATTTTCACCTGTGATCCTAAGCGCCTGTGCCACACCTCCGGTATTCCGTTCTGTTATGGCAAGATCCAGTATCCTTCCCGGGTCGGGCGGGGCCTGGTTTTGGTATTCCCCATCTGCCTGCAGCACAAAAATGGAGGCAGGGCTTGCCGCGTACCGCGCCAGAAGCTTTTCGTAAAGCAGTCCCGTATCCAGCCGCTCCGCCTGGTAAGTCCACCGATACCAGGCCTCCCCGCTTTCAAAATCTGAGGGACGCACATTTTTGATAAATGCCGAAAAGCTTTCCTCCTGTTCCATGAAATCCGCCGCCGCGATATCCGCCTCATTCACCGTCGCATCTACGGCATCTCCCTGCGCATCCACGACGCCCGCCGCATTCACCGCTTTCCCCTGCAGATAAGGGAACAGCTCCGGGCTGGAATTCAGCCAGATCCCTGTATCCGTGCCGTAACCGCAGGAGGTGGAATAATAGAAGGTGTCCGCAAGCTCCTCCCCATAATAAAGGAGCTCCCCTTTCGTCTCACGGACAGCCTTTGTGGTCTGGGCATTCTCCAGAATATTATTATAAACCTGAAAACTGGAACTGTCATCCACATGTGCCCCATATTCCGGCAGTCCCGCGTGGAGGATCCTGGCATATGCATAGGTCCGTGCGCACACCGCCTGGGCTTTCAGCGCCTCTAGGGGATAGGAAGATGGCATTTCGCTCGGTACCACGGCATACAGATACTCCTCCAGCAGGAGCTCATTGATCACCACTATGCCCTCTTCCTGCCGCCGCAGCTCCAGGCTTCCCCGATAGGACGGCGTCCCCTGGCTTCTCTGTACACCGGGCAGACTGATCCGTCCCGTGAGTACCGCAGGCTCGATCCGGATAATATCCGAAGCAAAAAGCCCGCTTTCCATGTCGATATTAAGGGTTTCCCCCGCCGGGACCACCGTCGTCTCCTGCTTCCCGTATTCTCCCGTTATGACAGAAAGGTCGCAGTCCGCCGTCATGGAAACCGATTCATGGAACAGGCCCGCGTATCCGGAGGTCCGCACCAGGACACGGATATTCTCCATCGTCTCTTCCTTCACCACGAGCGCCGCCTGCACACAGCCGTCCTCGATCACGAAATCTGTGAAATCATATCCGATCCTCAATTCCTGCGGCCCATAGGTTTTCAGCTCCCCATAAAGGCGGTAGACCTGAAGAGTGTCCGCAAAAGGCAGAAAGCCGCTGCCTTCCACCTCCACGCCGCCGTCCTCCAGCCTGAGGATCCTGCCGGAGACCTTCTGTGTTTTCGTATGGACCGCATCCAGCGCGCCTTGTGAGAAATGCAGATCCGCCACCTGTTCCCGGAGGGCGCCATCCAGGCTGGTTCCTCCGGAATTTTTCCTGCCCGGCTGCTGCCCGCCGGAAACATAAAACCGGACCTCATGATCGTTCCAGAAGCACAGGAGACCATCCTCTCCGGCTTCCATGATCCAGATATTGGAAAGGACGCTTTCCTGTCCGTCCACGCTCCTGACCGCATATAGGACGCCGTCCCGGCAGACGGCGGTTACAGGCCTGTACAGGCAGTCCCTGATCCGGTCAGTCAGGAAGGTATAGGCGCTGTTACCGGAAATCAGTCCGTTCTCCTCAAGCGCCTTTCCTTCCGCGTCCGTCACCGCCTCCCCAATCCCGATCGGGGTCAGTTCTACATACTGGATCTGTCCCCCGGCATCACAGACGGCGAGCGCCGCATCAAAAAAAACGTACCAGTCCGAAAGAAGCACCTGGTCCTTCTGCCGGTATCCGCTGGGAAGTTCATACCCGCATTCCGGAAAAAGGGCCGCGATCCGTTCCCAGGCCCCGTATGTCAGATAACCTTCCTCGGAAGCCGCATCCTTGGTAAAGATATCCGCCAGGAAGTCCGGCTGTTCTGTTTCCGTCTGCCCGGAAAGCAGCTCCGGCTGCGATACGTCGAGAAGCAGACGTGTTAGATTCTCCGCCTCCTGTATGGCGAGATATTCTCCTTCCGGCCCGGGTCTTAATATTTCACGGGCGGTTCCGAACAGCAGAATGAAAAGGAATACTATCCCAGCAAGAATGACGAGGAGCTTTCCTCCCCTGTTCCCGCCGCCGCTTTCTATCCCTCTTCTTCTCCCTGCTCTTTGGGAGCCATATCCTGCCGCGCGGGCAGAAAGACCGGCCGCCCTGTTTCTTCTATGATATGCGACGGACGTCCTGCCGGTGCGCCCCGGCCTGATATCTCTTCCTTCTCTTCTTTCCATGCATTCCCCGATCCTGCAGCATTTTTATTTTACAGCGCAGGCGCCCGGTAAGCTCTCTTACTCGGACATGCCCTCTTTCACTGAAAAAAGCAGCCGGAAAGCTGCTTTTTCTCTTGAGATAAGGACACCGTCAAATGCGGCGTCCTTTATTCTGTAACCCCCAAAATGCCGCCTCCTGTCTTCTGACTCCTAGCTGACAGCCAGGTGGGTTACCGCAGCCAACGCTTCTGCCTTCCCCTGCGCAATGGGGGCCTGACATCCACGCGGCAATATAGGAGTCCCGTTTAAAGTAAATGTAGGTTCAAAACAACAGGAGTTATCGAACATCTCAGGTTACAATTATTATATCCTGAACCCTGATAAATTACAACTACAAATTATTCCACCGGCCTGGTGGCTTCCTTCAGCCATTCCCGTTCTTCTTCCGAAAGAAGTGGCGCAATCTTTTGATAAACCTGCGCATGATAATCATTCAGCCATGCGATCTCACAAGGCTCCATATACTTCGTGTCAATACCGTCCAGATCGATAGGAACATAGGTGAGGGTATCGAAGTACATGAACTGGCCGTCCCCGTTCTTGACCCCGTTTTTCGCTACCATCACATTTTCCGTCCGGATGCCGTGGCTGCCTTCGATGTAGATGCCGGGTTCATTGGTGAGATCCATGCCTGCCTCAATGACCACTTCGGGCTGTCCTTGTGTAAAACGCCAGCGGATGCCCTGCGGTCCTTCATGCACGTTCAGGATATAGCCGACGCCATGGCCCGTGCCGCATTTATAATCAATGTTCCTGTTCCACATAGGCTTTCTTGCCAGAATATCCAGGTTCCTCCCCGTGCATCCGTAAAGGAATCTGGCATGGCTAAGGGAAAGCATTCCCACCGCCACCGCAGTGAAATGCTCCCTGATCTCATCGGAGATAGGGCCGAGCACGATAGTCCTCGTCACATCCGTGGTCCCGCCCACATACTGTCCGCCGGAATCCACCAGCAGCATTCCTTCCGGTTTAAGCTCTTTGCAATTTCCCGGCACAGCTTCGTAGTGCATCATAGCCGCGTTTTCCTTATAACCGCTGATCGTGTGGAAGGAAAGGTCCAGATAGCCGTCTATCCGGCTTCTCAGCTCGTCCAGATACCGGGCGGCCGATGCCTCCGTGATCTCCCTCTTCCCGACATTTTTCTTCAGCCAGTAAATAAAACTGCAGACAGCAGCGCTGTCCTTCAGGTAAACCTCCTCCATATGGGAAAGCTCCACCTCGTTCTTGATAGCCTTCATCAGCTCCGTGGGATTCTTCCCATCGATCGTCTCTCCCTTTTCCTGCAGCGTGCGGTAAAGGGTATAGCTGGTGTTCGCACCGTCAAACAGTACCGTCTCCTTCTCTGTTCTCTCCTTCAGGAAGGAAACCACCTGTCCGTAGGGAAGCAGTGTGATGCCGTATTTTGCCGCATGAGCTTTCAGCGTATCCGTCACCTCACCTTCCTGAATGAAAAGGTAACATTCCGACTTCGTCAGATAAAGAT
>DWYY01000007.1 GCA_019118445.1 Candidatus Eisenbergiella merdipullorum | reverse complement strand
TGCGCGTCAAGCATGGTATCCCGGTTGACGGAATTGAGCTGAAGCTGATGGCCGCCCAGATCTACAAAGGATTTGACCAGTGCGGCGACCTTGGAGATGCTTTCCTCATTGCGGAACAGGGTATCATGCAGCTCCAGCGTCAGGGGTCCTCCGTTTATGACTTCGCTCAGCTCCGGCTTTGTGAAGGATTTTACAATGGAAACGGGCCCCTTGTTTCTTGCGAACAGACTGGGAGAATAGTTGCAGGCAAAGCCTTCGCCGGCCCGGCGGCCGTCCGGAGTAGCTCCCAGATCGCGGGAAAACCACAGATAATACATGGCGGAACCGGTCCCTGCCCGGAAGCAGCCGCCTCTTTCGTTCCGGCGTCCCTTTAGGGATTCCGAAAAGGCATGCAGAAGATCTGATGCGATGGAATCCGCCAGGGGATCGTTATTCCCCATCTTGGGCGCTTCGTAGCGCAGGAGATGAAGCAGGTGGTCATATCCTTCAAAATCCTTTTCCATGGCATCCAGAAGGTCCGTGCGGGACACCTCACCGGTATCAAAGATATATTTCTTTACCGCAGCCAGGGAGTCTGCCGCTGTGGAAAGGCCTGCGCCGTGGAAGCCGTAATTGTTGTATACACAGCCGAGAGAGACATCTTTTCCCTTTTCCACGCAGCTTTCCATCATCAGGGAAAGGAAGGGAGAGGGGTAAATATAAAGATTTTTCGTGTTTTCACACATCTGATCCACCCGGCTGCGGATTTCCGCCTTTACCTGGTCCCAGACCGACTCATAGTCAGGCGCCTGCGGAAGGGCGCGGACGATGACGTCTCTCACCACCTGGGCAAAACAGAGCGCGTCGATGTTGGGGATTTCCATGCCCTTTCCGGGGATGATGAACTCCCAGCAGGCCGCCACGGCATAATCTCTGGCATCTTCTGTCCTGTATCCAAGCCTTTCCAGACCGGGAATGACTACGTCGTCATTGGAATACTGAGGAAAGCCGAGCCCCTGTTTGGTCAGTCTGGTTCCCAGCTCATAAATGGAAAGAGGCGTATCTTTATTGACTCTGAGATTGATTTTGGGATCGATGAGCTTTAGCTCCAGGCTTGCCTGAAGGCAGAGCGCGGAAAGCCGGCTGAAGCCATCCTTTCCATCCGGCGTGAGGCCTCCGAGCACCATGCTCTGGCCGTTATCTCCCTGCTGCATGCCGGGGTAGAGATCACTGTCTATGTTAAAGGTAAGAAAATATTCTTCCAGAAGCTCCAGAGCGGATTCTTCCGTCAGCCGCCCGCTTTCCAGATCCTTCTGAAACCAGGGAAGCATATACTGGTCAAAGCGTCCCAGTGTATTGTGGTAGCTGCCGGAAAGCCACATGGTAAAGTGCAGGATTCTCTGCATCTGCAGAGCATCATGCAGTGTTTCCGGGGCGTTTCCCAGCAGGCGGGAAAGACGCTCTGCGATTTCCGTAAGTCCCTGTCTGCGGGCTTCCTGGCTGTAGCGCAGGATCAGATCCGTCATGGCATCCAGAATTTCCAGCTCCCCGTTCAGATATTCCTCTTCGGAGAGCTTTCCCTGTGTCAGAAATTCCCTTTCCTGTTCCTCCACACGCCGGCGCATGCCCGCAAATCCAAGGGTGAGAAAACGGCTGTAATCCACGCAGATGTTGGACAGCTCGCCGGATTCGTGCAGGCGGTGATGCATGGTGATCTCCTCCTTTTCTTCCGGAGTAAAAAGCGCCTGCAGAGTAGGATTGGTGCGCACAAATGCGATGGTCTGGTCAGGGAAAAAGGCCGGAGTTTCTTCGTTCAGCATATAGACCAGGCGCTTTACGGCGCGTCTGGTATCGCAAAGTCCCTCCTTTTCAAAGGTGCGGGCCAGAAGAAACTCATCGGAGGCAGCCTTCCGGCAGGTCCGGTGTCCATGATTCTCCACGAAAAATTTTCTCAGTCTGCTGATTCGTTCTGTCATAATACAACACTCCTTATTTTATATTTTTCAAAAATATGTTCCGGTATCTGAAGCGGGGCGGAGGTGTCGAACTCCGGACGGTATTCCATGCCCACCATACTGTATTTTGCACCCGCGGTCTGGTGGTAGGGGAGTAGCTCTACACGAAGCAGGGAAGGGGCCCCGGACAGGAAGGCGGCAGTCTGCTCCAGGTTTTCCTCCGTGTTATTCACTCCGGGAATCAGGGGAATACGGACCACAAATTCCTTCTTCCCCCGGCAGAGACGGGTGAGATTTTCCAGAATGATCCGGTTGTCTGCCCCCGTATAGTGGCGGTGAAGCGCAGGGTCCATCAGCTTTACGTCCATCATGATGAAGGACAGACGGTCCGTCACTGCCTGAAAAAGATCGGACGGAGCATAAGCGGAGGTTTCAATGGCCGTATGCAGATCCGGAATCTGATCCAGTACCTCAAGAAGAAACTCTCCCTGCATCAGAGGTTCTCCGCCGGAAAAGGTGACGCCGCCTCCCAGCGCGGCATAGTAGTCGCTGTTTTCCCGGATGAGGCTTACCAGCTCCCGGGAAGACATTTTCTTCCCGCTGATCTGACGCAGCCCGAGAGGACAGACCTCCACACAGGCTCCACAGGCTGTGCAGCCTTCGGGAGAAGCCGGGGCATGAATCTCCTTCTGTTCGGTAAGGGGGCAGACCTGCCGGCATTTTCCGCAGCTGCTGCAGGAGCTCCGGCTGAACATGAGCTGCGGCTTCGCGGAAAGTCCTTCCGGATTATGACACCACTGACAGCGCAGAGGGCAGCCCTTGAAAAAAACGGTCTGCCTTACGTCCGGTCCGTCATGAACGGCAAATTCCTTTACATCAAAAATGGTTCCTGATTTCATGAGAAATACCCCCGCGCTCTCTGTGTTTTAGTAATGTCTGTGTTGACAGACGGAATCCGTAAAAAATGAATCAAATGAACTGCAAATAACATTAACGTTAATGTTATCGATAACTGGATTATAATTCAAAAGATATTTTCTGTCAATGCAAATAGAATTACAAAATAGATAAAAATATACAGAAAATATGCTATATAATATAAACAATAACTACAATAAAAGGTTGTGAATCAAAAGACAGGAGAAGAAAATGCGGAATTGACATATCAGGATTCTGTGTTATTATGAAAAAGAGTTGCGAAAAGGGAGACGCACGAACCGGCGGTTTGTGCAGAAGAATGGACGGTACCATTCTCTTTGTAAAAAATACTGCCCTTCGGCGGCAGGAAAGGAGGCGCACGGACCCGGCGGTTCGTGCTGAAGGATGGCACAGAGAAAAAAAAGCGGAAGCGTGACATTGAAGGATATTGCCGCCGCTACAGGATTTTCCGCAAATACGGTTTCCAGAGCACTGGCGGACAAATCCGATATATCGGAGGAAACCAAAGAGGTAATCCGGAAGAAGGCCGAAGAGATGGGATACATTGCAAACGCTCTGGCCAGCTTTCTTCGTTCCGGAGTCAGCAGGAATATTTCCATCATTGTGGGTGATATTTCCAATCCCCACTTTTCCGTTATGGTGAAGGAAATGCAGATGCTGCTGCAAAAAAAGGGATATAATTCCATTATTTTTAATACGGAGGAAAATCCTGAAATGGAGCGTCAGGCGGTTACGGTCTCCATCAGCCAGAACGTGGACGGAATCATCATCTGTCCGGCTCCGGGAGGAGAGGCCAACATCGGGCTGCTCCGGCATTATGGGAAGCCCTTTGTACTGATCGGAAGAAGGCTGGAGGAAGAAACCAGCTACGTTATCTGCGACGATGAGAACAGCGGTTATCTTGCGGCCTGCTATCTGATGGATATGGGTCACAGGGAGATCCTGTTTCTGAACGGGCCGAAGGGGATTTCCAGCGCGGCAGAGCGTCTTTCGGGTTATCGCCGTGCACTGAGGGAAAGAGGGATTCCCTATAACGGACGGCTGGTTCATACGGTGCCTGTTACGGCAGGAAAGGGAACGGAACGGATGCGCAGGGCCCTGGCGGGAGAGCAGCATTATACAGCGGTTCTGGCGTTCAGCGATATTCTGGCCTGGCAGGCAGTCTGCATTCTGGAGGAGCTGGGGAAAAAGGTGCCGGATGACTGTTCCGTTATCGGATTCGACAATATCCGCTTCACCTACCCGCGCCGGCTCACCTCAATTTCCTCTTCCAAAACCACCATGGCCAGAAAGTGCGCGGGAATTCTTCTTGG
>DWYY01000086.1 GCA_019118445.1 Candidatus Eisenbergiella merdipullorum | reverse complement strand
TATCGGTCCGTGCGCGGCGAAGAAACTCGAGGCGATGCGCAAGAGCGTGCGCAGCGAGGTGGACTTTGTGCTGACCTTTGAGGAGATGGCGGGGATCTTCGCGGCGAAGGAGCTGGATCTGACAGCGATGGAGGAGGACCCGGATGGCGTCAACGACGCCTCCAGCGATGGCCGGGACTTTGCAGTATCCGGCGGTGTAGCCAAGAGCGTGGTCGATGTCATCAAGGCCCGCTACCCCGACCGTGAGGTGAAGGTGGTGAACGCCGAGGGCCTGCGGGACTGCTACAAGATGCTCAAGGACGCGGTGGCCGGAAAGTACAACGGCTATCTGCTGGAGGGCATGGCCTGCCCGGGCGGGTGCGTAGCCGGTGCGGGCACGATGCAGCCGATCAAGAAGAGCCAGGTGGCGGTACATCTGTACGCCAAGCAGGCCAAGCACAAGACCTCCAACGAGACCGAACACGTTAAGGAGCTGGGGAAGCTGGTGGACTGACGGCGTAAGCTCGTCAAGTCCGACAGGATAACTCCGAAGCCCCTGCATAAAAAAAGGCTGTAAAAAAATGAAAAATCATTTTTTTACAGCCCTCTTTTTATGCATGAGCACATGAAAATTCCTAAAAATGCGCATAACTCCCATTACCCCATAAGTCTCGATGATTGAATGTTTATGCGGCTGTTGCAGTCCTCAGCTTTTTTATCGTGGAATTTATAGAGATTCTGTCCGATAGAAACCGGAAATACCTCCAGCCGCACGGATTCCATTCCTCTTCGTAAGATCGTTTATCCCATCGGTCATTCTTTATAATGCCAAATGTTCCTTCCTCCTGTATGGAATGGTTCACCCTCAGTAGCGCTCCCTGGATGCTTTTCAGATTCTCTATGACCTCCTGGTGCATTCTTTTGCGGTACTGCAGTCCCATATGAATATCCAGAGCGAAGAAGGGATCCTGAAACGTCAGACCCGTTCGATCCAGACGGAGGGCCGCTTTGGAGATATCAAGGAAAATGAAAACTTCCGTCGTTTTAACTACCGGTCAGAGGAGAAAGTATATAAAGAGTCCATGCTGTATGCGGCAGGCAGGAATATCATGAAATACCATCGTTTTATACATCATGAAATCGAAAAATCTGAAGGGAAAAAGGAGCAGATGTCAGGGGCTAAAAATCGGTGTTAACCGATAGCTCCTTTTTCTGCAGCTTGGTTCATTCCAGCTTTGATCCTGATCAATGAGGATATGGTGCCAAGGCCTGTCAGATGTCTTCAGGAAAGCAGGTTCAGGGAGAATACGACGCTGTCTATTCCCAGGAAAAGCAGGTAAATAGCGATCATGTATCCCACGGAGAAGAAGGAAACAAATGGGGTGAAGAACATGAAAATGCCGACCAAAAGCCCCAGAATGTTTATCACAAGGGTAAAGTAGTAATACCCGGTTCCCTCCATCAGGCGGATAAACGGCAGATGGGCAAGCTGCGCGATACAATGAGCAATGAACCAGATCGGGAACAGGATGACCAGAACCCATTCTCCGACGCCCAGGTTAAACAGGATCAGGAGGCTGGCGATGATGCTGAGGATGCCGCCCACCAGGGAAAGAGCGGGGCCAAAGCCGGTGCGCTGCTCAAGCTTGATATAGAAAACGATATCAATGATGCCGGAGACCAGGGCGACAATGCCATAGAGAAGCGTTGCGCCTGTTACGCCTACTGATGGATGGATGAAAGTGTAAATGCCAAGGATGCAGAGAAGAATTCCGAGGATGAGTTCGGCCCATCCGAATGCTTTACGGTTTCTCATGATAAAAGACTCCTTCCTTAAAATATATTTGTTTCTGATGCTACCATACACTTTCCGGCAGGCAATTCCAACTTACAGTTTTCCCATTCTGTAAAGACAATTGCAAAGATTTGAAAATCTATCATATTTGTGTAAAAAATGCCCTGTTCGTGTGTTATTATGGTATCATGTAAAAGGAAGACATTTTCCTGATTCATCTGCAAATGAGCAGGCAGAAGATCAAAGGGGGATACGAGATGGATATCAGGAATGCCATTGCACATATGACGCTCAAAGAAAAGATCGCATTCTGTACAGGCGCGGATTTCTGGCATACAAAGGCTCTGCCGCATCTGGGCGTCCCGTCAGTCCTGATGTCTGACGGGCCTCACGGCATACGGTGTCAGACGGGGCAGGCGGATATGACCGGCGTCCATGATTCCCTGCCGGCTACCTGCTTTCCTTCTGCGGTGACGGCGGGCGCGACATGGAACCCTGAGCTGTATGCTGCCGAGGGAAAGGCGATCGGAGAGGAAGGGCTCGAGGCAGGCGTATCGGTGGTGCTGGGCCCGGGCTGCAATATCAAACGCAATCCTTTGGGAGGAAGGAACTTTGAGTACCTGTCTGAGGACCCCTATCTTTCCGGAAAAATGGCAGCGGCTTTTATCCGCGGTCTGCAGGAAACGGGAGCGATGGCAAGCCTGAAGCATTTCGCGGTGAATAACCAGGAATATAAGCGCATGAACGGAGACAGCCAGATAGACGAACGCACGCTCCGGGAGATATACCTTACCGCTTTTGAAATAGCGATAAAGGAAAGCCGCCCCAAAACAGTGATGTGTGCCTATAATAAGATAAACGGCGTGCATTGCAGCGACAGCAGGAGACTTCTGACAGATATCCTGCGGGGAGAATGGGGCTTTGACGGAATGGTCGTAACGGACTGGGGAGCCATGAACGATCGGGCTGAAGGCTTTCGGGCAGGCTGTGACCTGAATATGCCCGGAGGTTCGCGTTACATGGAAAAAGCATGCCTGGAAGCTGTCAAAAACGGCACGCTGAGGGAAGAAGACATTGACGCTTCTGTGGAACGCATCCTGACGCTGGCGCAGTCTGCTCAGAAAACCCATCCTGTAAAAGTGGACTACAAGCGGCACCACAGGCTTGCACAGACCGTGGCGGAACAAGGAGCAGTGCTTTTAAAAAATGAAGACAGGATACTTCCACTGAAAGATGGCTCAGATGTCGTCCTGATCGGACACATGGCGCAGGAGCTTAGGATACAGGGAAGCGGAAGCAGTCATGTGACCCCTACAAGGCTGGATCAGCTTTTTGATTTCATGCCCGGGGCGGCATATGTGGAATGCTGCGACGCCATGGGAAATGTTACGCAAGAAGCCTTGGCAGCAGCGGCGCAGGCTGCCGCGTGCCATAAAACGGCAGTGATCATAGCAGGACTTCCGGACAGCTATGAGTCCGAATCCTTCGACAGAGAAGATATGCGCCTGCCTGACGGCCATAACCGCATGATAGAGGCCGCAGCGAAGGCCAATCCGGACACGGTTGTGGTCCTGTTGGGCGGCAGTCCAATGGAACTGCCCTGGGCGGACCAGGTGAAGGGAATCCTGTTCATGGGACTTCCGGGACAGGCCGGCGGCGCAGCCATTGCCAGGCTGCTTTCGGGCGAGGCGGTCCCTTGCGGCAAGCTCACGGAAAGCTGGCCGCTTTCCTATGAAGACGTGATATCAAAGGACACCTTCGGAAAGAAAAATGTGGAATACAGGGAGGGAATCTATGTCGGTTACCGCTATTATGACAAGGCGAAAAAAGCGGTGCGCTATCCCTTCGGCCATGGCCTTTCCTATACTGACTTTTCATACAGCAGTCTGACTGTCAACAGGGGAAAAGTGACTGTGAAGATCACGAACACCGGCTCTGTGGCCGGTGCGGAGGTGGCGCAGCTCTATATCGCTCCGCCGAGGGAAGGGCTGCACCGCCCAGCAAAGGAACTGAAAGGATTTGCACGTGTGGAGCTAGCGCCCGGGGAATGTAAGGAAGTGGAATTTGCCCTGGATGTCCGCAGCTTTGCTGTGTGGGAGGGCACAGGGGATGATCCGGGCAGACAGGCAGCCTCCTGTGGATGGGACCCCACCTGCGGATGGGAGCCCACCTGCGGATGGGCAGTCCCCGGCGGGACATATCAGATATGCGTGGGCTCGTCCAGCCGCGATATCCGGCTGAAAGGGGATCTTGAGATTCGGGGAAAAAACGTCGCAGCTCCGACATGGCAGGCGGGAAGCTGGTACGAAACGATGAAAAAAAGCCCCAGCCGTGCAGAATGGGAAGCCATGCTCGGCCATTCTGTCCCCAAGGAGGCTGCCCCTGAAAAGGGACAGTTCACGCCGGACAATACCTGCCTGGAGATGATGGACAGCTCGTTTGTCATGAAGCTCCAGTATAAGATCACCGAACTCATCGTTGCGAGAAATTACGGCAGGAAAAAGGACCTGTCTGACCCGGCCTACCGTATGATGCTGCTGTGCGCCGCGGACTGCCCGCTGCGCGCGACTGTCATCAACAGCGGCGGGGCATTGACGGATTCTATTGCAGACGGGCTTTTGTGCATGGCGAACGGCCATTTCCTGAAGGGGATCGCCGCGATGCTGAAAAAATAAGCTGTCTGCCCGTAGCTAACGGGCAGGCAGCTTATTTTTTTTCAGTCCTCCTCAAGTTTGGGAAGGATCGTTTTCATGGACTG
>DWYY01000085.1 GCA_019118445.1 Candidatus Eisenbergiella merdipullorum | reverse complement strand
ATGATGTCATAGGGCTTTTTGAAAACAAAATCAGCCAGGTCACAGACAAAAAAACGGATGGAGACCTTTTCCATTTCTGCAATTTGTCTGGCTTTCTCAATTCCCGCCGCAGAAATATCAAAGGCATCCACATGGTTGCCAAGCTTTGCCATAAAAACTGAATTTCGTCCTTCTCCGCAGCCAACATCCAGAACGGCGGCATTGGAAGGGAAGATGCGGAAATGATCTTCCACATCGGCAGTCGGACCTTTGGAGAAGGCGGAAACCTTCAGGTCAGAGTAAGCGGTTTCCCAGAACGGCTTGTTTTCCATACTTTCCTCACTTCCCGGGATGAAAGGATTCCCAATAATGTTGGTGTGGATACAGATTCGCGTCCCGAATATCTGTTAAAAATGCAACCCGTGTCATGCGATCCGTTCAGAAGTGTCCGGAAGCGCATGGAATGTAAAAACACAGTCCGCTCTGAACAATTTTGACGAATTTACTATGCTGGATTCCGGCGTTCCCGCTCCCTATATCGGATTTACTGAGGAAGAAGTGAGGCGGCTGTGTGAGGAATATGGCAGAGATTTCGAAAATGTAAAACGCTGGTATAACGGCTGCCTGCTTAACGGCCTGCATATTTACAACCCCAGAGCGGTTGCCGGCGTTATGCAGAGAGGGAGTTTTCAGAGCTACTGGTCGCAGACAGGAAGCTATGAATCCATTGTTCCGCTGGCCAATATGGACTTTGACGGCCTGAAGACAGCGGTTGTTACGATGCTGTCCGGCGCGGCTGTGGAAGCTGATGTTATCCGGAGAGTCTGCAGCAGTATACAGGAGATATTCTTCTGGTGGGAATCAGCTATGACAAAAAGGACAAGAGGCATCGGTGTAAGATTGAGAGGCTGGAAAAGTAAGGCTGGAATAAAACTCCTCATATTTCCCCAATCCCCCACATATATTTCTAAAAGAAAAAGTGCGAGGAGTGGAAGCGATGGAAGATCTAAACGCGGGCAGGATGCGGACGCATAAGATCACGATGACGGACCGGAACGTGTGCAACATCAGCGGAGTCTGTGACGTGCTGTCCTTTGATGTGGCCGAGGTGCTTCTGGAAACGGAGCAGGGTATGCTCATGATCAAGGGAAACGACCTGCATGTGAGCCGTCTGATGCTGGACAAGGGGGAAGTGGATGTGGACGGGAAGATAGACAGCTTGACTTATTCGGAAGGCGCGGGGTACAGCGCGAAGGGTGAGTCGCTGTTTGCCCGGCTCTTCAAATAGGGTGGGCGCATGAGCGGCCAGATCGCGGGGGAAGGATGGTTCATGCTGCATTCCTTTCTCCTGGGAGCTTTTATCACCTTCTGCTATGATCTGTTCCGGATCCTGAGAAGGATCATCCCGCACGGGATCTTTCTGATCTCCCTGGAGGATCTGGTTTTCTGGGTGCTGGCGACAGGCGGCATCTTCTACCTCCTTTACTATGAAAATAACGGCATGTTCCGCTGGTTTGCGGTGATCGGAGCAGGAGCGGGAATGCTTTTGTATAAGAAAACGCTGAGCGCTTTCTTTGTCGGTCTGGTATCAGGCGCGGTCAACGCAGTCCTTCATTTGATCGGTAAGATCCTGCGGAAGCTGACGGCGCCGCTGCGTTTTATCATGCGTCTGATACGCAAGCAGGCGGGGCGGGCTGCGCGCAGGACCGCCGTAGAGTTTCGGGTAAGGCGAAGGAAGATAGATCACCTGCTAAATTCCAGGTTGACGGCATGGAAGAAAGAGATTAGAATAAAAGTCACAGGCCGGAGAAAAAAGAGGTGTGACCAGTGATCAAAAGGAAAGTGGTATTCCGCAAAAAGCGGCAGAATCGTCTGGGTATGTTCCTGGTGACGATCGTGGTGCTGATGCTTCTTGTGGTGGTTTCCATCAACAGCGTCGGGCTGCGCCGGAAGCAGAAAGCGTATCAGGAGAAGGAGCAGGCGCTACAGGAGCAGATCGACGCGGAAGAAGAGCGCTCGGAACAGATAGAAGAATACAGAAAATACACGCAGACCAAGAAATACGTCGAAGAGGTGGCGAAGGAAAAGCTGGGTCTGGTCAATAAGGACGAAATCATTTATAAGCCTGAAGAATAAGAAGGGATCGGAATGTGTGATGCATCCGGTTCCTTTTTTGGAAAATAAACAGGATGTTGCCGGAAAATGGGGAAATCCATTGACGCATCACAAAAAAGCGCCCACGCTTTGACAAATCGCGCGCCCGAAAGAGAATATAATGGACCGTAAAAAGAGACGGGAAGCGCGCCGGAGAGCGCAGATGGGAGCAATAAATGAAAAACAATAAGCTGAGTGACACGGTACAGTCCGCTTATCTTCTGGAATATGGCAGAAGAAAGATCAGGGTCTGCGCGGATACCTTTCAGAATCTGGCGCAGATATTCGGGGAAGAGGAGCAGAAGGAGGAAGACGGAAGCGGGCAGGAGAGGACCGTCCTGTTCCTGAAAAAAAGCCTGGTGAAGGAGCGGCAGCTTTTTGCCGGAAATCTGAAGGAGATGGCTGAAATGATGAACCGGGCGGCAGAGGAAACCATCCGGTTCATCCGGCTTGGCAGCCGCAGGCAGAAGCAGTTGATCCGCGGGCTTTCCGGAGAGGGGCTGAACGCGAGAGAAATTTATCTGGTGCAGAGGGGGGACGGACGGATGGAGCTGTCCGTCCTGCTGTCCGCCCGGCCTGCGCGCGGCAGGGGAAGCCGTACTGCGGACGAAGCGGCGGACTGCCTTTCTGTACTTCTGGATATGCGTCTCGTTTCGTCAAAGAGAAATCCTTTTTTCATCGGTGCGGAACCGATGTGCTATTTTTTCGAGGAAGAAGCAGAATACGTGTACCTGACCGGGACGGCCAGGGCGGTGAAAGAGACGGAAACGGTATCAGGGGATAATTTTGCCTTCTTCGAAGCAGGAGACGCGGACCTGGTGCTGGCCCTGTCGGACGGGATGGGTTCCGGAGAGGAGGCCGGCCGTGACAGCGAGGCCGTGGTGGATATGGCGGAAAGCATGATGGGAGCCGGACTTGACGCGCAGATGACAGTCCGGTTGATGAACAGCGCCATGGCAGGGGAGAGGAGCGGGGAAGGGCTGCCCACGCTGGATCTGTGCTGCCTGGACCTGTATGAAGGGGAATGTGCTTTCCTGAAGGCGGGAGCGGCGGCCAGTTTTATCAAACGTGGCAGCGCTGTGGAAAAGATCACGGGAACGGCGCTTCCTCTGGGCGCGTTCGGGGAAGCGCAAGTGCAACCCGTGAAAAGAAGTGTGTCGGACGGGGATTATATCGTCATGATGACGGACGGGATGACGGAAGGATGGCCGAACGGAGACGGGGAAAGACAAATGGAGCTGCTGCTTTCCGGCATGAACGGCATATCCCCTGCGGAAATGGCGGGCATACTTTTGCGGTTTGCCATTGAACAGCGGGGCGGAAGGATACGGGATGATATGACGGTGCTCTGCGCCGGGATCTGGGAAAAGAAGGACGGGGAATGACATTCTCCCCCATAAGTCGGGAATCGGGTTTGACTTCCTGAAAAAATCCGTCTATAGTGAAAAATAAAAATGCGGTAAAAATAGAAATACAGAGGAAAGCAAAAATACAGCGGAAAGCGAAAAGACAGAGGAGGTGCGCGGCTACGGCGATCACAAAAGATACGGATCAGTTGACAAAAAAGGTGCGTCTGTATATGGAAAAAGAAAAGATGGCGGGGCCGGGAAGCCGGATCATGGCCGGCGTATCGGGCGGGGCCGATTCTGTCTGCCTTCTCGCCGTGCTCACTCGGCTTGGCAGGGAATGCGGATGGCGGATCGGGGCGGTCCATGTGGATCACGGGCTCAGAGAGGAAGCGGGAGAGGATGCCCGGTTCGTACAGGAACTGTGCGCGCGTTTGCAGGTCCCTTTTTTTCTGAAGGAAGAAAATGTGGAAGAAAAAGCCGGGCAGTGGCATATGTCTGTGGAGGAAGCAGGAAGGAAGGTACGGTATCAGGCGTTCGAGGAAGCGGCAGAAAGGTTCGGCGCCGACCGGATCGCGGTCGCGCATAACCGGAACGACCGGGCGGAGACGCTTTTGTTCCATCTGTTCCGTGGGACCGGGCTGAAAGGGATGGCTTCCATCCGTCCGGTCAGGGGAAAGATCATCCGGCCGCTTCTTGATACCGGGCGGGAGGAAATTGAAGGATGGTTGAAACAAAACGGGATCACCTGGCGCACGGACCGGAGCAATGACACCGACGCCTATACGAGAAACCGGATCCGCCGTCATGTGCTTCCCTACGCGGAGCGGGAAATCTGTCCGGAAGCGGACCTGCATCTGGCGCAGGCGGCCGACCTTTTGGCCCGCACGTCGGATTTTATCGAAGGGCAGGCAAAAAAAGCGCTGGAGGAGTGTATGGCATCCAGAATGCCGGGAAAGCTGGAGGTGGATGCCGAAGCCTTCCGCGCCAGAGAGGACCTGCTGCAGACCCAGATGCTGAAGCTCATGCTGGAGGAACTGACGGACGGCGGGAAAGATATCGGCCTGCGCCATATCCGGGATGTGCAGGAGCTTTTTGACAGGCAGAGCGGCCGCAGGCTGACCCTGCCGGGAGGGCTGGAGGCAGAAAAAAGTTTTGAAACGGTCATCCTGCAGAGAAAAGAGAAATCTGCACGGATCCCATCGAAAGATCAGGTGGAAAGAAGGCAGGAAGATCTCCTGAAGGAGGTACGCCGTGCCGGAAGTATCCGTCTGGAAATTCCGGGGGGCAGGATCATGGAGATCACCCTTCTGCCATGGGAAAAATCTCAGGGAATTGAACAAAAAACGTATACGAAATGGCTGGATTATGATAGAATGAAGTCTCTGGTACTTCGCACCAGAAGGCCGGGAGACTATCTCGCGATCAACGACAGGCTCCAGAGAAAGAGCCTGAAGGAATATCTGATCCAGGAAAAGGTTCCGGCAGGCGAAAGGGAAAATCTGCCGCTGCTGGCGGACGGCAGCCACATCTTGTGGGTGATCGGATACCGCATCAGCAGCGCGGTAAAGGTGACGGATTCTACCGAAAGAGTGCTGCGGATAGACATAAGAGGAGGAAAGGAAGATGGCTGAGAGAATCAAAGTGCTGCTGACAGAGGAAGAAGTGGATGCGCGCATCAAGCAGATCGGAGAACAGATCAGCAGGGATTATGCGGGCAGGCAGGTACATCTGCTCTGTGTGCTCAAGGGCGGCAGCTTTTTTATGTGCGAGCTGGCGAAGCGCATTACGGTTCCGGTATCTCTGGATTTCATGTCGGTTTCCAGTTACGGAAGCTCTACCAAATCCAGCGGAGTAGTCAAGATCGTGAAGGATCTGGATGAGCCGCTGAAGGATAAGGATGTGATCATCGTGGAGGATATCGTGGATTCCGGCAGGACGCTGAGCTACCTGATGGAGATGATGCGGGACCGCGGGCCCAGGAGCCTGAAGCTCTGCACACTCCTTGATAAGCCGGAGCGCAGGGTCGTAGACGTGAAGGTGGATTATACCGGCTTTCAGATCCCGGATGAATTTGTGGTCGGATACGGACTGGATTATGACCAGAGATACCGGAACCTTCCCTATATCGGAGTGATAGAATTTGTGGACTGAGAAGGAGGACAGAATTGGTTAAGAACAGCAGAGGCATAAACCTGATCTTTATTCTGCTCCTGGGAGCGCTTCTGGTCATGGTATGGACCAGTTCCATGAACCAGGTGCAGGATAATTATACAGAAGGGGCGCTGCAGAAGGACCTGGAGGAAGGGCTCGTGACCGGAGCGGTCGTCAGCCAGAACCGGGAGACGCCGACCGGAGCGGTCACGGTATCCCTTTCAGACGGACGCAGCCGGACAACTTATGTGACCAACGTGGATGACGCGATCGAGCTGCTGGATCAGTACGGCATCGATCCGCTTGTCCGCGACGTGCCGCAGGAAAGCTGGTTCATGAATTATATGCTTCCCGTACTCGTGATGGCGGCCGTGATCATGATCTTTTTCGTTATGATGATGAACGCCCAGAACGCGGGAGCCGGCGCCAGCGGGAACAAAATGATGAATTTCGGCAAAAGCCGCGCCAGGATGAGCACCGGGAAGGACAACAAGATCACCCTGAAGGACGTGGCCGGGCTGAAGGAGGAAAAGGAAGACCTGGAGGAGATCATCGATTTCCTGAGAGAGCCTTCCAAATATACGAAGGTGGGAGCGAGGATCCCCAAGGGCGTCCTGCTGGAGGGACCTCCCGGAACGGGTAAGACGCTTCTTGCCAAGGCGATCGCGGGAGAGGCGAATGTGCCGTTCTTCAGCATTTCCGGTTCCGATTTCGTGGAGATGTTCGTGGGCGTCGGAGCCTCCCGCGTCCGTGATCTGTTTGAGGAAGCGAAGAAGAATTCTCCCTGCATCGTGTTTATCGATGAGATAGACGCCGTGGCCAGACGCCGCGGAACGGGCATGGGCGGCGGACATGACGAGAGAGAGCAGACACTGAACCAGCTGCTGGTGGAGATGGACGGCTTCGGCGTGAACGAGGGCATCATCGTACTGGCGGCGACGAACCGTGTGGACATCCTGGACCCGGCAATCTTACGTCCCGGACGTTTTGACCGCAAGATCGCGGTGGGTGCGCCGGACGTGGGTGGAAGGGAGGACATCCTGAAGCTGCATGCCAGAAATAAGCCCCTGGCGGAGGATGTGGACTTAAAGCAGGTGGCGCAGACCACGGCGGGATTCACCGGGGCGGATCTGGAAAACCTGCTGAACGAGGCGGCGATCCTGGCTGCGGGAGCAGGCCGCGCCTATATCTCCCAGGAGGATATCAGAAAGGCATTCGTCAAGGTTGGGATCGGCACGGAGAAAAAAAGCCGTATCATTACGGATAAAGAAAAGAAGATCACAGCCTTCCACGAGGCGGGACACGCGATCCTGTTCCATGTGCTTCCGGATGTGGGGCCTGTATATACGGTTTCTATCATCCCCACCGGAAATGGGGCGGCGGGTTATACCATGCCTCTTCCTGAGCGCGATGAAATGTTCATGACCAGGGGCAGGATGGAGCAGGAGATCATGGTATCTCTGGGCGGCCGCATTGCGGAACAGCTTGTCTTTGATGATATCACAACGGGCGCTTCCAGCGATATCAAGAAGGCGACCAAGATGGCCAGAATGATGGTCACCCGCTTCGGCATGTCTGAAAACATCGGTGTAGTCTGCTATGATGACGATGACGACGAGGTATTCATCGGCCGCGACCTGGCGCATGCCAAGTCCCACAGCGAGATGATCAGCGGCGAGATCGACAGGGAAGTGAAGCAGATCATCGATAGCTGTTATGAAAGGGCGACAGAACTCATCCGGGAAAACATGGAGGTACTCCACAAGTGCGCGAACCTGCTCCTGCAGAAGGAAAGGATCAACCGGGCGGAGTTTGAGGCGCTGTTCGATGAGAAAAAGCCGTTCTTTGAGAATGCATGAATGATCGGGATGAAAAGTTTTGTGCATATCATCCAAAAACAGATGCTTGAATTTGTGAAGTTTGTGAATTTTGAGAATGTACAAAATGGGTTCGGTTTGCTATTATAATACTCGTAACCCCCCCCAATACATTATATAGTTTTTGCTATACCCCATAAGAAATACCTTCTCTAAAAAAGACAGCCTGTGCTGTCTTTTTTACTTTTGCGGCGCAAATGCTTGATTGTAGAGGGGGAATCAGTTAAAATGGGTGGGAAAGGGTGTAGTGCTATGAACTTTGAAAGGTTTCTGCGGGGAGAACAGCACCAGTATATTACCGGTATGCGTCCTGTTCTCAGTAAAAAGGCTTTATTCAGCGATACAACGGGAAATTTCATATCACCGGCAGAGCCGGCGCCATACAGTGAAGTTACAATACGGTTCCGGTCCAAGAAAAACAATCTGGACCGTGTATTTCTGGTATGTCAGGGAGAGAGGAATCTGATGTTCAAGGTTTCGTCAGATTCCCTTTTTGACTATTATGAAGTAAAATACCAGCTCGATAATGAGAAGATCACCTATTATTTTGAAATACAGGCCGGAAGGGCCAGGTGCTATTATGACACCAGAGGTGTGGTAAAGCAGACGGAAGCACATTATTATTTCTGCATCATTCCGGGATTCTCCACGCCGGACTGGGCGAAGGGAGCCGTCATGTATCAGATCATGGTGGACCGCTTCTGCAACGGGGATCCTTCCAACGATGTGCTGACAGGGGAATACCGGTATATCGGGGATAAGACCGTGCATGTGGACGACTGGTACCGCTATCCGGCGCAGATGGATGTGAGGAATTTTTACGGCGGCGACCTGCAGGGCGTCCTGGATAAGATGGACTATCTGCAGGACCTCGGGATCGATGTGATCTATTTCAATCCTCTGTTCGTCTCGCCTTCCAATCACGGCTACGATATCCAGGACTATGATCATATCGATCCGCACAAGGGGAAGATCGTGAGCGACGAGGGCGATTTTCTGCAGGACTGGCAGACGGAAAACCGTTTTGCCACCCGCTATATCGATCGGGTGACGAACCTGAAAAATCTGGAAGCGAGCAACCAGATGTTCATCAAACTGGTGGAGGAGGCGCACAGGCGCGGCATCCGCGTCATCATCGACGGCGTCTTCAATCACTGCGGTTCCTTTAATAAATGGCTGGACAGGGAACGGATCTACGAAGGAAGAGAAGGGTACGAAAAGGGCGCGTTCATTGACAGGGACAGTCCGTACCATGATTATTTCCTGTTCCATGATGAGAACCGTTTCCCTTACAATACCACCTACGACGGCTGGTGGGGACATGATACGCTTCCCAAACTGAATTATGAAAATTCCAGGCAGCTTTATGAGTATATCATGCAGGTGGGCGCCAAGTGGGTGTCACCGCCGTTCAATGCGGACGGCTGGCGGCTGGATGTGGCGGCCGACCTCGGACGGTCTCCGGAGTTCAATCACCGTTTCTGGCGCGATTTCCGCCGGTCGGTGAAGAATGCAAATCCCGATGCGATCATCCTGGCAGAGCATTACGGGGATCCTTCCTCCTGGCTGCAGGGCGACCAGTGGGATACTGTGATGAATTACGACGCTTTCATGGAGCCAGTCAGCTGGTTTTTGACGGGCATGCAGAAGCACAGCGACGATTACAGGCAGGACCTTCTTGGCAATGCGGAAAGCTTCTGGGGCGCGATGGGCTATCACACCGCCTGCTTTTCTACCCCGTCCCTGTTTGTCGCGATGAACGAGCTGTCCAATCACGATCATTCCCGTTTCCTGACCCGGACGAATAAAAAGGTAGGGCGTATGAATAATCTCGGTCCGGAGGCGGCAGATGAGGGCGTGAATAAGGCCGTGATGCGGGAGGCGGTGCTAATCCAGATGACCTGGCCCGGCGCGCCGACCATCTACTACGGGGACGAGGCCGGCCTGTGCGGCTTTACAGACCCGGACAACCGCCGCACCTACCCGTGGGGGAGAGAAGATCATGACCTGATCGCCTACCACAAGGCGGTGATCAGGATGCATAAAGAAAACGAGGAATTTAAGACCGGCTCGATCAAATGGATGCTTTCCGATTACAACATGATCGGCTATGCCAGGTTTACCCGTGACAACCATTCGGCCGTCATCATCAACAACAACGATCATGAAGTGACGAAGGAGCTGTCCGTCTGGGAACTGGGCATCCCGCGCGACGCGGAAATGACCAGGCTGATGCTGACAGACCGGAACGGATTTTCCACGGAGCCCGTGAACTATCCGCTCAAGGCAGGAAAGGTGACGGTCACCCTGCCTCCTGAGTCCGGCATCGTGCTCCAGTACCGCGACCCCGTCCGCGGGAAGCGGGAAGAGGCGCAGAGCGGCCGAAAAAATTTCTTGCATTTCATGTGATTCTATGATTAAATAGATATGCTGAAAGGGTGAGGCGGGCGAGTATCATTCATGATGTTCGCCTGCGGCCCGTTAAGTATGGATGGATTCCCGAGTGGCCAAAGGGGACAGACTGTAAATCTGCTGCAAATTGCTTCGGTGGTTCGAATCCACCTCCATCCATTTTCCATGATGCCGTGTTTTAATGTCTGAGATGATAAAGGCGTCTGGAAGGAAAAAGCGCCGGCATGGCGGAATAGGCAGACGCAAGGGACTTAAAATCCCTCGGGGGCAACCCCATACCGGTTCAAGTCCGGCTGCCGGCATTTAAAAACCCCGTTAATTCGGGGTTTTTACGATTTATGTCCCTTCCAGCGTTATGACCATGTTCCGGCAGACGTGGACAATGTTCCCGGATATGTTCCGGCTGTCCAGCGCACAGATTTCCCCTCGACGCAATGGGCCGAATGCCGCAAGTAAGACAGATTTCTTTGGCAGAGCAGTATTAAGAGCGAAATCGGGGCGCTTCAGCATGCAGGACAGCGCTTATCAGGCGGCCATGGTTGTTCCTGACAGCCTTTGGAGAGTGTATTTTCGCATCCTCATTGATCGCTTCTTGAACGATTTTCTGTGTGATGTCAGAAACTGGAATATCCATTACCTGCGCCCGCCATGAGCTAGACGGGAGTTTCTTTGCTTTTGCCATTTCACATTCCTCCCCTCAGCGTCAAGATTGACGGCAAAGGGGGCGGGTACTACTTCGCAATTCCCGCCTTGTTCAGCAATAAAGCTCCCAATAACGCGGGAAAGGCGAGAAATAAGCTTGTGATGAGTAAAACTCTACGGTGCCATATCGTAAAGCTGACCGTCGATCAGCTCTGCCCGGCGGCCTCCCGGGAGGTTCCAGTAATCTTCTGAGGTGTAGAGGTGTCCTCTTGGTAATGGCATCGAATTACGTCCTTTCCTGTTTTTAATTGAAAGACAGATCATCTTGCATCAATTTTAAAACTTAGGAATCAGATATCTCGCTATTATCAGTATGCATAACCAGATTTGATATGCCATTAACATTAGTTTTTTCTCGTAGGCACATGATTTTCCTACACCGCTTAATGGTGACATACCCCTTTTTATACTGGGCGGTACCAGTTTATATGTCGGTTCCATATTTCATCGTATGCAAACCACACATACTTCTTGGTGGATTGTTCACTTAGGCAGTTTTGGTTCTGCCAAAATGCCCTAGCATCAGCCAAGGAAAACCCCGTCAGGAACCGGCAAGTACAAAAGTTTGATCAAAAGACCAGTTCCTTCCTTGCCCTAGTTAAGCATAAAAAGATTTTAGCATTTTAACAAATTTTTTTCAAGTAATGAGAAATAGCAGGAAGCGTAGGAGGTGAAAGAAACACGAGGGATGCCTTACTGCAGTTTGTTCAGGCAGTGTGTTTGATCCTGCTTCTGAAAAAATTGAATAAGCGATAACAAAAAGCCACCACTAGCATAAATTTTAAGTTCTTTTTTCAGTCATACTGTCCTTCCTTATATTTAATATTCCAGATGGCGGTCTGGTGAGTACGGTATAGGGAAAAGAATTGAGGATTGCAAGAAGGGATGAGTTGTTGGCGCTGAAAATTCCCAACAGAATTCAGGTTGATCGGATCGGTCGATACCTTGAAGAACCGACAATAATTCCCTGAGCTGCTCTTGATCTACCGCCGGTTTTGAAACAATTAGCTCTTTTAATTCGGTTTTTTTAATATCCGGAAAGTTCGTGCAACATTTCTGATGATTTTTACATTCTGATAACATATCTGAAAGAATTTTACCCTTTAGCAATTTAAATTACTAAATTTTTACTTTCGGGATCAATTCTTACGCCAGTTTTTATATAGAAAAAACTCACACCTGATAGAAGCGGAAGGGAAAGGAGATTAAAATGGCCTGTGTAAAGAGCGGAGAGCCAGCCGACGGCGAACAGGCTTT
>DWYY01000084.1 GCA_019118445.1 Candidatus Eisenbergiella merdipullorum | reverse complement strand
ATATCGATCGAACACAATTCACGGTCATGGTCTCCATAGAATCTCTCTCCGTCCACAAAATAGACGTTTTCATCTCCTTTTTCTACGGCGTGACGATAAGTTTCCCATATGACCTTCCTTCTCGCCTTCTCTTCTTCCGAATAACGCGCGCCGGGCCTTGACATCATAATGACGGGCAGTTTTGGTCTTTTTCTCCGGATCAGTTCGAAAAAGGGTTCGTGAGTCTTTTTCAGATGTTCCTCCGAAGGCGCATTATGATCATAATCATAGACAAAAAGGCTCATCTCAATCTCGCTGATACACTGCGCGAGCTCCGGCTCTCCTTTTGCTGATCCGGAAAAGCCGAAATTATAATAATCCACATTCAGCCGGTTGGATAAGATGGCATTGTAGGCATTAAATATATTACAGCAGCACCCTCCTTCCGTTATGGAGGAACCATAATATAAGATAGGCTTTATGTTCCGATACGGGGAAGGCCCTTCCACAATTGCCTCATCCTCCACTTCTATCTCAATATCGGAGACGATCTCATTCCGGGGAAAAAATATGGTAACATCCTCCATTTCCGGAGTTTTGCGGATCGTGTTTTGAAAAGTAAAGGTATTGTAGTCAGGAGGGCTCACCAGGCCTGCAAAGCGCGCATGGGGCCTGTCCCCTACAAGTACGGCGGCAGACTGACAGGAATAAATAGACTGCCGCACGTTAACCGTAAAAGTTTCAAAAGTGACTTTCGCGGTAATTTCCGCGGCATTTGTCCGGAAGCACAACCTTGCGCCCGGACATCTTCTTCCGAGGAAATCCAGGGACCGTACCTGCTGCCTCACTTCCTCCGGCAGCCTTTCCAGTTTCTTATTCTGTTCAAAAAAAGGCAGTCCAAAAATCTTCAGGGGGCTGTCATAATAATGATAGGTTTTCATATGTATACTCCTCATTATTTATCTCAATGATACTTTCACTATTGTATCGATCCTGTTTTCCGCCTCAATTTCTTTCGGAATTGTCACTTTTATCATTTCATGATTCCGTTGGATTGACAATACTTTCCCGTCCAAGAGCGTTGCGCTTTCTATTTTCTTTCCTTCCGGTATCTCACCTTCTGCCAGCCATACTTCACGGAATCTACCGCAGTCCAGGATATGCAGGTATACTGCGTGCTCAGTCTGTACGCTTCCATATACATTATCAACCGGCTGCCAGCACCCGCCTCTTGTTCCATAAATGGATTCCCCGTTTTCTGAAAGCCATTCTCCTATCTGACGAAGTATATTTCTGGCTGTCTCCGGTATATATCCCTCTGCATCCGGCCCTACATTTAAAAGCAGATTCCCATCCCGACATACAACATTTATCAGCATACGAAGCAGGTAGGAAAAATCCCAGAAACGATCTATCGGCTGATACCCCCAGACAGAAGATATGGACATTTCTTTTTCCCACGGAATCGGTATGATTTTTCCTGTAACCTCATGCGGACCTTCATCACACTTAAAATCACCTATATATCCGGACCGCGGCGTTAACATTATGCCAGGCTGATACGAACGCACCATACGATTCAACTTCAGCGGCTCCCAAAACCACGCTGCGTCCGCATCCGTTCCCTGATGTGCCAGCCAGCCACCATCATACCAAAGAATATCTACTTTTCCAAATCCGGTGCAAAGCTCTTTCACCTGATCATAACATTGCTTCTTCATGCGGGCTGCACTTTCCGGCTTTCCGATAGGATCAAAATATCCGGGAAACCTCCAGTCCATCGGCGAATAATATAGTCCCGTATATAAACCCTTTACATGACATGCATCCGAAAATGCCCTGACATAATCTGTCTTTGGACCGCACTTCATGGAGGTGAAGTCCTTCCAACTGCCGGCACTGTTCCACATTGCAAAACCGTCATGATGCCTGGTTACCATCACCGCATATTTCATCCCGGCATCCAGTGCAGTATCCGTCCACTCTCCCACAATTTCCTCCGCGCTTCTCTTAGGACAAAAGTCCTGTTCCGCAATTCTGCGATATTCCTCTTCCGTCATTTTTTCATTAAAATAGGCCCATTCCCCTTTCCCGATTACAGAATATATTCCCCAATGAATGAAGAGGCCGAATTTCGCGTTCCTCCACCATTTTATCTCATCTTCTGAAAGATGGAGATCCGGGGCATCCTCACCGATCATTCCATAGGATTCCTTATTGCTATTTAGCTGTCCCTTCAACTGAGAAGCCAGTTCGGCCCCTTCCATAATATATTCTCCCATCTTGGACGTCCTTTCTTCGTAATCACATAACTACAATATCATTGAATTTTAGATCGTAATTTCAGCATTGCTCGGTTTCGTTCCTCGACCTCTTCCCTCAACTTTAATTCTCTTCAAAATAATGCTTCCCCATCAAAGTCTGGTCAATTAACTGAATTTCCGTATCCATCAGGTCGGGAGAATATAGCCCCTTCCTTTTCTCGATATTCCCCTTTATCATGGCTTCCCGGAGGAATCGGTTCGCACGGTACATGCTGTCCAGACTTTCCCGTACATTGAAGCGGCCGGGCGAGGTCGGCTTAGGAGGCCAGCGGCTGTCAGACACCCAGGCGTTGGTCAGGCTTTCCATTGCCTGTTCCAATTCGCCGGTCAACGCCCACGGATCCTGGCCCAGATGCTTTGACACATCCAGGATGCCATTCAGGAGCGACAGGCACACCGGATCCATGATCCGCGAGTACTCTGTATTGGCCCAGGCTTTCGCCGTCCCCCCATGCCACGCAACACCATTTTCGATGTTTTCCACCGCCTCATTCGGAAATGCCTGCCCCTGCTTCAGCACGTCACCCGGCGTCGCCAGTTCATAACCCGCATTCAACGCGGCCTCCACAATCTCTTGAAAACGCACGATGCTGTCCGGTTCCGGCTCAAAAAAACGGGCTTCATTAAATTGCTTCACGTAAAAATAAGCGCTGGAACCGATATATTCAGCATCCTCCGCATAAGGCATAATGAAGCTGCCCGTCTGTGCAGCCCGCTCCTTCCACCTGCCAAACATCTCATGGACTTCATTCAGGCTGACCGGTGTCTTACGCACTCCCTCTGTCGCTCCCATCAGATACCAGAGCAGCAGATTGGCCATGCAGTCGCTTCTGAAAATCAGCTTCAGACCATTAGAGGCAACCGATGGATTGGTAATATATTTCAGGAATTCAGGCTTGTCCTGTATGTATTCCTCAATTTTAAATAGCTGATTCTTGTTGGAATGTCCCTGCACATCATAATGCAGCCCGGTCGCCTCACGAATCTCCGGGAAAGACAGAAGGAGGGAATCCGCATCCATCACCAACGCCTCAAATCCCGCCTGATGATAAATGTCCAGGATATAATCAACCCATCCGCATTCGGGATTCCATCCAATGACCGGGCAGACACCGGTATACCGCTCCCATACGTCCCTGGAATGCTTCAGGGCATGTAACCCAACTTCCCGCGGGATGTTTGCAAGCATGATGTGGTTGTAGGGAGATGCCACAGGCTCAACCTTCCCGTCCTGGACAAGCCTTTTCAGTTTAGTCATGCACCGGGGCGACTTTTTTGCGATTTCTTCAATGGTAATACCGCTGGCTTCAAAGGCAATCGTGTAATTCTGGTTTTCCACAAGGTCAAACAGCTTTTCATAACAGTTCTCGATAACCCACAGGCGCTTTTCGGGAGGAAGCTGTGAATACTGGATGTTGGCATGAGGCATAAAAATAACTTTCGGTTTCATATGACTTTGTTCCTTCTCTTTTCAAATGGAAATCTGCGACATTACTCCTTTTGGGGAAAAATAATCTTATTAACATATTCTCACATTTTCTATTCCTTGAAAATAAAAATTCACTATGGTAAGATAAAAAAGTACCACGAAAGCACAGTTTCAATATACTAAAGCTTGTCAATAATACACAAAAAAGGAGACGATCAGACAATGCCAAACGCTTTTCCAGTATCCAATCAGATCAGCAACGGCTGTGAATATTTTCATAAATCAAACAGCTCCGGCATCAGTTCTCTTATTCTCTCCTATGCAGGGGAAGAGGCCTGCCTTCCGGGCCACAGATTCGGACCCGCAATCCGTTCCCAATATCTGTTGCACTTTATCACAAAGGGAAAGGGACAGTTCTGTGTGGAAGGTAAAACTTATCCTCTGAAAGCCAACCAGGTCTTCTTGATCCAGCCCAACATCACAACCTACTATAGCGCGGATACCAAAGATCCCTGGGCGTATATTTGGGTCGGTTTCGATGGCTCTGACGCCAGAAAGATCCTCCAGGACTGCGGTCTGTTGGAGCGCCCCTATGTCGATTACAATCCCGATAAAACACTGCTCCAATGTCTGAAGAATATCATAGATGGCCTGCAAAACGAAACCACAAATGATTTCCGTCTCCTGGGGGATCTCTTTACCATCTTCGGTTATTTGAAAGACAGCAGGGATGCGTCTCCTTCGGGGGGGGGGGGGGACAACAACCACTATTTGATCGACGCAGTAGACTATATCAAAACCAATTATTTCAAACGCATTACCGTACAGGATATTGCAGATCACATTGCCATTGACAGGACTTACCTTTACCGTTTATTTATACAGGGATATGCTATGTCGCCCAAACAGTTCTTACAGAATTATCGGATCCATTCCGCTTCCAATTTTCTGGCGAATACCAATATGGCAGTATCAGACATCGCGGCCAGATGCGGCTTTAATGACGTCAGTACCTTCTGCGCACACTTTAAAAAAAGCACTGGCTTTACGCCAAAACAATATCGGAACATTGACGGCAATCTTCAGATGACCTGGAAAGCCTTATAAACTTATTAACACGATTGCTGCACTGCTTTTACTGACAGATCAAATGGATACACGCGGCATCTGTTTCAGATACCTGTGCAGGATTTCCTGACTGAAGCCATTGTTTTCAATGATCTCCTTCAAAAACCACGCGCTCTTCTTTGGCGTGCGTTTGAAATCATGCTCCCTGTCCACATCCACAATTCCGAATCTGGGGATGAAGGAACCCCACTCCCAGTTATCCAGCAGCGACCAGTACAGATATCCCCTGACGTCCACTCCGTCTTTGATCGCCTCGTTCATCGCGCAGAGGTATTCCGCAATATATACGATCCGGAAATCATCATCGTCACAGCAGCAGCCGTTCTCCGTGATATAGACCGGACGGTCCTTCAGCCTCGTCAGATCGTGGAACATGCACTCCGGGAAAAATTCGTCCAGGTAGAAATCCATCGGGATCATCTGCGTCCTGGTAAACGGATATCTGGGGCTGCTGAAGTCGGCATGCCTGGCGTCAACCATCTCGCGGGTATAGAGATTGACCGCCCAGAAATCTGCTGTATCCTTGAGTTCCCGGTTAAAATATACATCTTTATGAGGCAGCACCAGCTCGCCCGTGCGGACGGCATGGAAAAAGAATTCATGATTGATGACGTCCATATAGTGCTGGAGCGCCAAATCAAACGGATCGTTCTGGCGTTTGGCATAATACTGCACCAGCGCGTGCGCCGAGCTGACTGGCCTGTTGGAATACTGCTTGATCAGGTGATACCCTCGCGCATGATACAGCATGCTGTTGAACTTGAAATCCAGTCTTTTCTGAGCTTTTCCAAGGTTAAATTCATTCAGAACAAGCCAAAAGTCTACATATGGCGTGATTTGCGGCAGGATAAAGTTCAGGTAACTTTCAAAGTATTTGAGATTATCCATCTCTGAAAAACTTCCTTTTTCCTCAAACCACTGAGGTACAGAAAAATGCACCAAAGTCACAAAGGTCCGGATCCCCGCCTCTTTCAGCTTCGACAGCTCCCGGATGTAATGGTCGGCCTCGGGCTGGACGAAATGTCCCTCCTCCGGCTCGATCCTGGCCCACTCCACGCCCAGGCGGAACGCCTTGTGGCCGAGGGTCTGCAGAAGGCGGATATCCTCCTCGTACATCTGATAATGGTTGCAGGCCTTGCCGGAAACCTCGCGCGTGGGATCCTTTTTATGATCCCGCTGTTCGTTGTACCAGTTGCTGGAATGGATGTTGTCTCCTTCGACCTGATGGGCGGCTGTGGCGCTGCCCCATAAGAAGCCTTCCGGAAAGGTAAAATCCGGAATTGCAAATGCATCTGTCATTTCAACGATTCCCTCCGTCAACTTTGCGATATCCGATCGCAAAACAGGATCATCTGACCATCTTTTGTTTTTATGATCAGATGACCCAATTTACTTAGAAGCTTTCAAATATGATATATTTGAGACCGATACAATATGTCGGCAAATTACTGCTGACTCTGCACATATTCATCATACTGTCGCTGCATTTCCGCAATATAAGTATCGATACCTGCATTCTTCAATGCCTCCTGGTATTGCGGCAAATACTCATCCGGGTCCACCCAACCGCCTTCCAACAAACCCTGGTACTCGCTATTCACGTTTACAATCGCCGCCCTTTCAGCGGAAACCGATGAGGAGTCAAAAGTAAAGGAACCACCTAATTGAGGTTCACAGGAAGCGTTGAATTCGGCATATTGTTCCTTTTTATCAGCGGGTTCAGTCTCCATAATATCCGGTGCCATTACATTGGTGACGCACCAGGCTCCACCATACAGATAACCGGAATCCGGGACTTTCACCACACGCCCTTCCTCGTCCATATTCCAGTGAGTGCCTTCAATGCCATACAGAGCCAGATCCGCGAGCGCCGGATCCGTGTAAAGCAGCTGCAGGAACTTCAGGCAGGCGTCAACCTTCGTTGTCTTGGCATTGATGCTATATGCAGAGCCATAAACACTCCTCAGATTATAACGCCCAGGCACCCATTCAACCACCTTCATATCCACGCCATAACGCTCAAAGGCAGTTTCTTCATTAGCCGGTATCGTATCCCATAGCATGAAGCCAATTTCATCCTGAGCAAACATCTCTAATTGCGCTGCCGAGTCCAATCCCCTGGAAGCTTCCGAGGAGTTAATATAGCCGGCCTGGTTCCATGAATACATTAAATCCAGGAATTCCTTATACGAATCCGTAAACGCTCGACCGACAATTTTTGTCTGATCGCCATCCCAATCAAAACCGATCCCCGTATTATCTATATCAACGAAAGTACCTGTAGCCCTGTCATAGCCAGTTCCGAAGGTTACATAAGGATAATCCACCCCATCGTCATGTAACTGCTGGAGCATTGGGGTCAGATCATACAGGGATTTGATGCTGGACAGATCCCATCCATATTTTTCCACCCAAAGATTGGGAACCATACAGCCCTTCCCGGTCGCGGCTTCCTTATAGATCGGGATAAAATAGTTCCTTCCATTCACTTTGGCTGCCTCCCAGAACTGCTCCGGAATGGAATTATACAAATCCGGGTACTGGGGCAACAAATCTGTCACGTCATAAGCGCCGTTACTATTAATCATGGTCAAACCGCCCCCAGCAGCCCACTCCGCATCCCAAAAAAGATCAACTTCCTCGCCGGCGGCCAGCATCATAGAGAGATCCGGATTCGATATGTCAGTGATGATGGTGACCGTCACGCCGATCTTAGGTTCAATATAAGCGTTGATGGCTTCCTCCACCTTCTTTTCATCCGCATTCTCAACATCTACATGTCTACGCCAGACAATGTTTACCGTTTCTCCATTATCGGCTGTTTCTTCAGTTTCAGCGGCAGACGCATCTGCCCCGGTATCTGTTGCTGCCGCAGCCGTATCTGCATCTGCGCTCGCGCTATCACTGTCACCTGAGCTGCCGCAGCCGCCCAGCGATGCCGCGGTTATAACGGCAAGTAGAAATGCCAGCGTTTTTCTGACTTTCTTTTTCCACATATTTCTTTTTCTCCCTTCTTTCTTGCTAATTGTTTTTAGTGTGTCATTTATCTCCGATTTTCCCGGGCCCGGTGGGAAAATACAGACAAATTTATGTTTACCCCTTGACCGCGCCAATGGTAAGTCCTTGAACAAAGTATTTCTGGAAAAAAGGATACGCAATCATGATCGGCCCCAGCACCGTCAGAAGCAGTGCCATCCGCGCCGTCTCAGAGGGGATGGTTTGGGCCAGAGACGCATAAGCAGCCTGGTCAATCAACGGGCTGTTCATCTTTTCCATGCTCGTCTCGATCCGCTGCAGCAGGAGCTGTAACGGCATCTTATAAGAAGATGAAATATACAGATACGGCTTCTGCCAATCATTCCAATATCCGACTGCTGACATAAAGCTAAGTGCAGCCACCACGGGCTTCATGAGCGGGAACACAATCTGCCAAAACGCACGCATTTCACTGCCGCCGTCAATTTTTACCGATTCTACAAGAGATTCAGGAATATTGGATTCTATGTATGAACGCATATAAATAATCTGCATCCCGGATACACCTGGCAAGATCAAGATCAGTAGCGTATCCTTCAAATGGTAAACCGTCGTATTCACCAGATACCCTGACAGCATACCGCCGGAAAGAAGCATCGTAATCAACATATAAATAGCCAACACACCCCGCAGGCAAAAATTTTTCCGACTCTGGGTATAGGCAAACATACTGGTAACAACGATTGAAAATATGGTTCCCACAACCGTAACAAAAATAGTAACTCCATAGGAAACGATGAGCTGTTTGCCGAATGTTCCCACGTATTTCCAGCCTTCCAGGGACCACTTTTTTGGAAAATACGAGAAGCCATTAATCGCGAGCGTCCCTTCATCAGTAAAGGAAGCGATAACAACCAAAATCAGCGGAAGCAGGCAGACAACCGCGCAAATCCCCAGAATAGCCCAAAGGACATCCTGGCCAATGGAATGTTTCTTCATAACGATCAACCTCCTTCCTAGAACAGGGCGCTTTCCGGCGAAAATCTTTTCACGATCTTATTAACCACAATCGTCAACACCAGGCCAACCATGGACTGGAAGAACGTCACCGCCGAAGTCATTGAGAAATCCGTCCCTGACGTCATGGCATTCATCACATAGCTGTCCAACACCTGTGTGGTGGGATACAATGCCCCTACATTTTTCGTCACCTGATAGAACATGCCGGTATCGGAATTCATAATACCGCCCAAGCTCAGAAGCATACGGATGCAGATCATCGGCGCAAGCAGTGGGATATTGATGTGGAATATCTTCTGCCATCTTGTCGCACCATCCACTTCAGCCGACTCATAGATCTCCCGGTCAATGCCGCTCAGACTTGCCAAGTATAGGACAGAACCATACCCTGTCTGTTTCCAGACATTGACCAATAGCAGGATCATCGGCCAGTATTTCGCCTCCAGATAGAAACGGATCGGTTTCAGGTCAAAGGACTGCAGGATGGTATTAATCAGGCTATTGTCCCCATCGAGCAGCGCCGATACAATATAGGTCACGGCAACATAGGAGATGAAGGTGGGTAAGATCATACAGCTCTGAAAGAATTTGCCCCACTTCTTATAAATCAGCTCATTCACTGCCAGGGCAAGCGCGACCTCACATATAATTCCCTGTACCAAAAACATTGCATAATATCCGACCGTATTGCGTAGCAGTCTGATGAAGGTAGCCTTATTCAAAAACAGAAATTTAAAATTATCCAGGCCGCACCACGGACTGCCAAATAAACCCTTGGAATAGTCGAATCTTTTAAATGCTAATGTCAGACCAAACATCGGTACATAACTGAACAAGAATAACAAAATCACTGCCGGCAAGGCCAGAAGTATCAGCTCCCGGTCTTTCCAGACCCGTTTGAACCCTTTAACCGAACCCCCCTTTTTTTCTTTTTTCACTCCATCTTGCCTCCTTTATTCTCTTTTATTTTGTGTTTTTAATGTACTCTGTCCCAAAACATGAAACTACCTATTTTTGTTGTAAGTTATATCTGATTTGTTGTATTTGTTATAAAAATTTACTGATTTTATATATTTTATAAGTAAATTTTAATCATATCTTCCTGTCACTTCTTCCTATTTCTCTCCATTCGATACAGAAATTGACACATTTTGCGATGATACCATACACTTTTACCTGATTCCAATATATTATTGATTTAATTTCTGTGGCAGACCATGCAGAAAAACTGATACGCAGCGCAAAAGAGGACGAAAACCTCTCCAGTTGATTTTTCCCCCATTTCCACCTATAATAAAAATCAAAATTTCCCATTTTTATATCTTCAGGATTCAATGTAAACACACTTAAAAAGAAATGCGAGGAAAACATGAAAGAAAAGCTCTATACCATACCTCTGAATGACGCCATGAACGCGGACGACGAATGCCCCTTCTGCTACATCGAGCGCAATGTGGAGCAGGACATCCTGGATTATGTGCTCGGCTCCTGCGCCTCCTACATGGAAAGCGACACAAGGGACGCTACGGACAAGGCGGGCTTCTGCCGCATGCATTATAAGAAAATGTATGACTATGGAAACACTCTGGGAAACGGCTGGATCTTAAAGACTCATTACAAGAAGCTGATCGCGGAGATGAAGGAGCAGTTTTCCCATTTCACGCCGGGAAAGACCTCTCTTATGGACCGGCTGAAGGGAAAGCCTTCGGAAGAAAATCCAGTTTCCGCCTGGATCGGGGAAAAGGAAAAGAGCTGCTATATCTGCGATTATTTCAAGAAGGAATATGCCCGCTATCTGGACACTTTTTTCTATCTCTATAAAAACGACGGCGCATTCCGGGAAAAGCTGGAAAAAAGCAAAGGCTTCTGCCTGCACCATTTCCGCGATGTCTTAAACGGTGCTGACGCGAAGCTTTCCGATTCGGAGAAAAAGGATTTCTTTCCTCTGGTTTTCCGGCTGATGGAAGAAAATATGGAACGGGTTTCCGCTGATGTAGACTGGCTCATTGAGAAATTTGACTACCGCAATAAGGACGCGGATTGGAAGACCTCCAAAGACGCGGTGCAGCGCGGCATGCAGAAGCTGAAGGGCGGCTATCCCGCAGATCCGCCTTACAAAATGAACAAGTAAGCCTCCCGGGACCGCCATCTGAATGGCAGCCCCGGCGGTTTCGGCAAAATACATTCATTCTTTTAGGAACCGAACAGTCTTTCAAACAGCCGCAGATAGGAAAAAATCTCCCCGAACAGTTCTTCCGGGGAAAATTCCCGGCGGCGGCTGTATTCTCTGGTCAGGCCGCGGAAGGTATATCCCATGATGCGGACAGTACGGGGCAGGTCGGCTTTGGGCCGCAGCAGCCGCACATCCGCCTGCTTCAGGATCTCATCGATCCGCTTCTGATACTGTTCCTTAGGTTCCTTCACGGCCTCCAGCGCCTCCTCACAGTCCTCTTCGCGGGCGCTGTCCAGGAAGGCCTTCAGATAAGGATACTGCCTGCATGCCCGCAGGGAAGCCTCCTCGATCGACCGGATGAGGACAAACAGGTCCGTTTCTGTTTTGTCGATTTCCCCCGACAATTCCAGGAGCATATATCTGACCGAATAATCATATATAAAACTGTAGAGTCCCAGCTTGCTCTCAAAATAATGGAACAACAGGCCCTTGCTGATGGAAGCGTGCCTTACTACTTCATCCGTCCCTGCATGACGGTAACCGTTCAGCGCAAAGACCCGGAGCGCCGCATTGATGATCCTGTCCTGTTTTTCCTTTGCAACATCAAAAAATCTCTGGTTCATTTGGCGCCTCCTTCCATTTCCTCCAAAAGTACCTTTCCAGCCTTATCATACCATATCCGGGAGGGACGGAACAAGGGCACAACGCTTTGGGGCACCTGCCACTGGCAAATTCATACATTTTTTATACATAATTTCTTTTCAAAACCGCAAAATAGTATTAGAATACTTGTAAACGGAACCATGATGCGGTTCCAGAGACAAGTATCGGAAGGAAAGGGGAATAGGAAAATGGCCGGAAAATCACACGGATTTGGGAAGTTTCTCACTGCAGCGGCGGTCCTCGGAGCTGCCGCAGCAGGCACCTGGTATTACCTGAAGAAAAAAGACGGAGCTGCCGGAGAGGGAAACAGCGCGGACAGCAATCTTGATGACTATGACAAAGATGAGGATTTCGATAAATTTGACGAAGATGACCTGGATGATATGACAGCATCCTCCGCTTCCAGGGATGACTCCGGCGTAGACGATGCGGCGCAGGGCACCCGCTCCTATGTTTCTCTGGACCTGAAGAAGGCAAGGGAAAAGGCGGATGAATTCCTGACGAATGTTTCCGGAAAGGTGGAAGATACCGTAAACAAGATCAAATCCTCCGACGAATACGAAAATGTGACCAGCAAGATGGACGAAGCCGTCACCCGCCTGCGAAATTCGGATGAATTCAATGCAGTTACCAGCAAGATCAACGATACGGTTGACCGGATCAAAAACAGCAATGAATACGCTAACGTGGATGAACAGATGGAAAATGCCTTCAACAAGGTAAAAGAGGCCACGGAAAAGGCTGTAAACAGGGTGGGCCAGAAGATCAACGCCACCATCGGTTCCACCGAAAACGCAACGGCAGCCAGACAGGATGGGGACGCAGGTCCTGAGAAACAGGATGCCGCCACCGAAGGAGCCTCCACGGCTCCGGAAGAAGAAAATGCTGTTCCGAAAGAAGAAACCGCGGTCCCGGAAGAAAAATAAAAGAACGTATTGTGCCTGGCTGGCACATCAAAAAAACGGATGCCTGAAGACATCCGTTTTTTGCGTTGAGGGATCTATTTATTTGAGGAATCTATTGCACGGTCCAAAACCGTCTTTGCTTTATGTCGTCTCCCGCTCTACCAGCGTTACGGGCAGAATAGTTCTGCTCGGCACCATTTCCTTATTGGAAGCACGCAGGATCGTCTGTACTGCAAGCGCCGCCATTTCCGAGATCGGCTGGCGCACTGTCGTGATCGCCGGGCTCGTCAGCACGGAAAGAAGGCTATCGTCAAAACCGACCAGCTTGATCTGCTCCGGAATGAGGATCCCCTTCTTTCGGCAGATCTGGATCACCTGTGCGGCGATCACATCGCTGCTGGCAAAAATGCCGTCAATCTCCGGATGCATATCCAAAATTTTCTCGATATATTCATGGTAGTCGAGGGATTCATACAGCGCATCCGTCTTTTCTTCCTCCAGGACAAGACATTCCATGCCCTCCTGCCGGCAGCCCTCATGAAATCCCAGCGCCCGCTCGTCTGCCGGCATGGGTTCCGCGTTTTCTCCGCTCAGATAAGCCACCGTCTTGCATCCTTTTTCTGCTAGATGCCTGGCTGCGATCCTTCCGCCCTGACGGTTATCGCATTCGATCGATGCCGTCCCGTTCTCTAAAAAACGTTCAATGGTCACAAGAGGCACACCCAAATCCTCAAACCGCTGCACATCCACGGTACCGCTGCACAGGATGATGCCCGCCACCCGGGTACCCCTGCACATATCCAGGTATCTTACCTCTTTATCATCTCTTTCATTGGAATTAAAGACCATCAGCTTATATTCATTCAAAAACGCAGCAGTCTCCAGGCTACTCAGAAGCCTCGAAAAATAAGGATGGTCAATATGGGGAAGAATTACCCCGATCATATTTGTGGTCTGCTTGGACAGGGAACGCGCCACCTCATTGGGCTGGTAATTCAGCTTCTTCATCGCTTCATATACCTTTTCCCTGGCTTCCTTGCTGATATAACCTCTGTTATTCAGCACCCGGGATACCGTACTGACCGTGAGGCCGGTCTCCCTCGCCACATCCTTCAGTGTTGCCATGATCTCCTCCAGCGCCTTTGTATTCTGCCTGTAAATCCTTTTTTCTGTTTAGGCTCTTTTATTATATCACAACCGTTTGACATTTCAAATGTAAATTCCTGCGAAAAATCTGCGGAGGAGGGTGAGGGAGAAAAGGAAGAATGCTCTCCCGCTACACCATGAAAGCGTTGTCAAAAAAAAGACCGCAGGGGTCGGGGGAGACCCATGCGGACTCAAAAAAAGAAGGGGGTTAAGATGTCCCTTCTAAACCGGGAATTTAGGGAGGGACCCGGCCAATACGGGACATCCTTATGGTAATGATATCTTTTGGGGAAAAGATATCAGGAGGGGGTATTGCTACAGTCAGGCAAGATACCCGGAGGACCGATGCCGCACCGCCTTTATAAACATGAAAGGGAGGGGGAAAAGAGTTCTCAGCGGATGAGCTCCGGTTTTTTCCGTTTGTTGTCTCATGCCTTACTGTGCTTTAATAATATCATTTCAAAAGGAGTATGTCAACCGCTTAACATACATTTCGTGCTTTTACCGAATGTTTTGATATGTCATGTTGACAGGAATAAAAAATTGCACAAAAATCTCAACGTTTTCCTTCTTTTAGCGCCTTTTTTGACCTGTCTTCTCTTAATCCTGTCCCTTTCTGCTATAAAAAATATGTCAATCGTTTGTTATTCCCATCTGTCTGCACATAGCTTCCCGTTCTCTTTTCAATTCCCGGGTCAGTTGTTTTGCATTCCAGAAGCAATTGGTTTCCGTGAGCATAGCTTTCAGCGCGATCCCGGCAAGGCCTGTCCGGCGCATCGCATCCAGCGCCCGGTCCAGCTCCTGCCGTGTGATCCCGGAAAAAACAAGCATCTCCTGATCCGGCTCCACCTCCTGTATCTTTCCGGCAGCTCCGCTTTTATCCATAAACAGAATGCCTCCCGGAAGGCCGGCAAGAATGCCCAGCGGCGTGGAATATTCCTCCGGCTCCACCTGTCTGACGGCGATCCCCAGCCGGGAAAGCGTTTTTTTCAGCCTCTGTGCCTTCTGCTCTTCAAATTGAAAAAGAAGCGCGCATTTTTCCATTTTCTTTCTCCCATTTCCTTAATTCAAAACTCTGTGCAGCAGTTTTTCCTTTCCTTTCGTATAAGGCGGATAGCGGAGCGGGACATCCGGGCGCAGAGGTTTTTCCACGATGGATTTTTCATGCGTAAAGGTATCAAAGCTGCGTTTCCCGTGATAACTGCCCATGCCGCTCTCCCCCACCCCGCCGAAGCCCATGCGGGAAGAGGCGAGATGGAGGATGGTATCGTTCACACAGCCGCCGCCGTAGGAAAGCCTGCCCGTGACCCTGCAGACCGTTTTCCGGTTTTTTGTGAAAAGGTAGAGGGCGAGGGGCTTTGGCCTCGCTTTCACAAAAGCTTCCGCCTCGGAAAGCGTCCGGTAGGTGAGGACAGGAAGGACAGGACCGAAGATTTCCTCCTGCATCACCGGCGCATCGGCGGAAACGTCCCGGAGCACGGTGGGCGCGATCTGAAGCGTCGCCTTTCTCCCCCTGCCGCCGGTCACCACATTTTCGCCCCGGATCAGGCACATCACACGGCTGTAGTGTTTTTCATTCACCATCCTGGGATAATCCTTATGATCCAGCGGATTTTCTCCCCAGAAACGCCTGATCCATTTCACGAGGAGAGCAAGGAAGCGTTCCCGGACATCCTCCTGCACCAGGCAGTAGTCGGGCGCGACGCAGGTCTGGCCGCTGTTTAAAAATTTGCCGAACACGATCCGCTTTGCCGCCAGGTTCAGGTCGGCGTCTTTTTCCACAATGCAGGGGCTTTTTCCTCCCAGTTCCAGAGTGACCGGCGTCAGATGCTCCGCCGCCTTTTTCATGACCAGTTTTCCCACCGAAACGCTTCCTGTGAAGAAAATGTAGTCCCATTTCTGTTCCAGCAGGAGAGTATTTTCCTCTCTCCCGCCCTCCACGACAGCCACATATCCGGGAGAAAAAAGCTCTTCTATCAGTTCCTTTATCACGCAGGATACCGCCGGGGCATAGGCGGACGGCTTGATGATGCAGCAGTTTCCCGCCGCGATCGCCCCTGCCGCCGGTTCCAGGGAAAGCAGGAACGGATAATTCCAGGGCGCCATGATGAGCGTTACCCCGTAGGGGTCCTTCCGGATCGTACATCTTGCCGGAACCTGAGACAGGGAAGCCGGAACTCTTTTCGTCTTCGCGTATTTTTTCGTATGTTTCAGGAGAAAATCGATCTCATCCAGCGTGATCCCGATCTCCGTCATATAGCTTTCATAGGAGGATTTGTGAAGATCCGCATACAGCGCGGCAGCGATCTGTTTTTCCCGCCGCCTGATGCCGTCCCGCAGCCGTCTCAGAGCCGCAAGCCGGAAATTCACATCCTTTGTCCTTCCCTTTGTGAAATATGCCCGCTGTCTTTTCACCAGCGCATCGATCCTTTTCTCCATAAACGCTCCTTTCCCGCCTCACAGCGCCGCATTCAGCCGTCCGGCGCCTTCTCTTATCTTTTCCATATTCAGCCCGCCGTATCCGAGCAGCACCGTGGCGCAGCTCGTTTCAAGGGGGGCGAGGGCCGCCTCCTTCAGGCCGTAGATGCGCACGCCGCAGGCCGCCGCCTTTTCCAGGAGCTCCTCCTCACGGGCCGGAGCGCGGGAGGTGAGAAGCACATGCAGCCCCGCATATTCTCCCGAAAGACGGAAACGATCCAGCAGGGGCTGCAGGCACTCCAGGAGCAGGTCGTGCTTTTCCCGGTACGCCTTTCTCATCCGGTTGAGATGTCTTTCAAAGGCTCCGCTTAATATAAATTCGTTCAGGATGGTCTGGTCGATCCTGGAAACAGTGGAGGAAAAAAAGCCGCAGCTTTTTTCATATGCCGTAAGCAGCCTTTCCGGCAGCACCATGAAACTGATGCGGATGGCCGGCGCGACGGACTTGGAAAAAGTCCCGATATAGATCACCCGGCCCGCCGTATCCGAGGACTGCAGGGAGGGGATCGGTTTTCCCCTGTAGCGGAACTCGCTGTCATAATCGTCTTCCACCAGATAACGGTCAGCCGCGGAGGAAGCCCAGCGCAGCAGCTCTGTCCGGCGTCCGATGGGCATGACCGTCCCCGTGGGGAACTGCCTGGAGGGCATCACATACGCCACGTTCGCACCGGAAGAGAGCAGGCCTTCCACACAGATGCCGTTTTCATCCGACGGGACCGGGACCGTCCTTGCCGCGAAGGAAGAAAAGATCCGGAAAGCCCTCCTGTAGGATGGATTTTCAAAGGCCACGGTGATATCCCTACCCAGGATATACTGCAGAAGCAGGAGAAGATAGTCGTTCCCCGCCCCCACGATCACCTGCTCCGGCGAGGCATTCACACCGCGGGACGAATGTAGGTAGCGGCAAACCGTCCTTCTCAGTTCCAGATCCCCTCTCGGTTCTCCCAGGGCGAACAGCTCCTTCCTGTCTCCGCTCAGGATCTCTCGCGTGATCTTCCGCCAGGTGCCGAAAGGGAACAGGTTCATGTCAATGGCATTCGGGGAAAAATCGATGTCGATCCGCCGGCCGGATTTTCCTCCCATCTGGCTGGCTTTTCCGCCCTCCCGGCCATCCTTTTCTCCATCCGGCCTCCATGAGCGCTTTCCATCTGTGTCCCGCCGTCTATCCCCGGATGCGCTGATGCGGTACAGTTCCTCCACGCGGCAGATATAATAGCCCTTATAAGGGACGGATTCGATATAGCCTTCTGACTGAAGCTGGTCATAAGCCAGCTCCACCGTGCTCCTTGCCACCTGCAGATAATCCGCCAGAGAACGCGTGGAGGGAAGCTTCTCTCCCGCAAGAAGCTTCCCCTCCCTGATCTCATCCGCTATATATTCGTAGATCTGTTCGTATAAATGCTTTCCTTTTCCCTCTGTAAGATGAATCGCCAGATCATTCATTTTGCGCCTTTCTGTCCCGACCGGACGTTGTGCGCTGCCGAAGTGCCGAAAGCCCGCGCCGTTTTACCGCTTCGGAAGCTTAAAGGAGCTCTTCAGCGATACGATGCGGTTGAATACCGGCTCTCCCGGCTTTGAATCCTTATAGTCCACGCAGAAGAAGCCCTGTCTCACGAACTGGAAGCTCTCATAGGGCTTCGCGTCCTTCAGGGAAGGCTCAAGGAAGCATTCCTTCACGGTGAGGGAATTGGGATTCAGGTTCAGGCTGCCGTCCTCATTATAGACGCCCTTTTCCTCATCGATGATATTTTCATAGAGCCGCACCGTGGCGCGCAGCGCTTCCGGCGCGTAAACCCAGTGGATCGTTCCCTTCACCTTGCGGGCGTTAAAGCCGCTTCCGGATTTCGTCTCCGGATCATAGGTGCAGTGAACCACGGTCACGTTTCCGTTCTCATCCTTTTCGAAGCCCGTGCAGGTCACAAAATACGCGTTCATCAGGCGCACCTCGTTTCCGGGGAACAGGCGGAAATATTTCTTAGGAGGTTCCTCCATGAAGTCCTCCCTTTCAATATACAGTTCCCTGCCAAAAGGGATCTGACGGCTTCCCAGCGCCTCGTTCTCCAGATTGTTGGGCGCTTCCAGCATCTCTGTCTGTCCCTCCGGATAGTTATCGATCACCAGCCTGATGGGATCCAGCACCGCCATGACCCTGGGCCGCTTCAGCTTCAAGTCCTCTCTGATGCAGTATTCCAGCATGGCATAATCCACAGAGGAATTGCTCTTGGAAACGCCGCACAGATCCACAAACATCTGGATGGATTCCGGCGTGAAGCCGCGCCGTCTCAGGGCAGCGATGGAGACCAGCCTGGGATCGTCCCAGCCGTCCACGATGCCGTCCTCCACCAGCCGCTTGATGTAACGTTTTCCCGTCACCACGTTTGTGAGATACATCTTGGCAAACTCGATCTGCCTGGGCGGGACCGGATATTCCAGCTCCCTCACCACCCAGTCGTACAGAGGTCTGTGGTCTTCAAACTCCAGTGTGCAGATGGAATGGGTGATTCCCTCGATGGCGTCCTCTATCGGGTGGGCGAAATCATACATGGGATAGATGCACCATTTGTCCCCCGTGTTATGATGGGTCATGTGCGCCACCCGGTAGATCACCGGATCGCGCATGTTCATGTTGGGGGAAGTCATATCGATCCTGGCGCGCAGCACCTTCTCTCCGTCCGCGTACATGCCGTTTTTCATATTTTCAAACAGGGCCAGATTCTCCTCCACGCTCCGTCCCGCGGAAGGGTCCTCCTTTCCCGGCTCCGTGAGCGTTCCGCGGTATTCCCGGATCTCATCCGCGGAAAGATCAGACACATAGGCCTTTCCCTTTTTGATCAGCTTCACGGCCCCTTCATACATCTGGTCAAAATAATCGGATGCGAAGAACAGCCTGTCCTCCCAGTCCGCGCCCAGCCACTTCACGTCCTCCTTGATGGAGTCCACAAATTCCTGCTTTTCCCTGGTGGGATTCGTATCGTCAAAACGGAGGTTGAATTTTCCGCCGTATTCTCTGGCAAGCCCAGCGTTCAGAAGAATGCTCTTGGCATGTCCGATATGCAGGTATCCGTTGGGCTCCGGAGGAAAACGGGTATGCACCGTGTCATACACGCCCTCCGCCAGATCCTTATCGATCATCTGCTCGATGAAATTGCGGGAAGTCTTTTCTTCCGTGTTCTCCGCAGTTTCCGTATTTACCGCTTTTTCCAGCTCTTTATCGCTCATATTCCGGATCTCTCCTCCTCGAAGCATAAATTGTAATAACAGTATGGTTTATCTTATCACAAGAATTCAGAATACGCAAACGGCAGATGCTTTTTCCGGAGGTTTTTTGTTACCGTTCGCCGGCACGCCGGCAGACAGGAGGCCGCCGGGTTCCGTTCCGGAGGACAAATAAGCTGAAACAGAAAAATCCGGAAGATTCTCTCTTCCGGATTTTTCTTATTTTCCCCGTGTCTATACGGCAGCCCGGGTCACCGCTGTTTTCCGGCGGGCCGGAGGGCCGCAGAGCCGCCTCCCGCCGTTACATAACGGGCTGCGCATCGCTCATATTATTCAGTTCATTCTGCAGAAGAGCCCATGCGATGATGGAAAATCCAAACAGCGTGAGCAGCAGATAGACCAGACCGTTATTCTGGGAAGGAAGCCCCCTCATCCGCCGTGCGGCATCAATCTTCTCCCCTGCCTTATACATCCAGTAAATGTGGTAGATATTGCAGGTAATGATCGAAAGCAGCACCACCATTCCGCCGGAAGTATCGTTGTTTCTCCCCGATGCGGTGTTCGTGTCATTGGCGAGGCAGGCCAGCCAGTACAGGCCGTAGATCCCGCAGGTCACCAGCGACAGAAGGATACAGGCTACAATGCTTCTCCTCTGAATCATAAATATCCCCTCTCTTATGTAATTTTTCTTCATTCATTTTGTCATAGAAACGCATCTGCGTCAAGTAAATATTATGCAAAGACGGGAAAATGCGTTACGGTTCAGCCTTCGGCAGAACTGATAACCAAAAAATCAAAAAAATATAAATTTTCATGGTAATTGTGTTACTTTAATGGTACAATGATGGCGAAAGGGAAATGGAATGCAGGAAAATCTTTTATTCCTGCTGTTTCCTGTTATCTGATTATCTTATTTTTTCACAGGAGGACTTACATAATGGATCGCATTCAGTTAAAAACCGATGCCAAAGACGCCATGCGGATGGCCAATCCTCATCCCGTCCTTGTCACTCTCGTCTACACCGTGATCATTTTCGCGGTACAGATGATCATCTCCACATTTTCCGGCTTCTCCAGCCTGATCACCGGACTTCTCGGCGGAGATCCTGACGGTGTGTTCATTCTTGGCATGCTCGTTCCTACGCTGCTCACCTCTCTGATAGCATCGGTGGTCGTCGCTTTTCTGGAACTGGGTTACGTGGGATATACGCTGCGCGTCATCAACCGCCAGCCCGCCGGCATCGGAGAGCTATTTTCCTACGCCAGGCTGTTTCTGAAGGCCTGGGGACTTAGCATCATGATCGGGATATTTGTGGGACTGTGGTCCCTCTTGTTATGGATCCCCGGCATCATCGCCGCTTACCGTTATTCCCAGGCATATTACATTCTCGCAGAAAATCCGGAAATGGGCATCATGGAATGTATCCGGGAGAGCAAATCCATGATGATCGGGCATAAAATGGATAAATTCATCCTGGATCTTTCCTTCATTCCCTGGTATCTGCTCTCCGCCGTCACCTGCGGCATCGCATCCCTCTATGTCACCCCCTATACGGCAGTGACGGACGCGGCATTTTATAACAGCCTTCGCTATGGCAGAAGTTCTCAGGGATATGGACAGAATCAGGGACAGGACGGCTATCAGCAGGGATATGATCCCAACTGGCAGGCAAACGGCTGGCAGCAGCAGGGATACGACCCCAATGCTCAGCAGAACGGCTGGCAGCAGGATAACGGGCAGAACGGCTGGCAGTCCTGAGCGCAAATCTGTTGGTCTGTATTTTTAAAAATCATATATTTTTTTGGTTCTTTCCTATGTTTGTTGAACAATATTTCCGGATATGATATACTGGGACTGTCATTTATTCCCGGAGGATATAACGATGCAGGAATTACTCACATTGCTTGATGAAAACCTGGTTTATGATGGACAT
>DWYY01000083.1 GCA_019118445.1 Candidatus Eisenbergiella merdipullorum | reverse complement strand
TCGAAGATGCTGGCGGGAGACGGAGAGGGAGCTACGGCCCTGTTTGAATGCCATGTGATTCATGCGGATACAAAGGAAAACGCACGGACGCTGGCAAAATCCGTCATCTGCTCCAGCCTGACCAAGGCTGCCATTTTCGGCCATGACGCGAATTGGGGAAGGATCCTGTGTGCGCTGGGATACTCCGGGGTGCAGTTCGATCCGGAGACCATCGAACTTTTCATCGAAAGCGAAGCGGGAAAGATCCTGATCTATAAGGATGGGAAGGCGGCGGACTACAGCGAGGAAGAGGCCACCCGCATTCTGTCCTGCCCGGCCGTCACGGCCCTGGTGGACATGAAGACGGGCGATGAGGAGGCGACGGCATGGGGCTGTGACCTTTCTTATGATTATGTGAAGATAAATGCGGATTACCGTTCGTAAGCAGCGAAAGCCGCGTATGTATCAGCGTAGAACGCTTCCGCAAGGAGGAAAAAATGGAACAGAAGGAAATGGATCAGGTGATGCAGAAGGCGGCGGTGCTCATCGAGGCGCTGCCCTACATCCAGAAATTCAACAGAAAGATCATTGTGGTAAAATACGGCGGCAGCGCGATGAGTAACGAGGAGCTTCAGAAGAACGTGATCAAAGATGTGACGCTCTTAAAGCTGGTAGGCTTCAAGCCCATCATCGTGCACGGCGGCGGCAAGGCCATCAGCCGCTGGGTGGAAAAGGTCGGCAAGGAGCCGTCCTTCGTCAACGGGCTGCGGGTCACGGACGAGGAGACCATGGAGATCGCGGAAATGGTCCTCGGCCGGGTGAACAAGGATCTGGTGACCATGGTGGAGGAGCTTGGCGTCAAAGCGGTCGGCATCAGCGGCAAGGACGGCGGTCTTCTGAAGGTGGAGAAAAAATATTCGGACGGCAAAGACATCGGATTTGTAGGAAATATCACAGAGGTGGATCCCAAGGTGATCTACGATCTGCTGGAGAAGGATTTCCTGCCTATCATCGCGCCCATCGGTCTTGATGATAAGTTCCGGACCTACAACATCAACGCGGACGATGCGGCCTGCGCTATCGCGAAAGCGGTCGGGGCGGATAAACTGGTGTTTTTGACGGATATCGAGGGGCTTTACCGGGATATCAACGATAAGTCCACCTTTATTTCCAGGCTGACCGCAAGCCAGGCGGAGGAGCTGATCTCGCAGGGCGTGATCGGGGGCGGCATGCTGCCTAAGCTGGGAAACTGTACTTCCGCCGTCAGAAACGGCGTCAACCGGGTGCATATCCTGGACGGCCGGATCCCTCACTGCATGCTGCTGGAGATTTTCACCAATCAGGGAATCGGAACGGCGATCATCCAGGACGGCGACATAGCGTGATCCCGGAAAGCGCGGCTTCCGGCCGCAGAGCAAAAAGGAGAAGATGAGCATGAGCGAAACGATGAAGCAGTATATCGATGAAGCGGAGGCAGCCCTCCTGCATACCTACAACCGCTATCAGGTGGTGCTGGACCACGGCGACGGTGTGTATCTCTATGATATGGACGGCAAGCGTTATCTGGATTTCGTGGCGGGGATCGCTGTGTTCGCGTTGGGCTACAATAACCGGGAATATAACGATGCGCTGAAGGCGCAGATCGATAAGATCATCCATACCTCCAACTATTACTATAATGTTCCTGCCATCGAAGCGGCGAAGCTGATCAAGAAGGCTTCCGGCATGGACCGGGTATTTTTCACCAACAGCGGGGCGGAAGCGGTGGAAGGCGCCATAAAGGCCGCGAGAAAATACGCTTACCTGAAGGACGGGCGCACGGATCATGAGATCATCGCCATGAACCATTCCTTCCACGGCAGGACCTTCGGCGCGCTGTCCGTGACGGGAAATCCCCATTACCGGGAGGCGTTTGAGCCGATGATCGGGAATATCCGTTTCGCTGATCTCAACGATCATGAAAGCGTGCTTTCCCAGGTGACGGACCGCACCTGTGCCATCATCCTGGAAACGGTGCAGGGAGAGGGCGGCATCCATCCCGCAGACGGGGAATTCTTAAAGAAGCTGCGCGCGCTCTGCGATGAGAGGGATATCCTGCTGATCCTGGATGAGATCCAGTGCGGCATGGGGCGGACTGGGAACATGTTCGCCTGGCAGCGTTTCGGCGTGAAGCCGGACATCATGACTATGGCTAAGGCGCTGGGCTGCGGCGTGCCTGTGGGGGCGTTCGTGATGACGGAAAAGGTAGGAGCCCATTCCCTCAAAAGCGGAGACCATGGGACCACCTACGGGGGCAACCCGCTCGCCGGTGCCGCCGTCTGCAAGGTGTTCGAACTGTATGAGAAGGAACATGTGCTGGAAAATGTGAACCGGGTGGGCGCCTACCTGGGAGAAAGACTGGATGAGATCGCAAAGAAGTATGATTTTGTCGAGGAAAGCCGGGGCGTGGGCCTGATGCGCGGCCTTGCCTGCTCGATCCCCGTGGGCGGCATCATCAACCGGGCGCTGGAAAAGGGGCTGATCCTGATCAATGCGGGAACCGATATCATCCGCTTCGTACCGCCTCTTGTGATCTCGGAAAAGCATGTGGACGACATGATCGGGATACTCACGGAGTGTCTGGATGAAACTGCTGCCGGCTGACCGTAAGCTGCAGAACGATGCTCCGCATGTACGGAGAACTGTCGTAAGGAGAACTGCATGAAGAAGGAAAAAAGAAAAGAAAACAGCACTCACAGGGTCTCCCTGCGTTTCAGGATCTTTGCCGTGGCCGCGCTTCTTGCGGCTGCGGCGCTTCTGCTTTATTTTGGGGCAGGAAGCGGCAGGCAGGCAGAGCTTTCCCCCCTTCCGGAGAATGTGCTGGTGGATAAGCCCACGCTGAACCTCTGGTATACGGACGATTCGATCACTGATTTTCTTGCGGCCGCAGCGCTGGATTTTTCGGAAAACAGCGATGTGCGCGTGATCCCACGGCTGGTATCCGGTCTGGAATATCTGGAGAGCATCAACGAGGCGTCCCTGTCCTCCAATATGGTCCCGGATGTCTATATCATTGGAAATGACAGCCTGGAGAAAGCGTGGCTGTCGGGCTTGGCAAGTGAGGTGCGCAATGAGGATTCCTATGTTTCAGAAGAAAATTTTCCGGAAACGGCACTCCGGGCTGTGACGTATCAGGATCATCTGGCAGGCTATCCTTTTTATTATGAGACCACCGCGTTGGTATATAACCTGACGTATCTTGAGGAGGCTGCGGCAGATCAGCTTCAGGCGGAGGCGGACGCGCTCGCCGGTCAGGAAGCGCAGGCATTTGTGGATGAAAACGGCGGGCCTCTGCAGGAGGATGCCGTGCAGACGGGAGGCGGCACAGCAGCAGACGCCCGGGACGATGCGGCGGCAGACGGCATGGAAGGCGCTTCTGACGAAGGGAGGATCGCAGCGCGGACACAGGAGCTGATTCCTGAAACGATCGACGATATCCTGGCTTTTGCGGACAGCTACAATGCGCCGGAACAGGTGGAAGCGGTTTTCTGCTGGGATGTTTCGGACGTCTTTTACAATTACTTTTTTATCGGGAATTATGTGGATGTGGGCGGACCGGACGGGGATGATACGGAAATGATCGATATCTATAATCCGGACGCCATCCGCTGCCTTGCCGCCTATCAGGAGCTGACCCAGTTCTTTTCCATCGACCCGGAAGAGGTGAGCTATGAGTCTGTGGCGCAGGATTTCCTGGACGGAAAGCTGGTATTTACCATAGCGACGACGGATCTGCTTTCCCGGCTGGAGAAAGCGGAGGAGGACGGCAGCTTTCCTTATGAGTACGGGGTTTCGCGCGTGCCGGATATTGACGGAGAGCTGGTCACGAGGAGCCTGTCCGTGACGGATGCGGTGGTGGTGAACGGTTACAGTGAAAAAAAGGATGCTGCCCATGCATTTGCCCGTTATCTGACGCAGACCGCTGCCGGAGAGCTGTATGAAAGCTCCGGAAAGGTTCCCGCGAATACGCAGATCAGCCTGCCGGATGTGCAGACCGAAGCGTTTGCGCAGGAATACGCCTCGTCCGTTCCCATTCCCAAGATGATGGCGGCGAGCAACTATTGGGTGCAGATGGAGATCGCCTTTACACGTGCCTGGAACGGAGAAGATGTTTCTGCCGTCCTGAGGGAGATCTCGGAACAGATCATGACGCAGGTGACAGGGGAAAGCTATACGGAAGAGTATATCGAGCCGCCGGCGGAAGAAACGGAAATACAGGAGCAGACGTCGGGGTAAAAAGAAGCTTCTTCAGATATGTGATTGCATAAAACCGCCCCCGTCCGGGCAGAATGGACAAAAAGGAGGCCGCATGAGCGCGGCCATCCGGATGGGAAAGGCGGTATGTATATGATAGGTCTGATCATTGCGCTCATCTCAGGCGCTTTAATGAGCGTACAGGGAGTTTTCAATACGCAGGTGACGAAGGCTTCCAGCATTTGGGCGGCCAACTGCTTCGTGCAGTTTTCGGCCCTGCTGGTAAGCCTGGCGGCCTGGGCGGCGACGGACCGGAGCTCTCTTTTGGGCGTATTTCAGGTGCAGCCCAAATATATGCTCCTTGGCGGCGCCATCGGCGCGTTTATCACCTATACGGTGATCAAGAGCATGGACATGCTCGGCCCGGCAAGGGCGGTCATGCTCATCGTAGTCGCGCAGCTCCTTGTGGCTTATCTGATCGAGCTGTTCGGCATGTTCGGCGTAGAGAAGGTGGCCTGGGATTGGAGGAAGGCGATCGGAATGGCGCTTGCCATCGCTGGGATCGTGGTCTTCAAATGGGAAACCAAATGAGTGATCCCCGTAAAGCTGCGGCAGTGCTCTCCCGGGACCTGCGGCAGGTCCTTACAGCGTCCACGCCAGCCCCATCCCGCGCCCTCGGCAGCGCTTACGCCTGCGCGGAAGCGGAGCTGCCGGCCGAGGAGCCTGTCAGCGTCAGGGTGATAGTCTTTTCCGCATAGGCGTTGTCCGTGATGCTCTGTACGGTGACGGATACGGTCTGGCCTGCGTGGTAATACTGAAGAAGCTCCTGTAACTGGGACACATCCGTTACGGCCCGGCCGTCAAACGCGGTGATGACGTCGCCTCTGCGAAGGCCAGCAGCTTCTGCGCTGCTGCCGGCAGGAACCTCCGATACATAAACGCCAGAAGGGATACCGTAGGCTTCCGTCACGCTTGCCGGAACGGTGGTCGCGGTGATGCCGATGCTGCCGCGTTCCGTTTCAGCCACTTTTGTCAGCGTGCTTTCATTCATCAGTGTGCTGATGATGGAAGAAGCCCTGGAGATCGGGATGGCATAACCCATGCCCTCCACCTCTGTGCTGGCGAGTTTCGCGGAGTTGATGCCGATGACCTCACCTTTCATATTGACCAGCGCACCGCCGGAGTTACCGGGGTTGATGGCCGCGTCTGTCTGGATATAAGTGGAGGTGCTTTCTGCACCGCTCCCGTTGGCGGCAGTCGTGGTGAGCGTCCGGTTGGTGGCGCTTACGATGCCTGTCGTGACGGACTGGCCATAACCGAGCGCGTTGCCGATGGCGACCACCTGCTCGCCGACTCTCAGAGTATCGGAATCACCCAGCGTCGCGGCCTTGATCTGTGACATAGTATCGGCAGAAATGTCCGCAAGCGGCACCGCGATGACGGCCAGGTCGTTTGCGGCATCCGTTCCCTTCAGGTTCGCTTCATATACCTGATTGTCGATAAAAGAAACAGACAGGGAATCCGCGTCCTCCACCACATGGTTGTTGGTCGCGATCAGAAGCTCGGTATCGTTCTGGCCAATGATGATGCCTGACCCGACGCTTTCTGTTTCCTGTTCCTGCGGCATTCCGCCGTAATATCCGAACATGCTGAAATAGTTCTGCACTTCCTGGACGGAACGGTTCGTGATGGAGACGATGGACGGCATGACATATTCCGCCACGTCTGCCACGCTCATCTCGCCGGCCGTTGAAGAAGAGGAGGCCTGAAGGACCTCGCCGCTGCTGATGCTGCTGTCTGCGGCACCTGTTGTACCTGCGCCGGTTGTGCCGGCATCCGTTGAAGCGGTTTCCTCCGTTTCCGTCTGTGCTGTATATCCGGTCAGATAGTTGACGCCCTGGAAGGTCCCGGCCGCCACGCCGCCGAAAAGAACAGCGCTCAGCGTGATCGCACCGGCTCTCTTCGCGATCCGCGCCGCCCTTCCGGAGGTTCTGCGTTTCCTGGGCTTTTCCGATGAAGGCGTATGCATGCCGCCCGTTTCGTTTCCTGTATTTTGAGCGCCCGTGTAAGGACTCTGATCATAATTATTATAATAATATTCAGACATTGCTGAAATCTCCTTTCCTTAATAATATAATGAAGAACATTGCTTTTTTGTTTCTACGCTTTGCAGTATATAAGGAAATTGTGATAAAAAAATTGCGATTGTAGGGAGTAATTGTGAAAAAAATAAGGAGAAATTGTGAAATCAGAAAAAGAATGAAAAAGGGCTGAAAAAGCCTGTGGTTGCCTCTTGACAGAGCGGAGAATAATTGTTATATTACATATAGAACAAATAGTTCCCCTGAGATCTTCTCAGGGCTTTTTAAAGAAATCGTCCCATTTGACAAGAAAGGGTGACTGATATGGCAGACAAGAGAGATTATTATGAAGTGCTGGGCGTCGACAGAAACGCGGACGCTGCGGCAATTAAGAGAGCATATAGAAAACTTGCAAAAAAATACCATCCCGATACGAATGCGGGCAATCCGCAGGCGGAAGAGAAGTTTAAGGAAGTGACGGAAGCTTA
>DWYY01000082.1 GCA_019118445.1 Candidatus Eisenbergiella merdipullorum | reverse complement strand
TTGTTTTACTATTCATTTCAGATACCTCTTGTATTTTTAGATTTTACCAACTCGCCAGGTCAGTAATAATCTAAATTTACTTGAGGTATTTTCTTTGGTCAACTCCCTGATTTAAAGTATACAGGAAGCTTTTATCCCTATCAGTGGGATCTGAACTACCGGAATCCGGCGGTTTTCAATGAGATGACGGCAAACATCCTGTTCCTGGCCAATCTGGGCGTGGAGATTTTCCGCATTGACGCAGTTCCCTATATCTGGAAGGAGCTGGGAACCAGCTGCCGCAACCTTCCACAGGTGCACCGGATCGTGCGGATGCTGCGCATGGTGCTGGAGGTGGTCTGCCCTGCCGTGATCCTGAAGGGAGAAGTGGTCATGGCGCCTCAGGAGCTTCCTGCCTATTTTGGGACGCCGCAGCATCCGGAATGCCATATGCTCTACGGCGTGTCCAGCATGGTCAATCTCTGGGCTGCCCTGGCAACTCAGGATACCCGGCTTCTGAAGCATCAGATGGACGTGATCCACAGCCTGCCGGACAACTGCTGGTTCGTCAACTATCTGCGCTGCCACGACGATATCGGTTGGGGGCTTGACGAGGAGGAGGAACGCAGGCTGATGATTGATCCCCTGCTTCACAAGGAATATCTCTACCGCTTCTACGAAGGTTCCTTCCCTGGAAGCTTTGCGAGAGGAGAACTCTATAACTTCGACCCGGTCAGCAGGGACGCCAGGAGCTGCGGTACCACGGCAAGTCTCTGCGGCATCGAAAAGGGCGGTTTCGAGGGGGATCGGGAACAGGTGAGAATGGGCATCCTCAGGGACCTGCTGATGCACGCGGCCTGCATGAGTCTGGAGGGCTTTCTCATGCTTTCCAGCGGCGATGAGATCGGCCAGGTGAATGATTACAGCTATAAGGAAAATCCGGATACCGCACAGGACAGCAGATATCTGCACAGAAGCCCTTTTAACTGGGAGAACGCGGCGTTGCGCACCGTCCCCGGCACTGTGCAGCAGGAGATATGGGACGGACTGAAGCAGATGGAAGAACTGCGCAGGAACGAGCCCTGCTTCGGTCCGGACGCACGCGTGACCACCTGGGATACCCTCACTCCAAAGGTGTTCGCCATCCGCCGCACGTGGGAAGAGCGGGAGCTGGTCTGCCTTGCCAATTTCTCTGGAGAATGCCAGCAGGCCCATCTGCCTTCCCTTTCCGGCACCTATCAGGACCTTTTTACCGGGGAGGATATCGCGCCGCAGGCGGTGTCCCTTGCCCCTTACCAGTATAGGTGGATGGCGAAACAGTTGCATTCTTACACTATCTGTTAGTAGATCCTGCATATCAGGGGCAGCATATCGGAGATGAACTGATGAGACGCATTATGGGATATTTTAAGAATCTGCTTTATGTAAAGATTATGCCATCCGATCCCAAAACAATTCCATTTTATGAACGATATGGCTTTCAACAGTATGGTAATTACGCAGCAATGGTATGGAAAAACTTCCCGGTGGAACCGCCGGTTTAACAGTAATTCTATAGGATTTATCGTTGCAGATTAGTTTTGACACAAAAGAAGGACCCTGGGCTTATTTTTACCCCATGGTCCTTCTTTGTTTTTAGGCTATGCTTTTTCACAGCTCCTTCTTCCGGCCGGTTTATCCGAACAGCGAGAACGCCGCGAACAGGCCGGAGAGCAGGGAGGCTACCAGGGACACCACAGTGATCTGGGTGTTGATGGAAGGGCCTGCCGTATCCTTGAAGGGGTCGCCGACGGTATCGCCCGTGACGGCCGCCTTGTGGGCATCAGAGCCCTTGCCGCCCTCGTTGCCCGCTTCCACATATTTTTTTGCGTTATCCCACAGGCCTCCGGCGTTGGACATGAACAGAGCGAGCAGAAGGCCGCTGACGATGTTGCCAAGAAGGAAACCGCCGATGGCGGAAGGTCCGCCGATGAAGCCCACAAGGACGGTGGCGGCGATGGTTACAAGTCCGGCCGGAATCAGTTCCTTTAACGCGCCGGATGTGGCGATGCCGATACAGGTGTCATAGTCTGGCTTCACGCCTTTCCTGCCTTCCTTCAGGCCTTTGATTTCCCGGAACTGGCGGCGGATCTCTCCGACCATGCGCTGGGCGTTTTTATCCACGCCGAGAATGAGCATGGCGGAGAATACGGCGGGAATGGCTGCGCCGATCAGGATGCCGAAGAAAACGGTGGGATCCAGAATATCGAAGCCGGTAAGCAGCTCTTTTCCCATGCCGGAAAGCGCCTCGTTGACCTCGGACATATAGGCGCCGAGCAGAGAAATGACGGTCAGTCCGGCGGCACCGATGGAAAAGCCCTTGGTCACCGCCTTTACGGTATTGCCCGCGCTGTCCAGCTCATCCGCGATGCGGATGGTTTCCTCACCCAGTCCGCCCATTTCCGCAAGGCCTCTTGCGTTGTCCACAATGGGGCCGTAGGCATCGTTGCTGATGATCATGCCCACGATGGAAAGCATGCCTACCGCGGCCATGGCGATTCCGAAAAGAGCGTAGCCCTCGCCCAGCGGATCACAGAGCATATAGGCCACAAGGGCGGAAACGGCGATGCCCACCATGGCGGGAAGGGCGGAAATGAAGCCGTAGGAAACGCCGGAGAGGATGGTGAAGGCCGAACCGGAGCGGGAGGCATGCGCCACCTTCTGCACGATGGGCTTTGAATCATCCGTGAAATAATCCGTAGTGATACCGATGACCACGCCTACGATCAGACCGACCGCGGAAGCGCCCCAGATTCTCCACTGAAAGCCGGGAAGAAGAGGTGTGACAATGGCTGTCAGAACCAGAAAAATGGCTGTCGTGGTATAGGTGGAGGCATTCAGCGCACCGGTGGGATTGCCTTTTTTGCCGACTCTGGCACAGGCGATTCCGATGATGGAAGCGATCAGCCCCAGGGCGGCATAGCAGAATACCATGGCGGTGTTCGCGCCGAAGCCGCCGTCCAGCGCCTGGCTCATGACGAGGGCGGAGGCCATGGCGGCCACGTTGGAATCGAACAGATCGGCGCCCATGCCGGCCACGTCGCCCACGTTGTCAGCGATGACAGCGGGATTTCTGGGATCATCCTCCGGAATGCCAAGTTCCACCTTTCCGGTCAGGTCCGCCGCCACATCCGCCGTTTTGGTGAAAATGCCGCCGCCCGCCTTTGCGAAGAGAGCGAGGGAGCTGGCGCCAAAGGAAAAGCCCAGCAGGATGGTGGCGTCCGCCGCAATCAGCAGCACGGCCATGACGCCCAGCAGGCTGAAGCCCACCACCGCAAGGCCCATGACCGAACCGCCGCGGAAGCCGATCAGAAACGCGGTTTTCAGATCCTTTTTCGCCCCTTCCGCGGTGCGTCCATTGGCAGAGGTGGCCACCAGAATACCGATTTTCCCGGCGATGGCGGAGAGGATCGTACCCGCCAGATAAGCGGCAGTCATCGCGAAATGCCTGACCAGACTGCCATCCTGGCCGAGCAGGCTTCCGTTCCAGACAGGTTCCGGAAGAAACAGGAAAATCAGAACGGCGGCCACGCCCGCGAACCTGGCGAGGACACCGTATTCCCTTCTCATAAAGGTATTGGCGCCCGCCTGGATCAGAGAGGAAACTTCAATGATCCGTTTGTTTTCGGAGGGCTGCTTTTTCACCCATAAATACAGATAGACGGCAAAGGCAAAGGCGATTACCACTGCGAAAAACGACAGAATAACGACAAGCTGCATAAGAGATCCCATAAATTCACCCCTTTCCAAACAATGCTGACGGAATCCTTGCTGCCAGGGGATTTGGTAAAGGAAAAATCCCACAAAAAACCCTTCCAAAAGCCATTATAATACATGGAAATGTAGAAAGAAATCCTTTTTCACCCTTTTCCGGTGGAGAAAAATTTCTTCTTTTTTTGGGCTTTTTGTCATGAAAAAAGGACCTGCCGCAAGGCGGTCAGCTGTCTTTGATCTGTCTGCCCTCCGCGTTCATGTGGTAGCCGTCCCGGTAGATCAGTTCGGAAACCGGAACGATCTCATAGCCCTGCCCCTTCAGGTTGGTGATCAGCTCATCCAGGGCTTCCGCCGTAAATTTTGCGCCGTTATGGCACAGGATGATGGAGCCGCATCCCAGGTGCTTGTGATTGCATACGGTGGAAATGATGGAATCTGTGCCGTAATCCTTCCAGTCCAGGGAGTCCACATCCCACTGGATGGAGTAATAGCCGCATTCGGAGGCGGTACGGATCACGTCGTTATCATAATCCCCATAGGGCGGCCGGAACAGGAACATGTCATAGCCGGTCAGTTCTTTTACCTTCTGATGGACGCTCACGATTTCCTGCCGCTTTTCATCGTTGGAAAGCTGGCTCATGTTCTTGTGGTTTTCGCTGTGGTTGCCCAGGTCGTGTCCTGCTTCCAGGATGGCCTTTACGTCGTCCGGATAGGCATCCACCCAGCCGCCCGTCATGAAAAAAGTAACGTGCACATTGTGCCTGGCGAGGATATCCAGAATCTTCTGTGTATCCTCGTTTCCCCAGGCTGCGTCGAAGGAGAGAGCGACCTTCTTTTCCTGCGTCTCCACACAGTAGATGGGAAGCTCTCTCCCGTTGATGGTGCTGGAAACGGAAACCGCTTCCGGAACGAAGGTGGTGATGCATTTGACGAAGACGATGACGCCGACGAGGAACAGAGCCGACTTGATGAGCTGCATCCGGATGACGGCCTGATAGTTTTCCATTTCACGGAGCCGTTTTATCCTGCATTGTATGAGATGGACGAAATCTTTCCACATAAAATCTGATACCCGTAAAATGTCTGTTGCTACAGTCTATGCCGGGACAGGCAGATGAAATTCCGTGTTTTTTTCTCCGGGAGAATCTTTGCTTCCGTCTTCTGACAGGCATGGTTCGAAAAGAATGAAAGCACTTACATTTTCTCTCGACAAACGCTGCAGATTGGACTAGAATAGAACATATCAGCGGAAAGAGAACAGCGGCCGCACGGCAAAGGCAAATGGACTGACATGACCGGCGGCAGACAGGGAGGAAGATTGAAAAATAAGCCCGATGGCTTATTTTTCAATCGGCAGTTTTGCGCCGAAGCACAAAACTGCTGTGATCGCAGAGGAGAAATCGCCTGCGTGATTTCTCCTCGCGGCCTCAGCGTATCGCTTCGGCATGGAGGGAAGAATGGCAGAGAAAGAAGGAAGAAAAGAACTGTTTCGGGCGCTTGCGGACCCGCCGGAAGAATTCACCCCCGTTCCGTTCTGGTTTTTGAATGACAGGCCGGATCAGGAGAAGATTGCAGAACAGCTGAAGGACATAAAGGCAAAGGGGGTGGACGCCATCGTGCTGCATCCGCGAATCGGGATCCCGGAGGATGTCCCTTATCTGTCGGATGCCTGGTTTCAGACGGTCCGCTTCATCGTGAAATGCGCGGATGCGCTGGGGATGAAGATCGTTCTTTATGATGAGGGGATGTATCCTTCCGGCTCCGCCCATGGCATGGTCGTAGCGCGGAACCCGGACTACGCCTCCAAAGGAATCCGGCTTTTGGACCGGCCGGAGGGCGGGGAGGTGATCGCCGCGTTTGCGGATGGAACGTATCTGGTGTACGGCTTTACCGGGGGAACCATCCGGGGCATCCATTTCGGAGAGGATGACGGGGAGGCGGGAGCGCCGAAGTCTGCGGACATTCTGAATCCGGACGCGGTGGAAGCTTTCATCCGCCTGACCCACGACCGCTATTATGAGGAGCTGAAGGAATACTTCGGCAATATCGTCATCGCCTTTTTCACGGACGAACCCTGCGCGCTGGGGCGAAATGCCTCGGCTTACCGGGAATGGGTGCCCGGGCTGGAGCGGGAACTTTTGGCAGGAGGGGGACGGCTTTCAGAGCTGAAGGCGCTGTTTACCGGAGAAAAGAATGGGACTACGGCCCTTTACCACAGGCTGATCAAGAAGCATCTGCGCGAGACCTTCTATGCCCGCCTTTCCCGCTGGTGCGCTTCGCACGGGATCGCCCTCATGGGGCATCCGGAGGCCAGCGACGATGTGGAGGAGGAGCTGTATTTTCAGATTCCGGGACAGGATCTGATCATGCGCCGGGTTTCCCCGGAGACCGGAGGCCTTCTGGAGTTCGATTCCGTACAGGCCAGGCTGTGCGCGGATATTGCCAGACACCTGGGAAGGCGCAGAAACGCCAACGAATGCTTCGGCGTGTGCAGCAGAAAGCCCTGGGAATGGCATTTCACCGGAAGGGATATGATCTGGTACATCAACTGGCTGAGCATCCGGGGGGTGAACCTTCTGGTGCCTCATGCCTTCTATTACAGTACGGCGGGAAAGCGGAAGGAGGAGCGGCCGCCGGATGTGGGGCCGAACAACATCTGGTGGCCGCATTACCGGAGGATTTCTGATTATATCAAGCGGCTGTCCTTCCTGATGACGGATTCCGTAAACGGCGCGCGCATCGCGGTTCTTGTTGATAACAACCGGGTGCCGTACCGGGAGATCGCCTGCCTGTATGAAAACCAGATCGAATTCAACTATCTGCCCGTCGCCCTGCTTCCGGAATGCGAGGTCAGAGACGGCCGTCTGTGCATCCGGGAATATGCCTATGACATCGTACTGGATGTGTATGGGCTGCTGAAAGAGGATGCAAAACGAAGGGAACGGCTGTCCGGCGTATGCGTGTCCGCGTCCGCACAGGAGTGCTGTCTTCCCGGCCTTCGCAGCGTGCTGACCGATGCGCCCTGTCCTTATCTTCGTGCGGTCTGCCTGAAAAAGTGGGGGACGCAGATGGTTCTGTTTTCCAACGAGGGAGAGGAAACCGTCCGCACGGAAGTAACTCTGCCGCAGCGGGCGGGGCTGCAGTTTGTGGATCTGTGGAATGGAAAGGCGGAAAGGGCCGCCGTCCGGCAGACAGAAGGAGGAACGGCCTTTTCTCTCATCCTGCCGCCCTGTCATGTCCTGCTCGCGGTTGTGGAGGAAGCCGGAGCATTTGACGGAGAATGTGGAAAAGAGGAAGATGTTTCGGCACCGGGCCGGGAGCCGCTGGACTGGACAGAACGTTTTGTCCTGGAAGAACGGACGGATAACCGGGCGGTGTATCGATACCGTTTTCTCCGGGAGACGGAGGAGGGAACGGAGCGGTTTCTGGTAAGAGGGGAAGAGATGGCGGAATGCTTCTGCAACGGAAAGCCTGCGGGCGTGAGCTTTTTTGGCCCCCACGTGTTTGAGATCGGATCTCTCTTAAAGGACGGTGAAAACGGGGTCAATGAGGTGAAGCTGATGTTTACCGGAAGCGCGGCGAATATTTTTGAGAACGCCGGGCTGCCCTTCGGGCTGGAGAAAGCCTGAAAGACGGAAGCATGCTTTGAAGCCGGGACTTTCCGAAAAACGGCCTGAGCCGTCAGATGCGCAAAAAATATCAATCAGACAGCAGAGAAAAACAATGCATTGCAGGCCGGATGCGGGTATGATGGAATCAGAAACGAACGGACAGGGAGTGAAATGATATGAAAACAGAGTTGAGGCGCTGGACCTTTGCAACGGGCTCCGATCCGGCCTGCCTGGAAAAGGGAAGGGAAGTGACGCTTCCGCATACCTGGAATATAGAAGAAGGCCTGGAGGAATACCGGGGAAGCGGCTGGTATGCATATGAACTGGATGTGCCGCGGGAATGGACGGACAGACGGGTGCGGCTGCACTTTGGCGCGGCTTTCCACAGGGCGGTGGTCTATGTGAACGGCCGGGAGGCGGGACGGCATTCCCGTTCCGGCTATACCCCATTTATGGTGGAACTGACCGGACTTTTAAAGATCGGGGAGAAAAACCGCATTACGGTGCAGGTTACGAACGGCTTTACGGAAGAACTGCTGCCCTTTCAGAGAAGCTTCGACTGGGCGGACGACGGTGGTCTGATCCGGGGCGTCAGCCTGCTGGTGACCGGCGCTCATTTCCTGGATCGGACGGAGGTGACTGCCCGTCCCGTTCTGCCAGACGGCATACGAAGCGGCCGGGCAGAAGGATGCCGGATGGAAAACGGACCTGCGGTCTGGGGCGTGCGCCTGCGGCTGAACAGCCGGGAAGAGGAGCGGTCGGAGCGGAACGGACTGACCCTTGGCTGGGAGCTTTCCCGGGAGGGAAAAACGGTCCTTCATGGAGAAGGTCCCTGCAGCGCCCTTTGCGGTCAGCGTCCGTCAGATTCTCCGGAAGAAGCAGGGAAGGAAGTATTTCTGTATCTGCCGGAGCGGCTGCTGGAAAGCGTGGATTACTGGCATTTTGACCATCCGGCGCTGTACCGCCTCCGTCTGACGCTGAAAAAGAACGGCGTGATTGAGGATGAGAACGAGACGGTATTCGGTTTCCGTGATTTCCATGTGGAGGGAAACGCTTTTTACCTGAACGGAGAACGGGTCCGCCTGTGCGGAACAGAATGGATGCCCGGCTCCGATCCGGTATACGGCGCCGCGGAGCCGGAGAAGCAGATGGAGAAAATGCTCCGGCTTCTGAAGGAGAGCAACTGTGTCTTCACCAGATTTCACTGGCAGCAGGATGACTTTATTCTGGACTGGTGCGACCGCCACGGGATGCTGGTACAGGAGGAGGTGCCCTTCTGGGGACCGGATCCGGAAAAGGCGGGCGGACTGCAGACGGATATCGCCCTGCAGCAGCTGGAGGAAATGATCGCCGCTCACAGAAACCATCCCTGTGTGATCGCCTGGGGCGTGGGAAACGAGCTGTGTGCGCAGGATGCGGAAACCATCCGCTATATCCGGCAGGCCGCAGCTTTTGCCCACGGGCTGGATCCGGCCGCTGTGCCAATTATGTGAGCAATACCTGGTTTGAGAATCCCATGATCGACGGAACCGTGGACGGAGATATGCTGATGATTAACGATTATATCGGCACCTGGCATGGGGAAAGGGACGAGCATGCGGAACTTGCCCGTCTGATCGGGGATAATCCGGGCCGTCCGGTGGTTCCATCCGAGTTTGGACTTTGTGAACCGGCCTTTTCGGGCGGAGACGCCAGACGGGAACAGATTTTTCTGGAAAAAATGGAAGCCTACCGGCAGCATGAGGAAATCGCAGGGACCATCTACTTCTGCCTGAACGATTACCGCACCCAGATGGGAGAGGACGGGGAAGGAAAGTACCGGCGGCGGGTGCACGGCTCCGTGACCATGGACGGTCAGCCCAAACCTTCCTACTATGCGGTGCAGCGGGAGTGCGCGCCCTTCACTCTGCAATGGGAGCAGGGACAGCTGATCATTACCTGCCGGAGGGATCTGCCGGGCTATGAGATGCGCGGCTATCTGGTGGAGCTTCGGGACGCGCAGGAAAAGAGAATGGGACAGGCGGTGATCGAACGGCTACGTCCCGGTGAAAGCATGAAGCTTCCGGCGCAGGATGCGGCGGCCGCAGCGGTATATCGGCCGACGGGTGACTGCGCGGGTATCTATCTAATTAAAGAAATGAGGAGGTAAAGATTGAAAAATAAGCCCGATGGCTTATTTTTCAATCGGCAGTTTTGCGACGAAGCACAAAACTG
>DWYY01000081.1 GCA_019118445.1 Candidatus Eisenbergiella merdipullorum | reverse complement strand
GTACGCTACCCCTCCACGGGGCGCATACCGCCTTTTCTTGTTATCCAGCCCTCCGGCTGTATCGGTTGAGCAAAAGTCAGCGTGGGATTGATGTGGTATCTTTATCTAAGTGAACCCCCCGTTTCCCATTTGCTGACAGCCTGGGGACTGACGTTAAGTAATTCCGAGAATCTTGCCTGGGAAAATCCATATTTCTTTCGCAGATAAGTTATTCTTGTTCCAACTTCAGTTTTATCGATCATCGTACTGCCCTCCTTCTGACTAAAATATACTGTATATTTGCCTGCGCGGAAACAGAATAACAGTTAAAAATAGCGGCAAAAAGACAACTATTGGTTGATACGGACAGAAAGCGGCAAATACCAGAGGCAGGCAAATCCAGTTCGGTTCGTCTGCCTCTATCTTTTCTTTATCGATTGGCCCGCGCTCAGCCCGGCACCCTGTTCCCATTCTCCAGCCACTGCCTCACGGTTTCCGCGCTCATTTCGATGAGTTCGGCGATCACGTCGACCCCATACCCTTTTCCCGCCATGTTCAGAGCCGTTTTCCGGGCTTCCTCGGTTCTCCCGAGGGCCATTCCTTCTTCCCTGCCTTCTGCATAAATTTTCTCAGTAACTTCGCACATGATCTCTCTGCCTCCTTCTTCACATTTCAGGAATCGGACTCTGTCTGAAAGAGCCCCATGACTTTTATCCTCCGGGTCGGCTGTCTTAAAATATCTCATCAGCGCCGCCGTCTCCGACCCGTCGTCCACTTCGGCGTTGACATAAATGACATGCTGGCCGTCGTCATAAACGGCGCCCTCCACGCCCAGATACTTTTTCACCGGATATACCGTGCGCCCCGCTTCCCAGATATCGGTCTCGCTGATATAGAAAATATATACTTCCGCGAGTTCCTTGTATTCTTTTCCCTTTTCCAGGGACTCGCTGTCTATCATCGCGCCGTAGAACCTGGTCCGGCGGCTGTGGTCAACCGTATCCCTGCGCTGGATCTCCAGATTGTACAGACGCTTTTTCTCGTCCTCCGCAAGGATGTCCAAAATAGCGTCGTGAGAAATTATTTTAGAGATCCGGTACTGGGATCTGACCGCCTTCACCTTCAGTTCTTTTTTTCCTGTCAGCAGCCTGAGCACATGCTGGCAGGCGGCCTCATCGCGCAGGGCCACCGACAGGAACACGTCGCTTAACAAGGTAAATTCCTTCACCTTTTCCATCAGCCTGTCTCGTGCGCGAAGCCGTCCGTTATTCTTTTGCGTGTTTTCCATCTGCTCTCCGTTCTTATTATAGCCTGCTTATTTTCCCTGCACAAGCGGCACAGAAAGAAGCGAGTCCCGGTCCTGTGTTGTTTCCCGGGTAGTTCCATGTTTCCTGGGTTTTAAAATGAATGGCCTGAAGCGCGCCTTTGGTGAACCGACTGGTTCTTTTGAAATAACGATCGATCGACACAGGGGAATTCCCCTGTGTCTCTCAGAGTAGCACATCCCGGATAAAATTTCCAGCATATTCATAAAAAATAAGAATTCAGAGATCTGATCTTTTCGTCCAGCTTCCGTCCGCTCCCACTGCCTTCGCATCCGGATAGATTTTTGCCATCCGTTCATCATCAAAATGGGTATCCAGATATTCTTCCAGGGCATTATCCGGCTCCGGATGGGTCAGCCGGTCATTATACCGGTATAAGGCCAGCGCCGATACCGCCATATCCACGGAAATGAAAGCAATAGCTGCCCAGGTTATGATCTTTCCCGGCTTCCTGGGAATCTTTTCGATCCATCCGGAGAATACGGGATACAGCCCCTTCATCCAGACCACCGCGGCGATCCCCCAGAAAAAGCAGTAAAGCAGATTGATCCTGCCTCCCAGATTAAGCGGGAAACTGCTGTAATCCCAGAACACCGTACCGAATAAACGCTCTGAGATCACGCTGCAGACATATTCATAAAAACCTCCCAGAACGGTCCCGTAAAGGAAGATATATCTGTCGCTTTTGTTCCGGTAGCGGTACAAAAGGGCGGTGAGGATACTGCATCCAAAGCCCCAGACGATGCTGAAGGGCCCCCACACCAGGCTGCTCCTGCTCATCCACACTCCCGCGGTCAGCCTGCAGAAAATGGTCTCCGTGAGATCTCCCAGCACCGATCCGACGAAAAACAGGCAGGCCAGCTTATAGAAACTGCACCCCTCGGCAAAAACCGTGCTCTTTTTCCGCTGTTTCAGCGCTTCGGAAATCCTTCCAGCCCGGATTTCCGGATATGCCCCGGTCATACGCTGCTGCACTTTCCTGGTTAGGGCATTTCCGAAATTCTCCGCAAAGTCATGCGCGCGATCGAGAAAGCGGTCATGCGGGGCGGAATGATGCATCTGGATGATGGTTATGGCACAGAAGATCACATCCGCGATCATCAGGACTGTCAGCACGATCCCCAAGATCAATTCCGCACGGCGCGGGATCCGGAGGATCACATCCAGCAGCGCAGGGTTGACAAACCAGACACACACTACCGCAGCCGCGCCGAAGAACAGCAGATGGAAGAAATTCAGGTATCCCTGGAAATGGAATCTGGCATGGCTGTAATCCCTCCATCTTCTGTGAAAGATCTGCTCCAGGAACCCTCCGGAGATGGCAAAAACCAGAAAAGCCGCCACAGCACCTCCCAGAAAGAGGAAAAAAGGAGTGAACTTTCAGTCCCGACAGGAAAACGCAGTATGTAATCCCTATCACTCCGTAAGCGGGACACAACGGCAGATTTAAAAAACCGATATTATTAAAACGTTTTCTTTTTATGGCGTTTCCGATCGCGCTGATACACCAGCCCGCGAAAGAGTAGGCCATAAAAATCCAGAACAGGTCATTGAATTCTTCGATCATCTTCTGTCTCCTATCTCCTGCAGCTTTCTTTTGCTTTCCTGATAATTATCATAAAAAAATCGCAGAGAGATAAAAAGCAACGAAAGTGCCCCATTTTAATATTATCGTGCCAGTTTTTTTGCCCATATGACGGCCCTGTTTGTGTTCTCGCCGATCGGACTGCGGTTATAATCTCCATATTCTTTTTCGACAATAAAGTCATTAGAAGAAAGCCAGGCATGAACCTGTTCAAGCGTTGCAAAATGCTTTGAGGAAAGGATATCTTCTTTGATTTCCCTGCCATCAGCAAGAGTAAGTTCAAACCTGCGAGTAAATTGGTTTATATTACTTTGTTTATCAAATGTGCTGTTAAGCAATACCATACGCCCCGTATTTCCGTCGCTGTCCGTACCTTGCCAGATCACATTTTCACCTGAATCAGCAAACCACTTTTCCGGATGCATAGTATACCCGTAATCAATATAAATACTTCCTCCGGGCACAAGCGCCTCTGCCGCTTTCTTAAAAAGAAGCCGCTGTGCTTCTTCGTAATCCATATCTGAAATGAGATTAAACAGAAAATTCCCGGCTATTACGACAACATCAAATCCTTTTCCCCAATCGTCATTGAACACATCAGCTTTGCGCCAGGTAATGTTATCTATTCCATCTGACTTTGCCCTGATTTTGTTAAGCATATACTCGTCAAAATCAAGTCCCGTAACAATATGCCCTGCTTTTGCCATGGGAACAAGGAAACGTCCGCTTCCGCAGGCAATTTCAAGAATATTTTTTGAGGTCACGCCGATAATCGACAATGCGAATTCAACATCCTCTGTATCTCTTTCATTGAGATCATACATATCGGCATTCCATTTTGAAATAATAGTTTTTTCGTTAAACATTTTTCTCCAGTTTGCAGTAGAAGGGGTGAATCAGGCTTTCTTTGCAATTCGCTCACTATAGCGTTCCTTTCTTATCCTTTTTCCGATTTCCGCTCGTGAACCATCACTGTTTTCCTGATAAATTCTCTGAGTTTTCCGGTCATATACAACAGCCGGAATATCCATTGCCTTTTTCTTTTCTAATTCAATCTTAACCGCAGCTTTTGCCCTTTTTACAACCGCTTCATCAGATATATATTATATTATCATTTCTCTTCCATCAATGAATTTTTCATGCCAGAAAAGAAAAGGGCCCAACAAACTTTACTCCCCCGGCAGGCTGTCTTCCACGCACAGGACACCATATCCTACCCGGTCATTCGGATAACGCGTTTCGCCCCGTATGCCCCTCGCCCCGCGCTGAAGGAACGCCTTCAGCTTCTCCCCGTACAGATAGGGATCGTTTTCCCGCACGATCCCCCATTCCATCATCAGCGCGGCTGCTCCGGTCACCAAAGGGGCCGCGAAAGAAGTCCCTGTGTAGGCTTCATAGCCGCCGCCCGCGCGGGCCGCGACGATGTTCACGCCCGGAGCAGCGAGGTCGGGCTTGGTGTTGGGAAAACCAGGAAGCTGTTCCTGCCCGCGCACGCCGCGGCCGGAGAAATCCGCGTAGGCGTCATAGCTTCCCTGGACAGCGCCTACGGTGATGAGTTTTCCGGCAGTGGATGGGATCGTGAGCGTCAGCTCCGGCGTGGGATCAAAAAAGCGTGTGTCATCGGTGCGGACCGCCTGGCCTGGCAGATACATCTGAAATTCCCCTGTGACGATATATACGGGTTCCAGCAAAAAGGTCCATATTCCGGAGTTGATGAAACCTGCAACGGGGAGAAGATCAAAATAAATTTCCTGATTCACCGAATAGGGGGAGGGCTCCCCCACATAGATCAGGATCTGCGTCTGCTCCACCGTCACCGCAGTTCTGCCAACCCGGTCCACAGGCACATCAATCCTCTGTCCTAAGGGGGTGAGGAGGGTGATCCGGAAGCTGTCGGCAAAATTTTTCCAGAGCTGGACATTGATGCTGGTCTCGTATTCTCCGACGGCAAGCTCCACCGCACGCTCCTGTGTGAGGCGGCCCGACACATGGCCGGCGGACGCGCCTTCGTTTCCCGCTCCGGCACAGATCACATTTTTCCACACTTCAGAAGCGTTGTCCAAGAACCGCTCCAAGAGGGAAGAACCGTCGTGTGCCCCATAGCTATTTCCGAAACTCAGGTTCACTGCCAGAGGCATGCCGAGCTCCTGAGCCTTTTTCAGGGCGTAGGTCATAGCCCGCATGAGCTGGGTGGTGCGGGGGTAGGAGCCGCTTCCCGCCTGCCCGAGCTTGACGATCAAAAGGGAAGCTCCCGGTGCAGCGCCCGTATAACGGGCATTGGTGCTGCTTCCCACCGCGATGGCAGCCACGGCCGTTCCGTGTCCCGACACATCTGCGCTTGGAACCAGCAAAAAGCCTTCCGTCTCCCCCAGCGCAATGGCCTCGTCAATCCTCTCTTTGGTAAATTCCACCCCTACTGCGAAGCCCTCCGGCGGATAGAAGCCCCTTTCTTCGTCCGGCGTCAGCGTCTGGTCCCACAGATACAGGATCCTGCTGCCCGCACGGTTCTGAAAATCAGGCAGGAAATAGTCGATGCCGGAATCAAATACCGCAACCAGGCAGCCCGCGCCGGTCAGACCGCCGTTTTCGGCGGACAGTGACATTCCTCCATTTTGCAGGCTGTCCGGAGAAAAAGGAAAAACGCCGGCCCTCTCCCCCGAAAAATCTCCAACCGGGGGAAAACAGGACTGACGCTTCGCATCATACACATTATACAAAAGCTCTCTGGGCTTTTCCACATATTCAATTTCATCCAACGCAGTCAACGCCGGGATCAGGCTTTCCGGGATCGTCACAATGGCATATCCGGCAAGCAGGACCTCCACGCTGATACGGCCGCCATTCAGACGGCTGATGTCCCCGTGAAATTTGACAATCAGCTCCCAGGTCTGTTCCTCCTCGTCAAAGCCGACGTTTAAGGTGAGGGATTTCTCCCGTTCTTCCATTGTGGAACCCAGGCTCAGGTTCAGAATGTTTTCCAGCTTCTGGGAATCCATGCGGGCCTCCGGTCAAATCTGTCTTTACCTTCAGCCTATGCGGAGCGGTCTGTTTTCATTCCTAGACTATATTTGTAAATTTTTCGCATACTGAAATGAAATCTCCTCTCTCGGTGCAGACTGCCCCTTTTGTCAATCTCTCTATGTCTGTTACTTTACAGCATTCCCTTCACATTTCAATCATCATTTCCAGGATCTCCTTATCCGTCTCCCGCATGCCGTCCCGGCCCAGTCTGGCCACATTTTCGATCGTCTGTTCCACGCCCTTTTTGACGATGCCGTCACCGCCGCGGAATTCCTGGCCGTTTTTGTACATATAATAGCCCAGGATGCCCGCTTCCACGGAAGTGGCGATCTTGGCAGCGCAGGAAGCTTTCGCCCCGTCGCAGATGATGCCGGAAACGTTCGCAAGGGTGTTCACGATGGTGTGGTCGATCTCATCCAGCCCGCCGCCCAAAAGCCAGGCTATCCCGGCCCCTGCGCCGGCTCCCGCGGTGACTGCGCCGCAGTAGGCGGAGAGCCTGCCGATCCCTTCCTTCAAGTGAACAGAGGTCAGATTGGAGATCACCAGCGCACGGTACAGTCTTTCCCGGTCGGCCCCGATTTCCTTTGCGTATTCGATCACGGGAAGGGAGACGGTCAGCCCCTGGTTCCCGCTCCCGGAATTGATGACCACCGGAAGCTCGCAGCCGTTCATCCTGGCATCCGAACCGGCGGCAGCGGCGGCGCGGGCGCGCACCTTCACGTCGTTCCCATAAGTAGAAAGCAGCACCCGCCCCACGTTCGCACCGTAGTTTCCCCGCAGCCCTTCGGCGGAAATGGCGGTATTATAGGCAATCTGACGGTCCAGCGTCTCCTTCACATCCTCCGTATCCACCGAAGAAGCGAAATCCACGATCCCCTCGATGGTGAGGGCCGGCCCATATGATCCTGACCTTTCATTTTCCGATGTATAGCAGCTCCCGATCTCCTTTTCCAGAAGGACTTTTCCGTCCAGTTCCTTCAGCACCACATTGGTATGCGCGCCTGCGATACGGACCCTGGCGCTGTGGCCGCTGCGCTCTCCCGTCACGAGCAAGTCAAAGGTCAGATCGCCGGGGGCCTGGCTGACAGCGATCGGCGTGTTCTTCAGATAAGTATGTATGGCCTCCTGATCCGCTTCCGTCAGTTTTTCCAACACCTCCAGCCTGCTTTCTTCCCTGCCTGAAATGATGCCCGCCGCGGCCGCGGCTTCGATGCCTTTCATTCCTCCCGTGTTGGGGACGATCACGCTTTTCACATTTTTGATGATGTTGCCGGAAGCCTCCACGTAGAGCTTCTCCGGGAGACCTCCCAGAAGGCAGCGCACGCAGGCCGCCGCGTATGCCACAGCGATCGGTTCCGTGCATCCGAAAGCGGGAACCAGCTCGCTTTTCAATATGTTCAAATATGCCTGGTATCTTTCGTCCGTTTTATCCATGATCCATTATCTCCTGTCCAGTTCTTCCACGTCCGTCTCATTATAGACCAGAATACCGTTCGCCGCAAGAAGCTGCGCGGTGACGCCGTCGCCGTCCGTCATCCCGCCGGAAAATGTTCCGTCGTGGATTCTTCCCTTCCCGCAGGAAGGACTTTTCGCCTTCAGGACGGCCGCTTTGCAGTGAAAATATTCCGCCAGGCGCAGCGCTTCCCCGGCTCCCTTCTGATACTGCCCTGTTACGTCCGTCCCTTCCTTTGTCACCACCCGTTCTCCGACGCGTTCCGCCGGGGGACGGGGCGTGGGAAGGCCGCCATATATCTCCGGGCAGACCGGGATCAGATGATACTTCTCTTTCAGCCTTCCAACCGACTCATTTTCTTCCCCTGTCCCGTCGTATCTGCAGCAGACCCCGAGCAGACAGGCGCTCACCAGAATATTCATATAAACCTTCCTCCGATCAAAACCAGCATGAGGGCTATTTGTGACGCTCCGGCACAAACAGCGCGCTCCCAAATCCCAGATGCTCCTCCTTCAGCCCGCTCCTTTTCCAGAGTCTGACCCAGCACTGGCAGTCCGTCTCCTGCAGAGCTGAAGGCATTCTGCTTTCTCTTTTCCCCGCGGGCCGTATCTTCACCAGCAGCCGCAGGCTGCCCCGCGCGATCAGGAGCGTATGTCCGTCAAACTTGAGGACTCTCGTACCCGGCATGTCCCCGAACCGGTATTTTTTCCCCCCTGTATTCAGGACTGCCCTGCAGAGAAAAGCGGAATGGCCGGATGTCCTTCTGCCTGTCAGAAAGACCATAAGCCCGCCCTCTCCGCATCCCTGCCATCCGCACCAGAAACGGAAGTACCAGGAAGGGAGACGGCGTCCCCGGCTTCTTTCCAGGAAGCAGACGCCTTCATGAAAATCCATCCTTTCCCCGCACAGCTTCAGAAAGCCCCGCACCATACAACCCGTCCCGATCACCTCATGCCGCCGGAGCGCGAATGCGGGAAGCCGCAGAAGACGCCGGCTGCCGCCAAACAGAAGCCTTCCGGAGATCACCCCGCTTTTTCCCTCTCCTTCCGCCTTCAGGCGCACCGCAAGGCCGCGCGGCGAAAAACAGCAGTTTCCGATCCACACCGCATCCTTCCCGGGAAAATATCGCACCCTGTCCCCGGGAAAGGAAAAGTCCAGACACTTTCCGTCCAGGACCGCACGGATGGACGCCTCCTGTATCCTTTCCCCGCGCCAGAGCACCGTGGGGATGAAAAGCGCCGTCCGTCCGCGCTTTTCTACCGCATAAAACCAGCGGCTCCATCGTTCGCTTTTTTTCATACAGGACCTCCGTCGAAAAAATTCCTTATCAGAATTCCCGGCGGAACGTATTTCTATCCCAGGCGGCGCAGACTGCCGCATCCCGGAATGCCTTTCGTTATCTTGCGCCATTTTATCACGGAATATGGCATCTGTCCATGCCGGCGTATATTCCCGCTTTTCATTTCATCAAAAACTTTCGGAAAGCCCTCTTGAGTTTCCCTATGTCTTCTCTTATAATATAAGCGTTCGTCCCGGAAACACTTCCGGGATTCCTCAAAAAGCCAAAGATAAAAAGGGAAGGCGGGCTGCATACATGAAGACCAGAAAAAAAATGGATATCAATCAGATCACTGAGGGAGTTATCTGGAAACAGCTTCTGTTTTTCTTCTTTCCCATCCTGTTCGGCACCTTTTTTCAGCAGCTTTACAATACGACGGACGCCGTGGTCGTGGGAAATTTTGTGGGAAAACAGGCGCTTGCTGCCGTCGGGGGCCCGGCCTCCACCCTGATCAATCTCCTGGTAGGCTTCTTTACCGGACTTTCCTCCGGCGCGACCGTGGTCATTTCCCAGTTCTACGGCGCAAAGTATAAAGACGACGTGCGCAAGGCCGTCCATACCTCCATCGCCCTGTCCATCGTGGGAGGCGCCATCATCATGGTCCTTGGTATCGCGCTCGCCGGCGTGGCGCTGCGGGCAATGAACACGCCGGAGGACATCATGGGTCTTTCCCTTGTCTATATGCGGATCTATTTTCTGGGCGTGATCCCGTCCCTGATCTACAACATGGGATCCGGCATCCTGCGCGCCATCGGGGATTCCAAACGGCCCCTTTACTACCTGATCGCTTCCACCATGACGAATATCGTGCTGGATCTGTTCTTCGTGCTCGTCCTGAAAATGGGCGTGGCAGGGGTTGCCATCGCTACCTCCCTTTCTCAGTTTGCGAGCGCGGGCATGGTCCTTTATGCGCTGATGAAGACTGACGACATGTACAAGCTGTATCCCAGGGAGATCCGTTTCTCTCCCAGCATCCTGTCCGCGATCATCCGGATTGGCCTGCCCGCCGGGCTGCAGTCCACCATGTATTCCATCTCCAACCTGATCATCCAGGCGAGCATCAATTCCTTCGGCACGGATACCATCGCCGCCTGGACGGCCTACAGCAAAATAGACGGCATGTTCTGGATGATCATGAGCGCCTACGGCGTTTCTATCACCACCTTTGCCGGGCAGAACTTCGGCGCGGGCAAATATGACCGCATCCGTAAAAGCGTCCGTATCTGCATGGCCATGTCTGCCTTCACCAGCGTGCTGCTCAGCTTTATCGTCCTGGCGGGAGGACGCATTTTCCTTGGATTGTTCACGGACGATCCGGGCGTCGTGGACATCGGCATGTCCATCATCCATGTGATCACGCCCACCTATATTACCTATATCTGCATCGAGATCCTGGGCGGGACCGCGAGAGGCTGCGGGGATTCCATCATCCCCATGCTGCTGACCTGCTTCGGTGTCTGCGTCCTGCGCGTGGTCTGGATCCTGGTGATCGTGCCTCTGCACCGGGATCTCGCCACCGTCGCCTTCAGCTATCCGCTCACCTGGGCTGTTACCTCAGTCATGTTCATCATTTATTACCTGCGGGGAAACTGGCTGAAACGGAATATTCCTAAGGGGGCACAGGCCTGACAGGGCAAGTTGCTGCAAATGCTCCAATCTTGGAAAGAGCAGGCAGACCAGCTCTCTGCTGGTAATGTATTAGTCAAAGCATTCAAAGAAAAATTGAACGATAAATAATTGGAGCTAGAGTTTTTCCATGTTTACGATCAATAAAGATGATATTTCATTCATCCTTGAAGATTTTGGTATTACTTCAAAAATCATATCTTTCACAGAGTTGGAAAGATATGATTACGAAAAAGATAATCCAGATTCAAAAGAAGTTCGGTTAATCATTAAAGTTGACTTGAATAATGGGCAACCATTAGTGATTCGATTAAAAAAAGAGGAGGATGTCACCTTAGATATCATCAATGCGCAGAGCCAGTTTGCAAATCTATTAGCGAGCAGATATATAGAAACTCCTGCAATCTATTTGACAACAACTGGGCAATGCGCTCGATGGTATAGCATTAACGGCTATGACGTAATCGTTACGGTGGAAGCTTTTGTTACCGGAGAATTACATACAGTCGATGAGGGTATTGCTAAAAAAACCGGTAGTTTACTTGCCCGGATGCACAACATTGCAGAGCAAACTGATTTTCATGTTCAAAACGATGTCCTGTTTGATCCTTTAAGACGAAATGAGCTTTTTAGTTTTCAGGATTTTGAATTGAATAAAGACGTTTTAGTAAGGTTGGATAAAATTCTTTTATAAAAGCATTGTTTGTGAATATACTCACGTTTTTCAGAAAGTTCATATATTTGAGGATGAGCCGAGATACGCTGTTCAAGGAGATATTAGTGTTTGCAACTTATATCAAACTGCCGATGGCAGAATTGGCGTTTTTGACTTTAATCGTTGCGGGGATAATGTTCTCTACTACGATGCTATTATGCAGGCAATTTTTGAAGCAAGGCTCATGGATTATCCAGACAAAATAGCCGGAAAACAGGAAAGGATCATCCTGTCTGCGTTTTTGAAAGGCTATCATCAGGAAAGACCTTTTACAAATAAACAAAGAGAGGTATTTCCTTATTTGTATGCCCTTGTTTCTGCCTTTTGGAGCGATGATATTAAATGGAATGAAAATAGCCTTTGCCATGCTGTTGAAGCAGGGGATACCGAGACTGCGCATCAATGGCTGAAAGAAATCTATATCCGCATATTATCCCGCCCTAAAATGCCTCTATAAACCATATGAATACAATTGAGCAGAAGAGAGCGATCAACTCCTGTTCTGTTTCTTGCAGATAAAACCTTACGGGAAGGAATCCGAAAAGCCTTTTCCGGACGGACTGGTCGGCAAGGGAAAGGACGAACGGGAAAGCTCTGGCGCATCCCTACCCGGTTGCCGGGGTGTATTTTCCGTCCTGCATCTCTGCCTTTGTCGGGGCGGGCATCATCTACGCCATGCTACATTTAGGTCTGAGCAGTACCGTTAAGCTGAAATTCCTAGCGAATATCAGGACCAGCGGGGAGAGCTGCTGGCTTACGAATCAAGAATCCTGCATCATCATCGACCGCTATGTGGATTCCGTCCTGCTGGAGAGTATGGCGTCCGGCAGACTGAAAATGTGCAAATACGCTTACAGAATACGGGCTTTCCGGCTTGACAACCGGAAAGTCCGCGTCGTATAATGGTGCACATCGGCGGATATGGCGGAATTGGCAGACGCGCTGGATTTAGGTTCCAGTGGGAGACCGTGAGGGTTCGAGTCCCTTTATCCGCACCAGATTATGACGTCGTCTATGGATATCGCATAGCGGCGAGGAATTATTGGACACCCCTGTAAATAACGGGGGTGTCCCACTTTTTTACGCTCTTTTAACTTATTCCGGGCTTTACTTGGAGATCAGATTGCACCAATGAGGAAAATGAGGGGAATAAGGCCGATTTTCATAATTGGTCTATTGCGCTACTTCTGACATAGATGTTTCTCCTCGCACCATTTCTTCTCAGAGGTGACACGGGTTTTAAAGATAGAAAAAGTGCC